>NZ_JAMOKH010000008.1:0-193261 GCF_023656585.1 Bacteroides sp. B1-V-101 | reverse complement strand
GCAAGGTCTTTTGCTGTGATACGAAGGCAGACTCCATTTGTAACATTAGCCGTATAATAAAAAGGTCCTTAACTTCGAAAATATCTTAGGTTTAGGAAGTAGCTATACACTTCTGAAGAGTAGTTATGTCTATATACAAACTTACCCAAGGATACGTTAATGTTCGTAAACTTGGGTAAGATTTTATAGATATTGTTTGGAGAGGACTTAGAATTCACTCTCATTTATTTTTCGGGAAATTCAGTCTGGGATTTTAAGGACAGCTGAGTGATCCTTATCCTTTTTTATCGTTCCTATTTCATATACTGATGTAATGGTGCAGGAAGGGGCTGTGTTGTAATGCTATTACAGACTCAGGCTTTCTCACAGCGGATCAGTACTTTTTGTCCGTTGTTTAAGGTGCTGGCAAACAGATAAGTGTCTCCACCTTCCGACAATTTGATTCGTTTACGGAGTTCGGCAACCGTAGCCGGAAAGTTACGTACTGTGATATTTGCTTTTTTCAAGTCTCCGAGACTTTCTTTTAGTTCTTTTTTATTAAGGCTGCACTGACTAATGATGTGGAAAGCCCTGCCGGGAAAGCTCTCGACCAACACATCAGAAGTATAAAGATGACTGTTAGGATGCAGTTTTTTAACAGGAAATGCGGAGGCGATGCTGCGGAAAGCTCCGGCTTTCAGGAGTGAAGCGTTCGGCTCATAGAGATAATTTTCCAGTACGTTGGTATAGTTGCATTCGCTGCACTGCTCCTGTTCGCGGGTGAATACGAAATGCTGTTCTTCCTGTATCCCCTTGGTAGGGAGATTTACGCAATGGATGGATATTTCTTCTACCGATGCTTGTCCGAGTATCAGTAGTAATTCTTTGCATTCATTATTGGCAGATATGATGTGAACTTTCTGTACGTGTTGTAACTCTTTCAATGCCAATGACAAGTCCAGCATGGGCGAGAGTTTGACCATGACCTGTCCCGCTTTGTTCAGTAAGAGTTCTTCCAGTTCGGCTACATCGGGTTCACAGTCTGAGATGGCAACAGTCTTTCCTCCGTGCTCGTTGCGGCGGGCAGGATCGAGGAAGATGCAGTCTACCGGAGACATAGCTTGCAGATAACTCACTCCGTCCTCGTTCTTTACGTTGATATGGTTTAGGTTCAGGATGGGAAAGTTGTGTGCTGCTATCTCGCAGAGTTCCTGCTGGCGTTCTACGTAAATGGCGGATTTGAATTTGGCAGCAAGGAAAGCGCAGTCTATTCCGAATCCTCCGGTCAGGTCCGTCAGGGAGTTACCTTTTAGAAGGGTTGCTTTGTAGCGGGCGGTGACTTCTGACGAACATTGCTCCAGTGACAGGTGCTTCGGGTACCATATATCATCCATGTCGCTCCATGATGGAATCTTTTCGGCGGCAACTTGTCTTCCTGCTATCTGTGTGATGGCGGTCGGCATATCTACATTCGGGTATTTCCGGGCTTGCAGGGCCAGAACACGTACATCATCCGTCTGATGTTCGCGGATAAAGAGCTGGGTTTCGGGGGATATTTGCATCATAGGTTGTTTATATTCGGCGTTATATGGTGGTATTCGTTATGGTATTACGTTGTATTTCTTCCGGGCTTCTTCCCGGCTGCAGAAGTTGAAATGCCACCATTCGCTGGGCAATGCACGGAATCCGACGGCTTTCATTACTTTCCTCAATAATATCCGGTTCTGACGTTCCGTTTCGGTGATTTTTCCGTTGCGTATCAGTTCGCCTTCTTCGGTGATGTGTGCTTCTACTCCAAGATGATCTACCTTTGTGCCCATAGGCAACGGTCGCCCCAGCGAGTCCTGAATGCTGATGTCTACCGCCAGGCCGTAATTATGAAGTCCGCCTCCACGGTTGGGGTTGGAGACATATCTGTATTTGGAAGTTCCTTTGACCACATCCCACATTTTTCTCTGTACGGACATCGGACGTGCAGCGTCGTAAATAATGAGACTGTAAGATGGATGCAGTGCCTTCAGTGCTTCTTGTGCTTTTAAGAGGGCATACGCCGCATGAGGATGCAGATAGGCTTCGGACAGGTCGTCATAAAGAATTTCTCCGGTGAAGTTATCCGCTTTTGTGTACATTAGGCTGATGGCGATGCTGTTGTCCAGCTCCGCTATGTTTATTAGTCCCAGAGAATCCATGTAAAGAGCCATCGGGCTTTTCTGATGTTTTGGAACTAGTGTGCTGGCGGATTCATTTTTCTGCGAGGGGGATGTATAAATAGAATCTGCATCAATGGAGTCCGCATGAGCAAAGGATATACAGTCGGATGCTGTACCTTCGGGGCTTATATCTCCGGGTCCTGCGCATATAGAGTCTGTGCACGTTGTTTCGACCTTTGCAGATGTCTTCGTCTCTTTATGCCCCGGTACACAGGAATACCCTGCCAGCAGAAAGCAAAAGACAGATAAACTATATTTCAGCATCATCATTACTCCTTTGGGTTTTGTGTGCCAAAGATACTTCTTTTTGAATTTAGCACCAATAAAAAGCCTTTTTTACGCTGTTTGTTGGATCTATATATCCTGCGCGTTGGACATATATGCCCTGCGTATTGGATATATATCCCCTGTACGTTGGACATATATATCCTGTATGTTAGGTTACTATACCCTGCATGAACGGTAACTATACCCTATATGCAAATATAGTCTGAATACCGGCACACCTTCTTCTGTGATTTATCCGGATTTTCAGCGGTTGATACTGACTATTACTTTTTTTAGATTGGCCGTATTCTTCCATATTTCGAGTAGTTGCAGAATACGTTCATCCGTTACTCTGCTGTTATTGACAGACAACAGTTCCGAATATATTTCCAGCAGCTTCTTCAGTTCCTTGACAGGCTGTTCCGGAAGTTCGGCAATCAGTGATGTAAGCAGCAGCTCCAGTTCCCGGTTGTGCAGTGGGCTGATGTTTATCATTTGCTGTTGTATCAAGTCGGTAAGTCTTTTCAGAGGTCCCCATCCGGTACGTTGGTGCGAACCCAGTATCCTGCCGATACGTGCACTGTCTATACATCCTGTGCTGACACGGTCCGTCCATATTCCGGCGGCATAAGAACGGGAAGTCTTGTCGGCTACCAGCATACAACTCGCTTCTAGCAGATAAGAGGTCTCATGCCATTCGTGCCTTAATTGGTGAAGTGCCTCTATAGTGGCTTGGGTGATACCAACTTCTCTCACTTCATTTAGCATCGGATCATAAATGGCACAGCGGATGCACCATACAAACAATGGTTCCGGTGTATTGGGAGCTAGCCATATAAGGCGGGGCAGATCGTTTTGTATATCGTCATAACGTTCTATCTGTGAATACATTTCCACCAGTAGCGGATGCGGATCATACGAGTGATAACTCACTCTCTCATCATACTTTCCTTTATTGACGATGTGGATGTTCTCCCCTTCCGGAACATTGAAACTAAGGGTTGAAGATGTCCAGTTGACCACTTTGTTGTGATAATCAGTATATGAATGAGGCGTTTGGAAAGTCCACCATGAGAAGTTTCCCGTCAGAAATTCGCGTGAGCTTTTGCTATAAGAGAAATCTTTGAATTCAGTATAAACCGTCTTCGGTGATTTGATCAATCCTGCTGTCATCCACCACGAAGGGTGGGCGAAGGGAGCTTGTGGAACAGCATCTTTTGCTCCCATCAAGAAGGAAAACAAACTTTGGTATTCCCCTTCCAGTTCCTGAAGAACAGTCGGAAGGTCTTGCGAGGGATAATCATTCAATGCCATCCTCGACAGGGCTATCTGCATATCTATATCGTCCGGTTCGGCATTGGCCTGCTGATATTGTCCGAGTCTTTTTATCAGAACTATGGGGTCAATAAATGCAGGCGTATGCGTAGGAGTGGATAGCATGGGAAGTCGGTTCTCGTTGCTTTCCAAAAGGTCTAATGTCCGGCACAGTAATTGTTTGTGAATAGGAAATTCCGTTCTTTTATTACTCTTTTGGCGGATGGTTATTCTCTGCAGATTGCGATATCTCCACTGACCTTTCTGAAGTTCGTCTTTCTGCACCATTTTCTCGTGCAGGGTGCTCAGTTCTTTTGCTTCTACAGGGAAACGCTTGATTAATAGTTTTGCGTAGTCGATAAGGAACGTTGCCATCATAGAATCCAATATTCCGTTGCGTGAACTTCCGCCATTGATAAGTAACTTATAGGCACGTTGAAGAACAGGTGTCCATTGGGTGATATGTTTCGCTTCCAGTTGCTCATTCCATTCTACCAACGCATTCAGGAAAAGGTCGAAGTGGTATAACTCATTGGAATCTAGTATTTGGCTGGCCAGAAATATCAGGTCTTCGATGGAAGTAATTTCCTGTATCCGGTTGTCTTCCCGAAGGATGGGTGGCATCGGTTCATAGTCGAAGGAGGCGACATTTGCCTGCTCGTCAAGAGTAGTCAGCAAGACTTTATCGGTAGATAAAGCATCTGAAACATTGTCTTTCAGATAAGCTGCCAACTCTTTTTTAGTGCTGGTCAGCATTGTTTCTGCATAAGCAGAGAGTGCTTCTTTCAATGTGGGCGACTCTGTTTCTCCAAATGTTTGAATCAGTTTCACTATCTTGTTCTGAGTAGACTCGTCGCGACTCATCAACCCTTGTGTGGCAGCGCAACAGATGGCATCATGATATTCTTTTTTCTCTTTCGCCAGTTTGCTGAGAACTCCCAGCGTGTTTTGATGGACAGCTTTTACATCCGAAGCGAAGAGGACAGCGGTCTGATCCAGAAAATCATCTGTCAGGAACCGGGGATGGCTGCACAGATTCTTCAGAAGACCGAGGATGATATTGGTCGGTCGGCTATGGGGAGAAGAAAGTGCGGCAAACATCTCCGGCTGTAATGTCAGTTGTTCTTCAACGCTGGGATTGAGTGCCGTAAACATACCGGCAAACCAGCTGCACAGGTTCTTGTTGAAGTTCCGGTTGATTGCCAGCAAAGACTCTTTCAGTACACGCATACGGTCTAACTTTCCGTTCTCGGTGAAGTGCTGGAATGTATAATAAGGATATCCTTTGGCCGGATTGGCGTGCCAGTTTTGCCCGCAGTCATATTCAAACAAATACCAGATGTGCTCGTTGATTGTAATATCCCGCTTTTCTAATACGGGGGTAGTGTGGATATAGTTAACCAGATAACCTGCTATCGTCTGCGGAGAGGGGGAAACGGTGAGAATACCCCTTTCTATCCAGTCCATCAATATCTCGTAGTCCATATTGTAGAAGCCTCCGAACTCCTTACCTTCACCTTCAACGAAATAACTATCCAGCCACGTGGGAATATGCCATGCAGCTATCTCGTTCAGATGCGCTGTGTTTATCCCCCATTCGTGTTTGCGAAATTCCTTGAGGGGAAAAATCACAAGGGCGGCAAGATCAATAATGTGATGCTGTCCCGACGTGGCACGCGTACCGTATGTCCTTTCTTCCAGCTGGACAAACTTATTATAGTATTCTTCCAATCGGCTGAGGCAGGGAATGAGGCTCTCCCGCTCCTCCTGTGTCAGTTTCTGCAGAAAAGGAATGATCTTCTGCCCTTGCTCTTTTTCTACTATCTCGGTAAGCTGTGTTTCTAGTGCAGTCATGGCTATAATTTTGATTGAAGGATATATGATAACAATATCCGTGTTTATAAATTAGTCTACTTTAAATCAATTAAGATCACCTGAAATGATAAAAACCTGATACCAAGCAATATTACCTATTACTTATTACCTGATACCTATCACTTATCACCTGCCTAATGCAGTAACTACTTTTTTCAGATTAGCATTCTTTTTCCACATTCCCAGGCGCTCGCGGACTTTGTCGTCAGTTACGCAATGACCGTTCATGCGAAGCACTTCCGCGTAGAGTTCGAGTAACTGTTTTTGTCCGGTGACCGGATTGTCGGGTAATCCGCCGATCAATACAGTGAGTAACTCTTCCAGTTGTTGATTGTGAAAGGCGCTTCGTTTGTATATGCTTTCATACACTTCTGTGGTGAAGCGTTTTAGCGGAACAATGCCCATATTGATAATTCGTGCTACTATTTCTCCTAGCCGGTGATTGTCTATTCTGTTGTTAGCGATGCCTTCCACCCATAGCTCCGCAGCGTATGAACGGACGGTTTTGTCAACAAAAAGCAGGCCTCCGCCCAGCAACAGTAAACTCATCTCCCGAAGCGGACAGTGAAAAGACAATAACATGCGTAAAGCATTGGCTACACTGCGTTTGCTCTCTTCCTGCGGTGAACCGAAGTCCATGTAGTAGTTGATGATTTGTGCAACCAGTGGTTCCGGCTGGTTGGGGAAGAAGCTGAACAGACGTTCCATATAGTCGGAATCGCCTATATTGTATCTGCTGTTGATGATCAGATGTTCTTGCCAAAGCTGGTGGCTGTTGTGTTCTGCATACTCATGCCACTTGTAGAAATCGAGCTGGAGCAGACGTACATCTGCTGCATATTGATTTTCTTTCTGTGCCGGTTCTTTCCAGCCATAATTTCCTGTCAGGTAATTGTGGGGCAGCGTGTTGCAGGAGAAGTTTTTGAAGGCTTCAAATTCTGTATCCGGCTCTTTCACCAGTCCGGCTGCAAGCCAGGCAGATGGATGATTGTACGGTGGTTCGGGCTGCGTCCCTTTATCTAATAAAAAGAGACAAAGATGCAGATATTCATTATTTAATAATTGTCGGGCGACAGCAATGGCTTCTTCCTTGTCTTCTAAAGCGCAGCGTGCTATGGCCAGCTGAAAGTCCCATGAACAAGGCTTTGCATTCGCTTCCTGATAAACGGCGAGCCGTCGTACAAGTTCGGTGGCCTGGATGTATGCCGGGCTATGTGTCGGAGTAGAGAGTAAAGGTAATGAGTCGCCTTTTTTGATTTTACGGATTACTTCCAGCCACAATTGTTTGATAGGTTCAAAACAGGTTCTATTGCTGTAAGTTGGCTGCCAGTCTGCAAGACGCTTGAAAGCACGTTCGTCGTAGGCTCCTCTGTTTGCGTCTATCCCTTTAAGTCTTTCTTCCAGGCGGGTGAAGATTTTACTTAGGAATCCTTGGTTGGCAGTGTCTTTTTGTGTCCATAAACGTTGATATTCCAGCAGGAAAGTGGCAAGAAAGTTCTCGTATACCGCCCAACTGTTGATAATGATGTTGGCTGCCCGTTGGAATACAGGCTCCATCCGGCTGAAATCTTCTTCATCCAACTGAGGATGGAAGGCGATGAGGGCGGCAATCGTTGTGTCTGTTTCCCAACTTTCATTCATGTCGAACAGGCGGCTGAGCTGGAACAGAAAATCTTCTTTCTTGGCAGGAAACGGGATGCGGTTGTCTTCCCGACAAATACGAACCTTTTCTTGGGAGGTTGTTTCGGGAAGGCCGGTTTCTTCCGCAGGTTGCTTCATGAAAGAAACAAGTATATCCTGTACGCTCTGGAACATCTCGGATTGGTAAGATAGCAATGCCTCTTGCAATGTAGAAGAGGATGCGTCTCCGTACTTTGATATAAAGCTGGCAGCTTTCTTTTGCAGGCTTTCATCTTTCTTCAGGAATAGTTGGCAGAGTGGGATGCAACACGCTTCTTTCATTTCGGGGTGCCCGGCAACGATCTGCTCAAAAATGGAATGAATAGTAAGCAGTGAGTTTTTGGGGCTGGAAAAGAAAAGAGTAGTCGCACGCTCGATAAACTCCTGATAGCGGAACCCGCCTTCGGAAGCAATCTTTTTTAGTTGTTGTAACATCACATTCACCGGTTTGGTGTATGGAGAGGTGAACACTTGCATGATTTCCTCTTGCAGGGATATGAGTTCTTCCGCCCTTGGCTGCAATTCTTCAAAGAGTCCGGCAAACCAATTTACCATGTCTTTTTTAAAACTTCGGTTGAAGGTGGAAAGTGTTGCTCGCAGAAGCCGGTTTCTGTCCAGATGTCCGTCGAGCGAGAAACGATAGAGAATTGCGCTGAAACTTTCGTCCTGCACCGTAATCCCTTCTTTATAAGCACGCTTGGCGCAATCGTCCAGGTAGCCGAGATTTGATTCATATTCGAAGACGTACCAAATATGCTCTTTTAAGGTGATTTCCCGTTTCAGCAGTGGGCTGCTGTCGAAAGTCTCTTCTTCTTTGCTGTTGGAAGATCTTATTCTGATCTGCCAGGGGACCATTTGTCCCAAGAGCTTCGGAGAAAGCTCTTTTATATACCCCAAATCTACGAGCTGCATGAGTTCTTGATAGTTTAGGTTGAAGCTATAGAATGAGTGATCACCATTAATGAAGTCGGATAACCAAGTGGGGCGGTAAAGCTGGAGCAGTTTGCAGAGTAGCTCAAAATCTATTTCGTATGCCATGGTCATCTCACGTTTATTGGCACTTATAAACTCAATTGCGGCAAGAAAACGCCTTCGGGCAGGGTCGCAGCAAGTCATCCAACCTTCTCCTCTTTCATATTGCAGTTCTCCGATAGTTGGAATCACTTTCCGTCTTTCTTTCATCGGGAGTTCTAATAATCGCTTGATAAAAGGAATCAATATCTTTTCTTCTTTCTCCGGAGTATCCACATAAGTTTTGGCTAGTTTCTCCAATTCGTGTTTCAGTTCTTCCATTGTACTCGTTTTTTGACTGCTAAAATATGTTTGCAGGCTCCCCGTTCTCCCTGATTGCCGCTAAACCAGGTACAGGTGCAGCGTTCTTTCTCACTTTCCCTGTCCAGAATAACCGTATGTCTTACTCCTCCGCTCCCAGCGACACGTGCTTCGGTCCGATTTCCGTCATTTGATATAATTTCCACTTTCTCTTCTTCCAATAGCTTCTCGGCAGCTATCATACGCGGATTGAGGCTCAGGATACGCTCTGTCTTAAAGGGCAGGCGACGATAAAAGAAACTATTATCATCCAGATCGAAGCCCAGTAACCCCATAGCTGCCAGTCGTGCAGACAGAGAATCCACCTTATCGAGATCAATGTGCTCCTCAATAGCGAAAAGAGTGGGGTTGAACTGCTGGTTGGCGTAACTGTATTTATCCATCGCTGCTATCCATTTCTCCGGGACGTCTTCAAGCAGGGCGTCCAATGCCGCACCTTCTCCGGAGAATCCGCGCCAGCATTCCCGCGACAGGGAAAGGCTGAAACGAACCGGACCGAAATAGAGTTGCCAAATGGTCGATTGCATCGTCGGATGGACAAAGACTCTCAGCTCGTCAGCAAACGGCAACAGGGGTTCGAGCAGGCGCAGACGATGTACCCCTCCGATACAAACGGCATTCAGACTTTTCACCGGTGAAAAGGCCGGTTTTTGTCCGCGCATCACCAAATAATAGTCACATTTCACGGTTCCTTTGGGGAGTGTCTGAAAGAGTTGCAAAGTCTGTATGCGATTGAACGAATACATCCGTTCGGCAACAGACTGGTAAATCTGTACCGTGGTCAGCCCCTTTATCCATTTTACGGGCAACGGTACTTTGCGTTCTATTACTTTTTCACCTTTATTGTAAAGCCCTACCTCCTTAGGTCCGACTGACATCACTACTTTTTCTTGTTTGCTGATGCTTCCCAGTGCAGAAATCATACCGGCATTGAAGTCAACATTCGTTGTTCCGTTCTCCAGGAACTCTCCGTCGTGTCCGTCGGGCAGTACGTCGACTCTGGCATATACACCTGCACAATTCGAAAATCCTTCGAAGCGTAAACGTTCATTTCCTGCCGTCACAATCGGGTCTTTCAGCATGGAAAGCTGGGCAGGAGTCAGATTAAAACTGGATTGTACTACGTTGGACAACGCAATGAGGCAGCGTGCCGTCATATAAGGTTGTGTCAGCTTCCCCCAAAAGAAACAGGGAGCTTCTTTCTTTTCTATTTCACTGTATTTTGCCAGAAATAATTCGTCCTGATCAGACGAACGTTGTAAGACAGACGGAGCAGCGTATTGATATGAAATAGTATCGGTCATAGATAAATATATAAGTGCTTGTTGGACATTTCCCAAATATAGAAATTAAATCTCAGAATGGAAAGTTGTTGAGTAGTTTACTCTGTTTGTGATGCTGGGATTGTGATTTTATAAAGTGAAATATTTTAGGTTGTTTGCTTCGCTTTTGCGTTTTGAATGCGAAAGTCAGTGTTTGCTTTTATGGATTGTTTTTTGTTTCAGTATAAATGATTGTTTGCTGTATATTGCTGATAAATAAAGAATTATTCGATTATTAAAAATTATTCTTAATAGTTTTAGATAGATCTTTATATCTAAATAAATTATTTTTTATAACTACAATTATATAGCTTTTTTATATGTAATGGAGAAATAATATTTTTGCGGTAAAATATTACTTTCACATTAGAGAGAACTAATAAGTGTTATGAAATATAGATTAAGAAAAGGAAGCTGTTTGTGAAAATCGCTCCAATATTGTTTGTTTTGTTTGTGTTATCCCATTTTGGTGCCAAGAGTGGTTTTCAAAATGGGATTTTTTTTGGGGCTGACTAAAAAGTCGGTAGTATCTTAAATCTCCTCCTTCGGGAAGGAGGAGTACCCGCAGGGGGAGGTGGTAGGTGAATACGCAATTCTTTCATTCATAGTAAAATAGATACAACCTTGTTCTACCTACCACCCCGGCTTTCAGCCACCCCTCCTTCCCGAAGGGAGGGGAATTGGAGATACTATTGCCTTTTTAGTCAGTCCCTATCTAGGGTTTCTTTAATGATGCCCGTTTTATTTACCTCTTCCGTATCTTTAAAATCATAATTTTGTGGGAACTAGTATATTCTCATATACTTTGGCATGGAATAAATTCTCTGAAAGGAAGCGAAAATTAGAGGAAGCAATAGATTCGGTTCCGATACCGGATATAAAAAAAGGTTGTAACACAAGTTGTTACAACCTTTTTTTGTGGACCAGCCTGGGCTTGAACCAGGGACCTCCAGATTATGAGTCTGTTGCTCTAACCAACTGAGCTACAAGTCCGGTGTATCCGTTTACTGGATGCGGTGACAAAAGTAGTATTTTCTATTGAAATATGCAAGTCCTAACAATAAAAAACTACAATACTTTCTCTTCTCAGAACTTATATTTGCGTTTCGGGTTCTTGGGGAACCAGCCTTTTTTTACCCGGTCTTCCTGCTCAAAGACCTCTTTGATGGTCCAGAACGAGGAGAAGGCAAATACCCCTAACAGAGAAGACAGAATGACATTGTCGACGCTCAACGATGCCGCGACGCCTGCAATGCCTAGTATCAGGAATATCCACCAGCATTTGGTGCCCCAATAATATTCGGCCTTTACCACAACAGGGTGAAAAAGGCCGATAATCAAAAAGGTACAAATTCCGATAAATAACCCGGCAAGGTGATATTCATTCAGGAATTCCATTCTGTTATTTTTCTACGCGGATAGGAATTTCTTTTTTGATACTCTGTTCCAGAGAAATCAGTGTTTCTGTAGCAACCACACCCGGTATTTCTTGCATTTTGTTATTCAGCAAGTCCATCAGGTGTTCGTTGTCGCATGCGTAGAGTTTGGTCAGCATGGTGTAAGGACCGGTAGTGAAATGGCATTCCACAATTTCCGGAATCTTTTGCAACTCGGCCACCACTGATTTGTACATAGAACCTTTTTCCAGTTTGATTCCCACGTATGTACAAGTTCTGTAACCCAGTGATTTCGGGTTTACATGATAGCCTGAGCCTACGATGACGCCCAAGTCGATCAGTCTTTGTACGCGTTGATGGATAGCTGCACGTGACACTCCGCATTCGGCTGCTACGTCTTTGAAAGGGATGCGGGCATTCTGTGAAATAATCTCTAGAATCTGCCTGTCGAGGTTGTCTATTTTTTCCATAATAATAAATTATAATTTCCTGTTGTTATCAAATAGTAAGCAAATATAGAGATTTATTTTAATTATTCTTCTTTTACGGGAAAAAAAATAGGAAAAAGCAAAAAAAAGGAGTGCAAAGACTTTGCACCCCTTTCCTTTTTCTATTTAGAAAGATACTTTCTTATTTCTTATCTTTTTCGATACCTACCAGTTCAACTTCGAAAATCAGAGTAGAGAACGGTTTGATCTGTCCTGATTCTCTTGAACCGTAAGCGAGTTCTTGCGGGATGTAAAGTTCCCATTTAGAACCTACAGGCATCATAGTCAGAGCTTCTGTCCAGCCTTTGATTACTTGGTTGGCACGGAAAGTAGCAGGCTCGTTACGTTTGTAAGAGCTGTCGAATTCTGTACCGTCGATCAAAGTACCTTTATAGTTCACTTTCACTTTGCAAGTGTCAGCAGGGATTTCACCTTTACCTTCAGTGATTACTTTGTACTGCAATCCGCTTTCAGTAGTTTTCACACCTTCTTTAGCTTTGTTTTCAGCAAGGAATTTTTCACCGGCAGCTTTGTTGTCAGCGTATTTTTCTTCCATAGCTTTCGCTTTGATAGTTTCCATAGCTGTGCGAGTATATTCCTGAGCAGCTTCCATAGTCATCACGCCACCTTTTTCCAGTGTACCTGCGATGAAACCAGCCATGAAGTTGTCTTTGCTGATCGTTTTGGTAGAGTCACCAGCGAACAGTTCCTGGTTGATACCTTTCATCATCTGGTTGCTGATCTGCTGACCGATCTGAAGACCTGCCATGTAAGCGATGTCTTTCTTGCTGGTCTTGTTTGCACCTTCGTTCAAACCTTTGATGAATTCTGCCATATATGCAGTATCAACGTCCAGACGGCCTGTCAGATAGCCTTTCAGACCTTGAGTCTGAGCCATACCGATAGAGTAAGACAGTGAGTCGATGTCTGTTTTCAGATTTGCTTTAGGAGCTTGAGCTGTACAAGAAGCAAGACTTGCAGCAGCGGCGATTGCCATAAAAATACTAACTTTTTTCATTTTGCTTTGAAATTTTTTATTTATAATACTTCGAGTAATTCTACTTCAAATACCAATGTGCTGTGGGGAGGAATCATTTCTCCGGCACCTCTGGCGCCATAAGCAAGGTCGGACGGAATATAGAGTTTCCATTTGGAACCTTCGGGCATCAGTTGCAATGCTTCCACCCATCCCGGGATTACCTGATTGACGCCGAATACAGCCGGTTCTCCGCGCTTGATAGAGCTGTCGAACAGTGTACCGTCGATCAGTGTGCCTTCGTAGTGGCATTTTACCTGATCGGTAGCTTTCGCTTTTTTGCCTGTGCCTTCGTTGATCACTTCGTATTGCAGTCCGCTGGGCAGCGTAACCACGCCCGGCTTTTTCTTATTTTCTTCGAGGAAAGCTTTTCCTTGTTCGATGGCGGCAGCGCCCATCTTAGCTTCCAGTTCTTCGAAATACTTGTTCACTATTTCGCGGGCTTCCTGATGGCTGATAGCCGTCTGATTACCTTCCAATACATCTTTAATTGCTTGTGCAAAGTCATCTACAGCGATGCCTTTTGCACCCATGCTTAATAAGTTTTGACCGATTCCGAGGCCAATAGCGTAACTGAATTTATCCATATAATGTTTTTGTTGAAGATCGAAGCATATCACCTTCATGGTTTTAGCTTTCAATCAATTGCAAATTTATGAATCGCAAAAGTACACGTTTTATTTGAATGATTTAGCATTTAGTATTTAAAAATTCTTATATCCGTGAAAGTTAGTCTCTTTTCTTTAAGGAATTAATTCCTTCATTCCTAAGATTTAATCTTTGTGTTCTTACTGTTTTAAGTTCGTTTATGCTGGAATTTATTCGTCTGACTATAGTTAAACTTGCGTCTGACTACAGTTGAATTATCGTCTGACTATAGTCAGACGAAAGAATTACTATAGTCAGACGAATAGATTTTAGTATATCCGGCACGAAGTCTTCGTATGGACGGTATTAAATTCTTGTATACCTTGGATTAGATTATGCGGGCGGAAGTTTTCTTTTATTCAATGATTCTGATTACATTTGTATATCTTTTAATAATAAGGAGGAGCGGTTATGAAGAATCTGGTAGTATTGACAGGTGCGGGCATGAGTGCCGAGAGTGGAATCAGTACATTTCGCGATGCGGGCGGTTTGTGGGATAAATATCCTGTGGAGCAGGTAGCTACTCCCGAAGGATACCAGCGTGATCCGGCATTGGTGATTAACTTTTATAATGCACGAAGGAAACAATTGCTGGAAGTGAAGCCGAATCGCGGACATGAACTGCTGGCGGAACTGGAAAAGAATTTCAATGTGGCGGTTATCACACAGAATGTGGATAATCTGCACGAACGGGCAGGAAGCAGCCATATCATTCACCTGCATGGTGAGTTGACAAAGGTCTGCTCCAGCAGAGACCCGTATAACCCTCATTATATAAAGGAACTGAAGCCGGAAGAGTATGAAGTAAAAATGGGAGATAAGGCCGGTGACGGAACTCAGTTGCGTCCTTTTATTGTCTGGTTCGGAGAGGCGGTGCCGGAGATTGAGACAGCTATCCGATATGTAGAAAAGGCGGATATATTCGTTATCATCGGCACATCGCTCAATGTATATCCTGCGGCAGGTTTGCTGCATTATGTACCGAGAGGAGCAGAGGTGTATCTGATAGACCCGAAGCCGGTGGACACACATACTTCCCGTTCGATACATGTCCTTCGGAAAGGAGCTTCTGAAGGGGTGGAGGAACTGAAACAACTGCTTATTCCAGCTCCGTAGCAAAGATATGACTATTCCGGAGTGTTTCCGAAATCTCGAGTGCGGTGATATTGCTGCACTCGATTCTTAATACCTTCTCCCAGTCCTCGAAATCTACATTCCATCGGGTGATTTGCGGGAACTTTGCCAGGAGACTTCCGATGAGCTTGATGTCGCGTCTCTTCGTGATGGAGGTCCGAAAAATTAGAATCTGATTTTCCATGTCTTTTTAGGTGTTTATTCCTGTGAACGAAATTCACGGATAGTGATATTGAAATGTTGCTTAAAGTTGCGGCTGAGGAGTGATAAACTGCTGAAACCACAGCGACTGGCAATTTCGGTCGCAGACAGTTGCCTGTCATTCTGTAGTAGCAGTGCTGCTTTTTCAATCCGGGTGCGTTTGATATATTCCGTCGGTGTTTCGCCCGTCAGAAACGTGAAAACGCGATGAAAGTGGAAAGGAGAAAAGCACGCGATTCCTGCCATCTTATGCAATGATAGAGGTTGGTCTATGTTTTGATGAATATATTCGGTCACTTTGTCGATCCGTAATTTATATTCCTGCCTATTTATTTCTTTCGTTTCCATTTTAATGCAAAATAAAGAATAATAAGAGCCGGAGAGTTGTCCTATCTTGCCAACTTCTCCGGCACAGATAATGATTATCTTTTTTGTCCTATATAGAATACGTAGCCATAGTAATCTTTATATTTACTATACAGGCTTCGTTCGTACTGCTGACCTTTCATGAAATCCATCGCAGTTTTATTTCCCGCGTGTTCTTTCATGAATGTCTCCCGTACTTCATCTTGTGGGGCAAAATAATGTTCTGTCCAGCAGTTCTCCGGTAGGATGAAATGGGCTGTTGGAGTATATCCGGCCCTTTCCATCTTGTCAATACATGTCGGGATCACGCTGATTTCCGGATAGGCGTCCATCCAGAAGTCTTCTATTTCCGCAGGGCGTTCCGAAGTGAACCAGGATGCTTCGCTCACTGCGATAAAACCGCCTTTTTTCAGGTATTTGCTCCATTCGTTCATCCCACGTTCGAATCCTATATTGTAGATTGCTCCTTCCGACCAGATCAGGTCGAGTTCCTCGTTCTGAAACGGGAGATTGTCCATTGATCCGGTGATTCCTTTTACTCTGTCGGCGCAATTGGCTTTCACCGCATTCTCATTGAATATTTCGATAAAATCGGGAAAGAGGTCTATGCCCGTAATCTGTCCTTTCACGTAGTCAGCCAGAAACAGTGTCTGACCGCCTGTGCCGCAGCCGATATCGGCAATCTTAGCATCATCGGTCAGTTCGTTGATGAAACTTACAGCTTTGCGTGTGGCTTCCGGACTTCCGGGACCTTGACGTTTCAGCAGCTTGAAGTAGTTACATATGAAAGAAAAATCGAAATCATGTATAGATGTATTATTGTTACTCATTGTTTTTAATGTTTTAGGTGTACGTCAAATGGAGGCATACGAGGATGCATAAAACCATTTGAGCCTACAATAGTTGTTATTTTTTAGAAAATAGAAATCAACTCTGACATGAATATGCCGGAGAAAATGTAAGGGATAATCTGTAATGAGAGGAAGACTTACAGATTATTTACAGAACGAGATCCTTGCGGAATGTAAATGTGATTAACATCCAATTATTCTTTTTAGTTTGTGGCAAAGATATGGTTTTAGAGATAAAACTCGATCATTTATTGGGAGAAAAAATACTGTTAACCTGCATTTTAGCAAGAATCGTCAAAAAAAAGGTTTTTTCAATATGTAAGAATACTTTTTATGACGGTATCTTCATTTAAATGATGAAATTTCAAATAAAAAAGATTATATTGTCGCCTCGTTAAGATGCTGATAACTGTGCATAATCATATTGTTACAACTGAATGCGTGTAAACGAAGTTATTATGATGGATAAAATATGAAAGTTCTAATGGTAGCAGATAAAACCAAAGAAAATTAAAATAGATCGCAAAGAAGAAAACCAAATTTGATCTGAAAGCAATAGATGGCCTGTTGGTAGACAGGCAATTTAATATTTTAAATTCTAGGAACATGACAAAGAAACGACTCTTAACCCTTATTTTATGTATAATGGGTGGTATCTGTACAATGAGCGCATTCGCACTTATCAGGTCCGAAGTGAAGCAATCGATGCGTAGGGTAGCCGATTGGCAGATCGGTCATTACAACAGAGCTGTTTATGGTGATCTCAACTGGGTGAATGCCACCTTTTTCCTGGGACTTGCTTATTGGGCAGAAATCGCCGAGAGGGACGATCAGGATGACTTCTATTATAAATGGCTGACCCGCCTGGGAAGTCGTAACTATTGGCAGGTAGATAAACGGATGTATCATGCAGATGATATCTGTATTGCTCAAACCTATCTGTATCTGTACGAAAAGTACAAGCAAAAGGATATGATTGTTCCTACTCTGGCGCGTACGGAGTGGGTGGTCGCCAATCCTCCTTCGGGTTCGTTTCAATTGACTTATGGAGATGCCACGACATTAGAACACTGGACTTGGTGCGATGCTCTTTTCATGGCACCTCCCGTTTATCTGAAACTCTATAATATCACCGGTGATAAGAAGTTCATTCGCTTTATGGATAAAGAGTACAAAGCGACTTACGACTTCCTGTTCGATAAAGAAGAAAATCTCTTCTACCGTGACCACCGTTATTTTGATATGAAAGAAAGTAATGGAGCCAAAGTCTTTTGGGGACGGGGCAATGGTTGGGTGCTTGGCGGACTTGTAGAAATGCTACGTGAACTGCCTGCCAAGAGCAAATATCGTCCGTTCTATCAGGAACTGTTTCAGAAACTCTGTTACCGCATCGCTAATTTACAAAGTTACGACGGGTTCTGGCGTGCAAGTCTGCTCGATCCGGACGCTTATCCATCACCCGAAACAAGCTGCAGCGGCTTCTTCGTATATGCTCTTGCCTATGGACTGAACGAGGGACTTTTACCAAAGGAAAAGTTCCTGCCTGTAGTAGAGAAAGGATGGAAAGCACTGCTTTCTGCAGTAGAAGAAGACGGTAAACTGGGATATGTACAACCCATCGGTGCCGACCCGAAGAAGGTGACTCGCAATATGACAGAAGTATACGGACCGGGTGCTTTCCTGCTTGCCGGAACAGAAATGTATCGTATGGCAGAGGATGCTCCGAAACAGAATGCTACGATCCCGCAGAACCGTATTCAGGAAATTGCAGCTATGCTTCCCGATCGACCGCAGGGGATAGGCACTTCTTATAAAGACCGGACTTTCTGGGATAAGATAAAAGAGAGTGACGACGCTAAACAACTCCTGGAAGAAGAAGCTCCTGCTCTGTTGAAGCAGGGGATGCCCCCTTTTGTCGATTCACTGTACCTGCATTTGAATAAGACGAACGTTCGTTTGCCGGGAGAGAACATGATGAATGCCCGTTATCAATATCTGTACAGGCTGACTTTGGCTGAATGTCTTGAAAATAAGAGGCGTTATGTCCCTGCCATCGAAAAGGCTTTGGTGGCTCTTTGCAGTCAGAAGCCCTGGTCTATCCCTGCCCACGACCGCGATCTGAAGAATTATAAAGGAACGGATTATTATGTAGACTTGGTGGTTGCTACTGCCGGCAACAGTATTGCTCAGTGTGTTGCCATGCTGGACGACCGTCTGTCTCCGGAGGTAAGGGCGCGGGTGCAGTGTGCTTTCCGTGAGAAGGTTTTCCGCCCGGTCTACCGTTGCCTGGAAGAGACAAAACCATTTTGGTGGTTCACCGCTACCAATAACTGGAACTCTGTGTGTCTGGCGGGTGTTACCGGTGCGGCTCTTGCCTTGTTGCCCGATAAGGAGGAACGTGCTTACTTTGTTGCGGCAGCCGAAAAGTATAACGTGTATGGAATGAAGGGGTACGCTGACGACGGCTACTGTAGTGAAGGTGTAGGTTATTATAATTATGGTTTCTGTGCCTACATTCTGTTGCGTGAAGAAGTATACCGGGCAACGCAGGGAAAGATCGACTTCTTTCAGACTCCCAAGTTTGTCCGTATCGCCCGGTATGGGAAGAAGATACAGATGAATGAAGGAGTGTGCCCCGCCTATTCGGATTGTCGCATCGGGTTGTCGCCGGACAAGTTTATTCTCAGTTACTGCGACCGGGCGCTGGGTATTACTTCTGCAGAAGAACAGCCTGTTTTACCCAAAGGAAACAACTTGTCCCTTTACCTTCTCGAACTTTTCACAAGTCAGGTTGCAAAGGTTGGAATGACAGACGGAATCCGTCAGGTATTGCAGGAAGAGTCGGATGCTTTGCGCGCTTATTATGAGCAGGCAGGTATTTTGATTGCTCGTCCTGCCGGTGGAACTTCCTGTCGTCTGGCCATATCAGCCAAGGGCGGAACCAATGCGGAGAATCATAACCACAATGATGTCGGTTCTTATGCCGTAGCTTTGGGAAGTGAAACGATGGTTGGCGATCAGGGTGGTCCGAACTCCTATCCCGGTGATTACTTTAACGGAGACGCTCCTCAGAAATATAAGATAAAAGGATCATTCGGTCATCCGGTTCCTGTAGTAGACGGACGAACACAGTCTTCGGGCGGGAAAGCGAAAGGTGTTGTGCTACAGAAAGAATTTACGAACGAAAAAGATGTATTCAGTATTGACTATACCTCTGCCTATTCCACCCCCAATTTGGATAAGCTCATTCGTACTTTTGTTTACGACCGTCAGGGCAAAGGCAGCTTTACGGCCGGCGATGAATTTACAGCGAAAACACCGATCCGATTCGAAACAGCCATAACGACACGAGCCGACTGGAAAGTCCTGGACGATACACATCTTCTGCTGGCTACAGATTCCGAACAGATGATTGTAGCTATTGATGCATCCGGTAAAGTGGCGTTTACTTCCGAAACGATTGAAGTGAACTCTCCTGCATATACACGTATCGGGATTGCATTGAAGAATCAGTCGAAAGAAGGATATATCCGATTGAAGATGTACACAAAATAAGTCTGTGTATTAGATATATGAAGTATTTATAGGGCATATATGCCCAGCGTGCAGGACATATATGTCCAACGTGCAGGAGATAGTTACCCTGCACATTGGCTATATATGTCCTGCAATCAGATTATAGTTGCCCTGCAAACGGGGGAAGAAGGTATTATCTTTATCTTCTTGTTTTTATTCTTGCTACTTTCGCTTAAACTGTCTATTTTTGAGGCTGCATTTCCATACTTGAATACGAGTACTTCATTTTAATAGAATAAAACAATGAAAAACAGGTTTCTGATCATATGCGCAGTTTTGTTTCTCTCCTCTTGTTTGGTGTACGGACAAGAGCAAGCATCTGTAACAAAAGACTTTTCTGAAAATAAACAAGGTTGTATTCAGCATCCCTGGCAAGGCAAGAAAGTAGGATACATCGGAGATTCCATCACAGACCCGAATTGCTACGGTGATAATATAAAGAAGTACTGGGACTTTCTGAAAGAATGGCTGGGGATCACTCCTTTTGTTTACGGCATTAGTGGAAGGCAGTGGGATGATGTACCCCGTCAGGCGGAAAAGCTGAAGAAAGAACATGGCGGAGAAGTCGATGCTATCCTGGTTTTTATGGGGACAAACGATTATAATAGTAGTGTGCCTATCGGTGAGTGGTTTACGGAACAAGAAGAGCAAGTACTGTCTGCTCACGGTGAAATGAAGAAGATGGTGACGCGGAAAAAACGTACGCCTGTCATGACTCAAGACACTTATAGAGGTCGTATTAATATAGGAATCACTCAACTGAAGAAACTTTTCCCGGATAAGCAGATCGTTCTGCTGACTCCTTTGCACCGTTCGTTGGCTAACTTCGGCGATAAGAATATCCAGCCGGATGAAAGCTACCAGAATGGTTGCGGAGAATATATAGATGCCTATGTGCAGGCTATTAAGGAGGCAGGAAATATATGGGGAATACCTGTCATAGACTTTAATGCAGTGACAGGTATGAATCCGATGGTTGAAGAACAGCTTATTTATTTCTATGATGCCGGCTATGACCGTTTGCATCCCGACACCAAAGGACAGGAGCGTATGGCACGCACTTTGATGTATCAGTTACTTGCGTTACCGGCAACTTTTTAAATATTCGGTAGGTGACATTCCGTACTCGTCTTTAAAGCATTGGCGATAGTAAGAAACATTGTTGAAACCTGTCATGTAGGCGGCTTCCGAGATATTGTATGTTCCTGTTAGCAGCAATTGCAAACTGTTCTTGAGTCTTACTTTACGGATAAATTCATTGGCGGATATCCCGGTCAATGCTTTCACTTTCCGGTAGAAGGTGGAATGGCTCATTCCTATTTTGCTTGTCATGAAAGGAATATCAAGTTCTGCATCCAGATTTTCTTCGATGATGTGAGTTAGTTTTTCAAGAAACTCTCTGTCGAGTTTGTTGAGCTCTATAGGTTCCATAGGCTCCTGTAAGGCTTTGGGCTCTAGCTCCTGTGTATGGGCTGTTATTTGCTGTGCCAGTTTCTTGCGGGATTCCAGTAGATTATGGATACGGCTGTTAAGTAATTTGGCACTGAACGGTTTTGTCAGATAAGAATCGGCTCCACTATCGTAACCTTCTTCTTTGTCCTGAATGGAATCTTTGGCTGTCAGCAGGATTACAGGGATATGACTGGTGCGCATATCTTCCTTTATGGAGCGACAGAGCTCAATACCATCCATGACAGGCATCATGATGTCACTGATAATAATATTGGGAATATATTTCTGTGCCAGTTCCCATCCTTCCTTACCATTGATGGCGGTTATGACTTGATAATTAGCGTGAAAGGAAGAAGCGATGTATTCACGGATATCATCGTTATCCTCTACTGCGAGTATGATAGGGCGGGTATCTGTTTCTTCTTTGCTATCCTCCGCGTCTACATCATTTTCTGTCATATTGAGTGGCTCTTCTCCCTCTTCTTTGTGTAAGGCATCAGGATATGTGTTCTCAGTCAGGATGCGGAAAGTAAAAGACGTTCCTTTTCCGGGTTCGCTTTTTACGTTTAAAATACCTTGATGGAGCTCTGCCAGTGATTTTACCAGTGCGAGTCCGATACCGGTTCCGGATGCTTGATGCTTGCCTTTGGCTTGATAGTAGCGATCGAATATATGTGGAAGGGCTTCGGAGTCTGTTCCATATCCGGTGTCGCTGACTTCTATTTCTGTGTATAAATTATTCTCTTCGGTGATAGTGCGAAGTGCAAGTCTGATATCACCTTCCGGCGTATATTTTATAGCATTGGATAGCAGATTATTAACGATACTCGTAATCATGTCTGTATCAAAATAGAGTTGGGTCTTCTCTGTTTCAATATCAATGTGGAATGTTACTTTTTTGTTTTGGTTCAGTTCCTTATAGCGTAATCCAATTTCAGTGATCAGATTGGCAAGATTACTTTTGCTGACTGTTAATTGTCGGTTTTGAGTTTCGGTTTTACGAAACTCAAGTAACTCGTTAATCAGGTTTAACAGGCGAATAGCACTGCTATGGATGATGCTGATCTTTTGATTATAACGTGGAGACAGATCGGGGTCGTTCAGCAAATCTTCCAAAGGGCCCAGAATCAGTGTCAATGGAGTCCGTAGTTCATGAGTGACATTGGTATAGAATCGTAGCCGTTCATTGTTTAGTTCTTGTTTGTTCTGGCTGTTTTTCCTTTCCAGTTCAAGAGAGCTTTCCAGGTTTAACTTGCGTTTATAGGTGCGGAGAGATAAATATATGGCGATGCATATAATAATGAAATAAAGCAGTTTGGCATACCATGTAAGCCAAAAGGGAGGGTGGATATGTACTGTCATGGAGGCGATATGCCCTTCATCCCAATCCTGATTTTTCAGTTTCGCTTTTACTTTGAAAGTATATTCTCCGGGAGCAATATTACGGAATGTAACCTGATTCTCTCCTTGGGTGTTGGCCCATACATTTTCTAATCCTTCTATCATATAGGCGTATTCTACCAGCTGGCTTTGAGAGTAGTCGGGGACTGTGAATGAGATTCGGAAAGAATTCTGATTATAAGGCAAATCAATGTTTCCGTTAGTTGTAGGAATTAAAACTCCGGCGTTGTGGCTTTCTATCTGTCTGTTGAATCCTTTACATTCGGTAATTTGTACGGGAGCTACCTGATGTTCGGTTATCAGTTCTTTAGGATCAAAGTAACAGACTCCGTTTAATGAGCCAAAATAAAGTATTCCGTCTTCGGTGGAGCAGGCTGATCCTTCTATAAAGTTACCTGCCGGTATGCCATCGTGATGATTATAGTTTTCGAATAATTGTTTTTTCGAATTCCAGCGAGAAATGCCGTCATTGCTACTTATCCAGATATTGCCTGCTTTATCTTCCTGAATGGCGCGGACAAAATTATCATCCAGACCATGCATGGAGTTATATGCCTCAAAGTGTTCCGGTTGCATCGTGTTCTTAATATGCGCAATCCCGTTACGTGTCGCAACCCACACTTCTCCTAGGGAGTTGAGGTAGAGTTGGTTGATTGCGTTGGAGCAGAAGCCATTATCTGTATTGAGTCGCATTGTTAACTTATTGTCTTTGTCAAAGATGGAAATGCCTCCTCCGTATGTTCCGATCCATAATTTCCCTTGGCGATCACGAAGGATGCCATATACGGAACGGGCATAAAGTTGATTGGTGATTTCTTCTGCGACACGAGCTGTACCGTTTTCATAAATATATACGCCATATTCAGCACCTATCAGCATGGTACCATCGGAGTCTTCAAAGAAGGTGATGATATCAATGTTGTCCATACCTAATGGAATGCGTTCAATTCGGTTCGTTTTTGTATTCAGCTTCAACAGGCCGTCATCATAAATCCCCAGTAAGAATGTTTGTTTCTGATCACTTCTGAGGGAAAATACTTGCCCGTAAGGTCTGCTGAGGAACGGAGTAATATTTAGAGTTTTCGTGAGCTGATAGTCTTTGAATATTGCGACTTCATTTTCGCTCCCGACCCATACTTGTCCTTCTTTGTCCGTGCTGATTCCCCATACCGGTTTGTTTTTTAGCGTTTTTCCTTTTTCTGTAGTATAAGGAAGCGTATGGAATACAGGCTTCGTGTGACTGATGAAGTTTATGCCGCTGCTATAGTTACCAATCCAGATATTACCAAAAGAGTCTTGCAGCAGGCTTCTTATATTGCTGGATGAAAGTCCGCTTTCATCATTGGATGCGGAGATATTGGTGAATTTCACACTCTTCGGATTCATGAAGGTGATGCTGTGCAAATCGAGTATGCTGATTCCTCCTATATCTGCCCCTATCCATAGTGTTCCGTCGTTCATCTCCTTGATGCAATAAATATGGTCTGCTATCAGAGAATGCGGATTACCGAACTCATGTTTGAAAGTGAGAAATTCCTCTGTTTGAGAATTGAATAAGGCAAGTCCCTGATTGGTTCCAATCCATATATTTCCGGAATGATCAATATAGATACAGTATACACTGTTGCCCGGCAGACTTTTGGGATTGTGCGGATCATTGCGATAGTTCTTGCAGGTTTTACTCTTTAAATCAATAATACTTAGTCCTCCCTGGGCGTGTCCTATGTACAGGCTTCCGTGACCATTATCGAAGGAGCACCAGCTTGAATCGTATAAATCCTTAATATTTTTGTGGGAGAAGGGTGAGAATTGCTTCGTCTGTTTATCGTAATATATAGTTCCGCCATAGTGGTTGGTGATCCATATCCCCTTATTATCGGCCGAATGTGCCAGCGCAACAATATTGCTGGCTATGCTGTCTGCTATATTATTGGTGAATTGATAAGTAGAACAGTCAAGTTTGCTCAGTCCGTCCTTGAGTCCGATCCATAGAGCATTCTCTTCTTCGTCATATAGCAGGGCATTTAATGCGTTGCTGATGATCCCGGAATCATTATCCTTATAAGTAGTAAAGTTCCGTCCGTCAAACCGACTCAATCCGGATTCTGTTGCAATCCAGATATATCCTTGTTTATCTTGTGTGATATTGGTCACATAATTGTTGGATAGGCCGTCTTCTACTCCAAGATGTTTAAGGAGATAAGACTGTGCATAGCTGTCATAATAACCCAGCAGTAGGTAAGCTATGAGTATAAAGTACATTCTTTGCATATACGTTATCATATAAGGTGATCTTTAAGACAAAAATACAATAAAAAAATGGTAAAAACCAGATGGAGATATGTTGTATGCAATGATGAACAGGAAACCGTACTGCTATCCCTTTATTAGACTATCCCATTGACAATAAGCTAATTAATGTGATGTATCGTGAATCGTTCATGCCGATTTCCCCTGGTCTATTGCCTAATTTACCTCCTATTTTTGCCCGATTTACCTCTTATAATTCTAGTGGAATACCTCTAATTTTGTCTCGTTCTCTTTGAGGGGAGACATCAGGATAGTATCACCTGCTTCCAGGGCTTCAGGAGAAATAGTTGATCTTATATATTAATTTTATTTTATTATTACATGAAAAACAATTTGTTACATTGGAGTCTCTGCTCCTTGCTTTTCTTCACTTCATGTGCGGACGACTACAAGTTTGTCAATGAAGGGATACCTCCAAAAGCTTTTGATCCGAATCAGCCTGTAGTCGTATCTCTGATCGAACCCGATTCCGGTGTTTACAACACTCAGTTTGTTATCTCCGGAAAAAACTTTGGAACGGACCTGTCCCGCATAAAAGTATATTTCGGAGAGAAAGACTCTGCGAGACTAATCAGCTCTAACGGAGATTGTATTTACGGTATGACTCCTAAACAAAATGACGGACAGAACAAGGTGTCTGTAGTGATCGGTTCGGAGTACAAAGGCGAACTGCCCTCTCTGTTCAAGCATACCAGGATGGAGCAGATTACGACCATAACCGGAACCGGTAATACCGGCGAAAATGCAGACGGTACATTGGCTGAGGCTAAATTCAGAGTAATACGCGGAATGTGTATGATAGCTGACGATAATATACTTGTAAGCACCGATCAGACCAATGTGCGGCTGGTTTCTGAGAAAGAGAACCGAGTTACGACCATTTGTTCGGGAATAAAATTCGGCGGTTTGGGTGCTACCAAAAATCGTGAAACAGCTTATGGCATCCAGTATGACGGCACACACGCTGTTTACGCTTTCAATCGGGCAAAAGGATGGCAGATGTCGAAGATACTGAATACTCTGGGTACGGAGGTAACGGGAAGAGTGGCTGACTGTGTTTTAAGCGATGACGATCAGTTCCTTTATTTTTGTGATACCAGCGGTAAATTCGGCAGAGTCAATTTGGAAAGCCTTGAAGTGGAAATACTCAATGCTGAATTAGGAAACCTGGGGGGACTTACCAGTTGGTGTTTTATAGCGAGGGATAAAGTAAATGACTGCTTCTATGTATCTGCCAATCTAAGTAATAAAATCCTGAAGATTTCTTCCGATGGCAAGTCTTTTGAGGATTATATTGGCAACGGAACAAACGGATTTATGGACGGAAACAGAGAAGATGCCATGATGAGTACAGTTACAGGTCTTGCAGTAGATGATTCGGGCGTATTGTACTTTCTCGATACAGGAAACGGTTTATTAAGGAAATTGGAGGATGGCATTGTATCAACTGTCGCAGGGCGTAAGGGAAATCTGGCTGTTGTTGACGGAAAACCCTTGGAATCATCGTTAAAATGGCCTTATGATCTCGGCTTTGACTCAAACGGATCTCTGTATTTTGTTGAATGTAACGCAGGTATGGTCCGGAAATTTACCATTCAGTAAATCTAATACCAGATAGATATGAAATTGACAATAAATGTAATCATGATGTTGCTGCTCTTTGTGTGTTCTGCCACCATATCAGCACAAACCAATGAAAAAGGTTATATGGTCGCCGGAACGGTGATGGACGAAAAGGGGGAAACGATTATCGGTGCCTCGATCACTGTAGACAAAGACCGTTCGAAAGGAACTGCAACAGATCTGGACGGTAAGTTTCGTCTGCAAGGTCTTTCTAAAGGTGAAGTACTGACTGTTACTTTTATAGGCTATAAGCCTTATAGCTATAAAGTGACGATGAGTAAGGAGAATATTAAGATTGTGCTGGAACCACAGGTCAGCGATTTGGATGAGGTTGTCATTGTGGGCGAGGGAAGCCAGAAGAAGATTTCCCTTACGGGTGCGGTTACCACTATCGAGCCTGCGGCATTAGATGTGCCGGCTACTTCTGTATCCAATATGCTGGGTGGTAACGTTCCCGGCATCATCGCTGTGACCCGAAGCGGAGAACCGGGTAGTGACTTTTCCGAATTCTGGGTGCGCGGTATTGGTACATTTGGTGCCAATTCCTCCGCATTGATTTTGATAGACGGTGTAGAAGGTGATATGAATCAACTTGACCCGGCGGATATTGAAAGCTTTTCGGTACTGAAAGATGCTTCGGCAACAGCCATTTACGGAGCACGCGGAGCCAATGGCGTAGTAGTGGTGAAGACCAAGCAGGGAAAAGCGGGGAAACTCCGTATTAACTATAAATCAAGTATCACATTGAGCGAATCTGCACGTATGCCTGAGTATTGCGATGCCTATACGTATGCGTTACTGGCTAATGAAGCAAAACTGAGCAGGGGAGATGATCCGCTTTACAGTGCTCTTCAGTTAAGACTGTTTCAGACAGGGCTTGATCCGGACCTTGCTCCGAATACCAACTGGCGTGATGTGATTCTGAGAGACCGTGTATGGCAGAATCAGCATTATTTCAGTGTTTCCGGTGGCGGTACGAACGCACGGTATTTTATGTCGCTCAGTATGCAGAATAAGGATGCCGTTTTCCGTCCCGACAAGTCTGCCAACAAATATGATCCCAACATCAATTATCAGAAGTACTCTTTTCTGACCAAAGTTGATGCCAATTTAACAAAGAAAACAAGATTGGGGCTGAAGCTTTACCAAGTAATGACTAACCAGAACTCACCGGGATTGGGAAATAACAGTGCGTTATGGAATGCGCAGGCAGCATTGACACCTGTATCGCTGCCGGTGAAATATTCCACAGGTCAGCTGGCGTCGAAAGGAGCCAATGCGGAGTCTGGCTATGAGCTGTTGTCTCCTTATGTACAGTTGAACTATACAGGTTTCACAGAGACCCGTAATCTGACTACCAACTTGATGGTGGATTTGAGTCAGGATTTGGATTTTATTACGAAAGGACTGAAGGTTAGAGGCTTATTCTCCTTCACCACCAACTCTGAATTTTATACTACACGTTCTAAAATGCCGGATCTGTATTGGGCGAACGGAAGAAATGCCCAAGGCACACTGGTCATGACGAAACAGGTGGAAAAGAAGGACCTGTCATTATCAAGGTCTACGGATACCGACCGTACCTATTATTGGCAGTTGAATGCGGATTATGACCGTACGTTTGGTGATCATGCCATAAGCGGACTGCTCCACTTTTACCTGCAGAGCAGAACGAAATCAAAAGACTCGGACGAAGACAAGAACGTCAGCGCCGTTCTGAAACCTATCCCCAGACGTTATGAGGCGCTTTCGGGACGTGTAACTTACAACTACAAACAGATTTACTTTGCCGAATTCAATATCGGATATACAGGCTCCGAACAATTCCCGAAAAATAAACGCTTCGGATTTTTCCCGGCAGTATCCGGAGGATGGATTCCCTCTCAATATGCTTGTTTGCAAGAGGCACTTCCTTTCCTTGATTATCTGAAGATACGTGCTTCTTATGGACTTGTCGGTAACGACCGTATCGGTGGTACACGTTTCCCATATCTGACAACAGTCACCAGCACAGGTGATGGCGGCTGGGGAACAGGCGGTATTCGGGAAGGACAGTTAGGTACTGACGGACTTGTCTGGGAAAAAGCGAAGAAGTTTGATGTCGGTGTGGATATCAACCTGTTCAATAATAAATTCTCGCTGACTGTTGACTACTTTAAAGATCGCCGTACTGACATTTTCCAGCAGCGTGTCACTGTACCGGAAGAAGCCGGTTTCATCTCTATGCCGTGGGCCAATACAGGTTCGATGGAAAGCTGGGGTATGGATGGAAACTTCAGTTTCAAACAGGATTTTGGAAAAAACTGGCGGGCTACCATACGTGGTAACTTTACTTTCTCGCGCAACAAGGTATTGCATTACGAGGAGTCTGATATACACTATCCTTATCAATCGAGAATCGGATATCCGAGCGGAGTACAGAGGGGATATATAGCCGAAGGCTTGTTCAGAGACTGGGAAGATATAGAGTCCAGTCCTAAGCAAAACTTTGAGAGTAAAGTATATCCGGGCGATATCAAGTATGTGGATGTAAATGCTGATGGTGTGATTGATGTGGACGATAGAGTACCTTTGTCTTTCTCTAATGTACCGGAGATTCAATACGGTTTTGCCGGAGAAGTGAGCTGGAAAAACCTGACTCTCGGAATGCTGTTCGAAGGAACAGGACATAGTACTTACTTTTTGGGAGGTACAGGCTATTACCCTTTCAGTGGCGGTTCGACAGGAAACCTGCTGACAATCGTGGCAGATCAGAATAACCGCTGGACTCCGCGTGAAATATCGGGTACGGCAGCCACAGAGAATCCGAATGCTCGTTTCCCGCGTATGACTTATGGCAGTAATAAGAACAATAATCAGGCATCAACATATTGGTTGGCAGACAACAGCTATTTGCGTTTCAAAGAACTGAATATACGCTATACCTATCGCAACCCCTGGCTGCAGAATGTACTGGGTGTCAGTTCAATGAGCCTGTCGTTCATTATGCATAATATTTGTACATGGGACAGCATCAAGCTGTGGGACCCGGGACAGGCATCTGCGAACGGTGCTGCTTATCCTATTCAGCGCACTTATTCAATGCAATTGAGTTTGAACTTTTAAAATTGAACGAATTATGAAATTAAGGAATATAATGATGGCGGGTGTTTTTATGGCGTCTGCGATTTCAACCACTTTCACATCTTGTGAGTCTTTCCTGGATATTGATGAATATGTATATGATATGACGAGCCTTGACTCTATTTTTACGAGAAAGAGTCAGCTTGAGAAGTATATCAGTGCTGCAGCCAATAACTTCCCTGCTTTTGACAACGTATGGAAATCGACTCCATTGCCTTTGGGATTCGCATCCGATGAAGCGTTCGCATCTATCAAGGAAAGTGAAAAGGATTCATGGAAAGGTCTCTTTTTTGCGATGGGGCAGATGGTAGACAAATATAGCAACGATTTTTTCCGTTGGGGAGAACTCTATGTATCTATCCGAATGGCGAATATTGTGATTGCCCGGATCGGAGAGTGTACGGATATTACAGATTTTGAAAGACGTGACTTCCTGGGCCGTGCTTACTTTATCCGTGCTTATAGCTATTACACTTTGATGATGCAGTATGGTCCTGTGCCTATCGTTCCCGATCAGGCTTTTCCTACCAATGCGAGTGTAGATCAGATGTCTTATCCGAGAGCTACTTACACCGAATGTGTGGAAAAGATATGCAGTGATTTCGAGCAGGCAGCTTCTTTGCTGAAGGCAGCGGACGAACGCGATGCGTCAACCTATCGCATCCCTACGTCCGGAGCTGCATTAGCTCTGATGTCACGTGTACGGCTTGAAGCGGCAAGCCCCTGGTTCAATGGAAATAAATACTATTATGACTTCCTGAGAAGCTCGGACAATCAGCCCTATTTCCCTCAGAATTATGACTCGCATAAGTGGGCTGTCGCAGCAGTTGCCGCCAAAAGAGTGATTGATTTGAATTTGTACAACCTTTACACAGTTCGCAGTACGGCATACACACCTGAATTGCCGGCCAATACTTATGACCTCAAATTCAATAACAAAAACAATAAATTCCCGGAAGGCCCTCATGGTATAGATCCGCTTAAATCTTACAGGGATATGTTCACGGGAGAAGAAGAGGGATTCAGCATCTCCGAATTTATCTGGACCAAGAGTCAGACGGAAAACAATACCAGACTTGTTTTCCCTTATGCGATGGACGGTACGAATGCTATCAGTGTGAATGGAGAGTTGGCGGATGCATACCGCATGATAGACGGACGGGATATCAATGCTTCCAGCGCTGAATATCCTTATCCAACGGAAGAAAAGGCATGGCAACCCATCAGTAATCTGGATGATGCACAGAAAACCTTGCTGGGAACCTTCTTCTCAGGATTCGACCTGGATCCTGAAATGGCACAGATGGATTACAACCGTGAGATGCGTTATTATGCTACGATAGGATTCAACCATAGAATATGGCCGGCTTCTTCTTACAATGGTCCTGACCCGGCGAATAAAAAAGCGTTGAAAGTGACTTATTATAGCGATGGAACGGGCAAACCCGATCAATACCAAAAAGAGACGGTCTGTGTCACCGGCTATACTTGCGTGAAGTATGTCAATGAAATGGATTCCCCCGCAGGAAGCGGGAAAGTATTATCTAAAAGTTTTCCGCTTATCCGCTATGCTGAAATCCTGCTGAATTATGTAGAAGCGATGAATGAGATGGGAGATGGTGATAACTACACTGACGAAACGACCGGAATATCTGTGTCACGCAATAAGGAAGAAATGCGTAAATATTTCAATATGATACGTTATCGTTCCGGTCAGCCGGGTATCACCGACGAAGAACTGGATAATCCTGAAAAGATGAGAGAGGCCATCAAGCGCGAAAGACGAATAGAACTGGCATTTGAAGGACGGCGCGCATACGACCTCCGCCGTTGGGGAGATTTGGTAAAAGCGACAAGCAGGCCCTTTACCGGTATGAATATAAAGGCGATGAAGAAAGATCGTAAGAACTACTATATGCGTACGATTGTCACTGAGTCGGATTGTAAGTTCTCCAAGTTCAATATAACCCAACGGATGAATTTCTATCCTATTCGTCAAGGTATTATCGACAAGAATCCGCGGATAGACCAGAATCAGGGTTATTAAATGAAAACAGAGAAGTGATTCAAGAAAAGATAATTCAAATAGAATAAAAGATATGAAACAATATAATAATGACTTTATTCGACTGATGCTGGGTGGACTTTTATGTTTGTTCGTGTCGGCTTGCGTGAGCGACCCTTTGGCTGACGAGCAATATACTAAAAAGTTGACTTTAGTAGGTGCACAAGATGAGTTACAGGAGAAAGAGGTAAAATATGGAAGTGACGGAGAGTTCTTCGTTACCGTCTATTGTGGCGGAACAAAGATGCACGAAGATGACGTGACAGTGACTTTGGGAGAAGCAGATCAAAGTAACATCGATAATTACAACTATAAAAACGTGTTGGAAGGCGAAATCGAATATGTGGCGCTGCCTAAAGACTGGTATACGATTCCTTCCTACACAAGCGTCATTAAGGCCGGCGAACGTTATGTGCGGTTCCCCGTACGTGTAGATACCGAAAAAATAGATACAGATGCACGGTATTTGATTCCTTTGAAGATCGTAGACTCAAGCCCTTATCCTGTGAATGAACAGGCTGACACAGTGTTGCTGGTGAAGGTGAAAATGATCAATGACTATTCGGGCAATTATATGATGAAGGGCACCGAGTATCCGATGAAAAATGGAGCTCCGGATTTGTTAAGCGGGACTCCGATAGAAATAGCCCGGACTCTGACAGCAGTGGATGAAAACACGGTTCGTTTCTTCCATAAGTCGGTCAACGAAGAAATGCCCAATCTGGATGATAACGGTATTACTCTGACGGTGGATAAGAGCACCGGAAAAGTAAGTGTCAGCCCCTGGAAGAATCTGCCGGTTGTAGAGAATAGCGGAAGTGGTACCTATCAAGTCGTATCGGGAAACTATGGAATCAATACACGGAGATATGTGATAGAGTATAATTATATCAATAGTAGCAATAAGGAAATGTATGTTTCTGTGACATTGGAGACTTCTGAAAATTAAAAGACTTCATTGTCCGAACGGTCTGTTTCCAGGAACAACCCATTCAGTAAGCTCCATGGCGTACATATAGGTATGTATGCCATGAGCAATGGGGCGTTCCCGGAAATCAGGCATTATACGATTGGTTCGGATGACTATATTAAGATCAATTTTCCGCAGGACTTGACAAAGGCCTTTTTTTGTTGTATATTTGCAGGTGTCATACAGGCAATAAAGTAACAACCCATTAAAAAATGAAACGAAATGCACCTTATCAATCATCTTAACCGAACCGAAAGAATAGTGTAACATTATAACAAAATACACAGGAGATCATATGCGAATCAGCATCTATGTGAACCGGTGATAAGCTTGAGGCTGCAACCTTTTATAGGGTTTGCAGCCTTTTTTGTTGCATAAAATTAAAGAATATGTGCTTAAAAGGTGTATTTGAGTTTATAATAAATGGGGAGACCGTTTATAATAAACGATGAAACTATTTATTATAAACTCAACTGCGATTTTAGTATTAAGGGTAAAAAGTTTTCTATATGTCAGAAGAGACCAAAGAGAGTTTTCTTTTATTTGACTTGGCAGACAGCGAATTATTGTAACACAATAATCTTTTACCTTATTGCCCGATTTACCCCCTATATCTGCCCGATTTACCTCCTGTCTCATTGTGCTCTTCTCCCTATTTTTGTGCATTAAATATTCTTATTCTTTTCAATGATGAAGTATGCTGCATGATATGCGCGGCGGAGGTGAAAAGTGCGTGGCTGCTTTGCGGGATGTTGTTTTGAAGAAGAATAGTACAATATTCCATGCTTGTTGTATTATTCTCCATAGGAATATAGATAGTTAAACGTAAATTTGTAATTTAATTGTGCCTTATACTTTTTATAAGAATTTATAGAAGAATATCATGAAATACTGGATGTTATTATTTGCCTTTTTGTGGGTATCTTACGGAACGGGCATGGCTCGGAAAACCGAAAAAGTAGTAAATAACGGAATTCCCTGGTTTGACGACAGGGGAGAGATTGTCAATGCGCACGGTGCCTGCATTGTGGAAGAGAATGGCAGATATTATCTTTTCGGGGAATATAAGTCGGACAAGAGCAATGCTTTTCCGGGTTTCAGTTGCTATTCATCTGATGATTTGGTGAACTGGAAGTTCGAACGTGTTGTACTGCCGATGCAACCAAGTGGAATTCTTGGCCCTAATCGTGTAGGCGAGCGTGTGAAAGTCATGAAATGTCCTTCTACCGGCGAGTATGTGATGTATATGCATGCGGACGATATGAACTATAAAGATCCCCATATCGGCTATGCTACCTGCAGCACTATAGCAGGTGAATATAAATTTCACGGACCTCTGTTGTATGAAGGCAAGCCTATTCGCCGCTGGGATATGGGGACTTATCAGGATACGGACGGTACCGGATATCTGTTGTTGCACGGAGGAATTGTCTATCGTTTGAGTAAAGACTACCGTACGGCAGAGGAAAAAGTGGTATCGGGAGTGGGCGGTTCTCATGGAGAGTCTCCGGCAATGTTTAAAAAAGACGGCACATATTTCTTCTTGTTCTCCAATCTGACCAGCTGGGAGAAGAATGATAATTTCTACTTTACAGCCCCTTCCGTCAAAGGCCCGTGGACCAGACAAGGTTTGTTTGCTCCCGAAGGAAGCCTGACCTATAATTCACAGACCACTTTTGTGTTTCCTTTAAAGTGTGGCGAAGATACGATTCCGATGTTTATGGGCGACCGCTGGTCTTATCCGCATCAGGCTTCGGCCGCCACCTATGTGTGGATGCCTATGCAGGTGGATGGAACAAAACTTTCTATTCCGGAATACTGGCCTTCTTGGGACATTGATAAGTTGAAACCCGTAAATCCTCTGCGCAAAGGAAAAACCGTCGATTTAAAGCAGATAACGTTCAGTAAAGAAGCTGACTGGAAAGTGGAGGAAGGAAGAATATCTTCCAATGTAAAAGGAAGTACGCTGAGTATTCCCTTCAGTGGCTCTTGTGTGGCTGTTATGGGCGAAACGAACTGTCATAGCGGATATGCGCGTATGAATATTCTTGATAAGAAAGGGGAGAAAATATATTCTTCACTGGTCGATTTCTATAGTAAGGCGAATGATCATGCAACGCGTTTTATGACTCCCCAATTGGCAAAAGGAGAATATACACTGGTGATTGAAGTTACGGGCATCAGCCCCACATGGACTGATAAAACGAAGAGAATTTATGGCAGCGACGATTGCTTTGTGACCATTACTGATATTGTAAAATTGTAATATTTATGAAAAATAGAATCTTATTTTCCGTCCTTGCTTTGGTAGCAGTAACCTTGTTCGCTCAAGGTAAACAAAAAGATTTTGTCTTGCAGTCCGGTCAGCCGGTTGCGATAGCTTGCAGCGGTTCGGAAGCACCGGTGGTACGTACTTCGCTGGACTTGTTGTCCCGTGACCTTCAGACTGTATTGTCGGCAACTGCCCACGTAGACACAAACACCGGAAACATCCTGGTAGGAACGATCGGACAGAGCAAGCTGATTGAGCAGGCAGGCATCGATATTTCCGTATTAAAAAACAAAAAGCAGGCTTTCCTGCTCACCGTCTCAGAAGATGGAAAGCTGGTAGTAGCCGGCAGCGACAGTCACGGTACAGCCTACGGTATACTTGAAATATCCCGTCTGTTGGGCGTTTCCCCTTGGGAATGGTGGGCGGATGTGACTCCGGAGAAGAAAGAGACGTTCCGTCTTTCTTCCAGTTTCAGAGAGTTGCAGTCCCCTTCTGTGGAGTATCGGGGCATCTTTATTAATGATGAAGATTGGGGACTGATGCCTTGGAGTAACAAGACTTACGAACCGTCGGACGTGAAAGGAGAAATCGGACCCCGTACCAACGAACGTATTTTTGAATTGCTGCTTCGCTTGCGGGCCAATACCTACTGGCCTGCCATGCATGAGTGTACCTTGCCTTTCTTTCTGACGAAGGGCAATCGGGAAGCAGCGAAAAAGTATGGTATCTTTATGGGAGCTTCCCACTGCGAACCGATGGCGTGCAGTGCTGCCGGCGAATGGAGAATACGTGGAAAAGGAGCATACGATTACGTGAATAACAGTCCGGCTGTTTATCAGTTTTGGGAAGATCGTGTGAAAGAAGTTGCCGGACAAGAGATACTTTACACGCTGGGTATGCGTGGCGTTCACGATGGAAAGATGCAGGGAGCCAAGACGGTAGAAGAACAGAAAGCCGTCCTGGACCGGGTATTTGTTGACCAGCGCGGCTTGCTCGAAAAGTACGTGAATAAAGACGTAACACAAGTGCCGCAGGTCTTTATTCCTTATAAGGAAGTGCTCGATATTTATCATGCGGGGCTGCAAGTACCCGAAGACGTGACCTTGATGTGGTGTGATGATAACTACGGCTATATCCGCCATTTCCCCACTGCCGAAGAGCGTGCCCGTAAAGGCGGCAACGGAGTCTATTATCATGTTTCCTACTGGGGACGCCCGCACGATCATTTATGGTTGAGCACCATGAGTCCATCGCTCATTTATCAACAGATGAAGCAGGCTTACGATCAGGGAATACAGAAAATGTGGATACTGAACGTCGGCGACATCAAACCTGCCGAGTATCAGATTGAGCTGTTCATGGATATGGCATGGAATCTGGATAAGGTATCTTCCGAAGGAGTGACCGCACATCTGAAACATTGGCTGGAACGGGAACTGGGAACTTCCTGTGCAAAGGCCGTCCTTCCCGTTATGCAGGAACATTATCGCTTGGCACATGTCCGCAAACCCGAATTTATGGGAAATACACGGGAGGAAGAAAAGAATCCGGTCTATCGGGTAGTGAAAGATCTGCCGTGGAGCGAAAGGGAGATAAACGAACGTCTGAATGCTTACAGCCAACTTTCGGAAACGGTAGAGAAAGCTGCTTCTAAAGTACCCGCCGACAGACAGAGCGCTTACTTCGAACTGGTGAAATATCCCGTACAGGCTGCGGCACAAATGAATCGCAAACTGTTATACGCCCAATTGGCACGCCACGATAAGGCAGACTGGGAAAAGAGTGATGCCGCTTACGACAGCATTGCTGCACTGACTCAACACTATAACTCATTGGAGAATGGAAAATGGAATCGTATGATGGACTTCAAACCCCGCAAGCTCCCTGTATTCAACCGTGTGGAAAGAAAGGCGGCTACTGCTCCGATGACAGCAGACCGTAAAGCAGTCTGTCAATGGAATGGGGCGGAGGCAAAGAAGGGAAACGCTATTGTCTGCGAAGGTTTGGGATATGAAGGCAAAGCCGCAGAGATAAGAAAAGGCGATGCGCTGACTTTCTCCTTTGGCAATCTGAAAACGGACTCGGTAGAGGTGGATATCCGGTTACTTCCCAATCATCCGGTGCATGGCGATAAGTTGCGTTTCTCGGTTTCTCTGGATGGTGCCGAGCCTGAACTGATAGCGTACGAAACGAAGGGGCGCAGCGAGGAATGGAAAGAGAACGTGCTTCGTAATCAGGCAATCCGGAAAATTGTACTTCCCGTTTCGGATAAGAAATCACATCAACTGGTTATTAAGGCATTGGATGAGGGAGTGATACTGGATCAGGTAATGCTTTATGAGGTGAATTAGATATAATTCTATATTTTATAGTTTCAGACTGGCTGGGTCAGTCAGTCTGAAATACACTGTTTATTGTCCCGGCTTGATAATCAACCGCAGTACAAACCAAGCGTGATGTGCTGCGGTGCTTATCCATCCATAATGTTTTGCCATAATGCGGAACCGTTCCTTAAGAGAAGCCTTCCGGTTCTGCGTAGTCATTCCTTCATCCAGATAGTCGATGATTGTCAGGTGCGTATTGTGCAGGGTACGCGCCTTTTTCATGATGCGGATGCACCAGTCGAAATCAGCGGAGTACCGGTAGCTTAAGTCATAAGGTTCCACCAGCGTATGTCTGGCAAAGAAAGCCTGGTGGCAGACTAACATTCCCTGTTTGAAACTCTTCCAGTCCAGCTTTTCGGGTGCTGAAAGGCGGCGCATGTGCAGAAAGTGCCTGTCTTTGTCAACAATTGCAGTTTCCCCGTAGATGACATCGGGGAGAACACTCCCATGAATGCTGTGCACCATTTGCTGCAAAGTATCGTCTTCGTGAAAGCAGTCGCCTGCATTCAGAAAACAGAGATAGTCGCCGCTGGCAAGGGAAATCGCCTTGTTCATGGCATCGTACAATCCTTTGTCCGGTTCGCTGACGACGGTAGTTATCCGTGAACGGTATCTGTCGATGATAGAGAGAGTTCCGTCTTTAGAGGCCCCGTCCACGATGATGTATTCTACGTGGTGATAAGTCTGCGAGATAACACTTTGGATGGTATCTTCCAGTACTTTCTCGGCATTGTAGGTCACCGTGATAATCGAGAACTTGGGAGTAGGATGGACACTATGCATATTTCCCTGTTATTTTGTTGTAAACGTCCGTGTACTTCTTCGCTATGATACTTTCCGAATAGTTGCCTATGGCCTTGCGGCAGGCTTGTGCGGAGAGTTCCGCATATTCGGGTTCCGTCAGTACCCAATGGATGCCGTTGGCCAGATCTTCGGAAGACTTGCGCTGAGCTACGTATCCGTTGTGCAGATGATCGATCATTTCCGGTATGCCTCCGGTGTTGAAACCGACGCAGGGCACACCGCAGGACATCGCTTCCATCACCATATTCGGCAGATTCTCTTCGAGAGAAGGGATGACGAAGAGGTCTACGGCATTGTATATATCCACCAACTCATGCTCATTCTTAATATAAGGAAGCGGATAGACGCGGAAAGGAATCAGGTCTTGCAACTGCTGTGACTGGTTGCCGAAAACAACCACACCCAATGATTCTTTCCATTCCGGATGTTTCTCTGCCAGCAGTTTGCAGGCTTCAATCAGATAGTCGATGCCCTTTCGCTTGTCTGTGATCTTGACAGAACCGAAAAGAATGAGCTTCCCTTCCTGCGGCAGCCTGCATTTTCTGCGGGCTTCCTGCTTATTGTGAGGCTTGAACAGGTTCGTGTTGATGGCGTTCGGGATACTGATAACCGTTTGTCCGGTGAGCAACCCGCTGACTTTGGCCTTCTCCGCCAGCCATCGGCTACAGCCTACAAACGTGATGGATGCCTGACTATAAATCTCTTTTTTCTTCCGGAAGATTCGGGTGGATAAGTCCTTCTTGCCTCCTCCTCCGTAGATGTAAGGGCAGTGATGGCATTCCTGTTCGTAACTCTTGCATTCGCGTGCATAATGGCAGATGCCGGTGCAGGGCCACATATCGTGCATGGTCCATACTACAGGTTTGCCGGAAGTCAGAATCTTGCGGATGGTGTTGAGCGACAGCATCCCTTGGTTGATCCAGTGCAGATGGATGACATCTGCCTGCTGAAATTCGGGAAGCGAAGTGATGTCCGTACCGGTATTGGCGATATCTACGGCGAAGAGATCATTCTTCTTGAAACGGTTGGCTTTCCAGATGACGATGCGTTCCCACATAAATTTCCATACGTGCAGCCAACTGCCCTTTAGTCCGACGACGCTGATTTGGTCTGTTTGTTTGTCACGTACCAACATTTTCGCCTTGATGCCGTTGTTCTTAAGCGATTCCATCAGTCGTCCGGCAGCGACAGCCGCACCACCTATTCGTTCGGAAGTATTAATGATTAGTACCCTCATGCTTTCAAAATGTTTGCACAAAAGTAGTGGTTTTCAGTGAAAATCCGTACAAAGTCACATATTATTTGTACTTTTGCCACACTTATTAATAAGGAGATATTGAACATGAAAAAGGTTGTGTTTTTAGGATTAGGGTATATCGGCCTTCCTACGGCAGCCGTTGCTGCCGCTCACGGTTTCGAAGTCATAGGAGTAGATGTCAATCCTTCTGTGGTGGAAACGATCAACCAGGGAAAGATACATATTGTAGAACCTGAACTGGGTCAGGTAGTCAGGGACGTAGTGCAGAGTGGAAAGTTACGCGCTGTATGCAAGCCGGAAGCGGCGGATGCTTTCTTTATCGTAGTGCCTACCCCATTCAAGCAGAACCATCGGGCGGACATCACCTATGTGGAAGCGGCCACCCGTTCCGTGATCCCTTATCTGCAGGAGGGTAACCTGTTTGTCATTGAATCCACTTCTCCGGTATATACCACCGAACGTATGGCGGAAGTGATCTATAAAGAACGTCCCGAACTGAAAGGGAAGATACATATCGCTTATTGTCCCGAACGCGTATTGCCGGGAAATACATTATACGAACTGGTGCACAACGACCGCGTGATAGGCGGCATCGATCCGGCATCCACCGCAAAAGCCATTGAGTTTTATTCCGCTTTCGTACAAGGCAAACTGCACGGCACCAATGCCCGCACGGCAGAGATGTGCAAACTGACGGAGAATTCCTCCCGCGACTCACAGATCGCCTTTGCCAACGAACTCTCCATGATCTGCGACAAAGCCGGAATCAATGTATGGGAACTGATCGAACTGGCCAACAAGCATCCGCGTGTGAATATCCTTCAACCGGGCTGCGGAGTAGGCGGTCACTGCATTGCGGTAGACCCTTGGTTCATCGTATCCGACTATCCGGAACAGGCGCAGCTCATCAAGCGTGCCCGTGAAACGAACGATTACAAAGCGGACTGGTGTGCGAACAAAGTATTGGAAACCTGCCAGAAGTTTGTAGAACAGAACGAGCGCGAACCGGTCGTTGCCTGCATGGGACTGGCTTTCAAACCGAATATCGATGACTTACGGGAATCTCCCGCCAAATATATCGCCTCCCGCATCATCTCCGAATCGAGAGCGGACGTGCTGATTATCGAACCTAATATAAGCACTCATAAGAGCTTCCATCTGACAGACTATCGGGAAGCATACGAGAAAGCGGATATTATCGTCTGGCTGGTTCGCCACGATGTCTTCCTTGCATTGCCCAGGGAGGAAGGAAAGATAGAACTGGACTTCTGCGGTGTGAGACGATAAAAATGTAGTTTAATTGCGAAGAGGTTATATAGACTCTATAAATAAAGCAGATGAAAAAGATATTGCTCGTTTTCGGTACCCGTCCCGAAGCGATAAAGATGGCTCCGCTTGTAAAGGCGCTCCAGAAAGATACGGAACATTTTGAGACACGTGTCTGCGTTACGGCACAGCACCGGCAGATGTTGGATCAGGTATTGGAAGTGTTCGGCATCACTCCCGAATATGACCTGAATATCATGGCTCCCAATCAGGACTTGTATGACATTACCGCTAAAGTACTCCTTGGACTGCGCGAAGTGCTGAAGGACTTCCGTCCCGACACCGTATTGGTGCATGGAGATACGACTACCTCGATGGCGGCATCCCTTGCGGCATTCTATATGCAGATACCTGTGGGACACGTGGAAGCCGGATTGCGTACCTATAATATGTTGTCTCCCTGGCCGGAAGAAATGAACCGTCAGGTGACAGACCGTATCTGCACTTACTACTTTGCACCGACGGAACAGTCAAAGGTAAATCTACTGCAAGAGAATATAGACGCGAAGAAAATCTTTATTACCGGAAATACGGTGATCGATGCCCTGCTGATGGCGGTCGATATCATTTCCACCACCGCCGGTGTGAAAGAAAAGATGGCGAAGGAACTTCAGGAGAAAGGCTACACGGTAGGTGATCGTGAGTATATCCTCGTCACCGGACATCGTCGCGAGAACTTCGGAGATGGTTTCCTGCATATCTGCAAAGCGATCAAAGAACTGGCGGCTCTTCACCCGGAGATGGACATAGTCTATCCCGTTCATCTGAATCCTAATGTGCAGAAGCCAGTGTATGAACTGCTTTCCGGTCTGAGCAATGTCTATCTGATCTCTCCTCTGGATTACCTGCCTTTCATCTATGCCATGCAACATTCTACTCTGTTGCTGACGGATAGCGGCGGTGTGCAGGAAGAAGCCCCTTCATTGGGCAAACCCGTGTTGGTGATGCGGGATACGACCGAGCGTCCGGAAGCTGTTGAGGCGGGTACGGTGAAGCTGGTCGGCACGAATGCGGAGGCAATTGTCAGTAATGTCACTGCCCTGCTCCTTGATAAAGAAATGTATAAGCGGATGTCCGAAACACATAACCCTTACGGTGACGGACAGGCTTGCGAAAGAATCATAGCTGCGCTCAGATGTTAACACATGAGTAGTCAGGTATTAACATTTGATATGATAGGTATTAATATCTGAGAAGTTAGGTATTAATACTTGAGAAGCTGGTTAACAATGCTTGCTGTGACATCTAATAATGCTTGAAACGAGATCTAAGAAGCATTGTTAATCACATACACTTCCCACTATTATTGTTTTTTTATTATTGGTTTATTTTACTATCATAAGTGCCGATATATAAAGTAATATAGGGCGAACCTTTTCTGCTTTTGCCCCATTTTTCCGCTTTCATCGCTTTCACCTTATAGAAAGACATTTCACTTTATCCGCATATAACATACAAACCTCCATAATTCTGTTATTATGAACTATTCGTATATTGTCATATCAGTCGGTTTATTAGGCAGTAACAATTTCAATATATTCCAAAGCAATTAATAGACTGTTATCAAGCTGAGATATGAAATTTCTAAAAAGAAATATCAGTGCTGTATGAAAGGAGGATATTATCGTACTTTTTGATAGTGTTTATTCGCTATAAATGGTTTTATTTTGTAGTGTCATTTTTAGAAAGCCGCTCTATTACAAAATAGGGATGAATGCTGAGAAGGTGCTTTGTCTGCCGGTGCACGTGGGTTTGAAAGATGATGAAATTAATCAAATTTGCATGGTCTTGGCTGAATATCGTCGAAAATAGAAAAGTGTAAAATGGTAATAATCGGGAGTAAAGGATGTGCTAAGGAGATTTTGACAGCACTCAAGTGGGATAATGTAGAAGAAACTGTATCTTTGTTTGACAATATAAATACAGATATTAGCGATGCATATTATGACTTTCCCATTATTAAATCCTGGAATGAACTGGAGCAACATCTGAAAACAGACAGTAAGGTTATTATTGGTGTCGGAGGTGGACAGCGTAGAGAGGTACTGGCACGAAAGATTGCCTGTCTTGGAGGAGTATTGACCACTTTTATCTCCCAAAAAGCCCTTGTGGGCGGGTATGACAATACTATCGAACCAGGTGTTGTGATTCTTTCGGGGGCAACTATTACTTGTAATGTAAGTATAGGGCAGGGGACATTTATCAATAAAAGCACTGTTATCAGTCATGACGTCCGTATTGGACGATATTGTGAAGTATCTCCCGGTGCAAAAATCTTGGGACGTGCCATTATCGGTGACAGGACGGAGATAGGTGCTAATGCGGTAATACTTCCTGATGTCATTGTCGGTGCTGACTGCAAAATAGGTGCAGGCGCTGTAGTGACGCGAAATATCGACAGCCATACTACTGTTGCCGGAGTTCCTGCCCGTTCAATTACAAAAAGTAGTAATAATGCTTTCAAGTTAAAGTCAAAGATAAGAAATTTATTGTACCATATACGAATTGCAGATTTTCGAAAGCTGAGAGAATATAATCATTACGTATTCGGAAAAAGGAAACTGATGTTCCTTGAGCTATTGTCACATAGTTGGATGTACGGTGCATCATTCGAAAACTACTACGAGTTGCAGTTCTTTAAGAAAAGCAGAACAGAATGCCGACAGTATCTCACTTCTTCGTTACGTCATGAATTGACACGTCAAGTAAACGATCCCTGTGAAGCGTTAGTGTTAAAAGATAAAGTGCGTTTTTCCGAAGTTTTTGAGGACATTCTAGGGCGCCGGGTAATGACGTTTGATGAGATAAAAAGGCAAATGCATGATCCTTACTCCATATCCATAAATGAGGTCGTCATTAAACCCATAAAAGGACAAGCCGGTCAAGGGATTATTTTTCCGATGCAAAACTTTACATCATTGCGACAACTACATGACTATGTTATTTCTACTGTAAAAAAGCCGGATGAATATTTGTACGAAGAACGTATTATCCAACATAGCGCCCTGAATAAACTGAATCCGTCAAGTCTCAACACATTGAGAATTGTGACATATTATGATGAAAGTATAAATAAGGTCGATGTGTGGAGTGTTGTTTTACGTATAGGAATAAAGGCTCGCACAGATAACTTTGCTACAGGAGGAATTGCCGCCCTTGTTGATCATCGGGGTGTCGTCTGTCAACCTGCTATAATAAAACATCCGTCAGGAGAACGGTTTCATATACATCCTGTCAGTGGTGAAAAAATAACAGGTTGCATAATCCCATATTACGATCAGGCAATAGCATTAGCCAAGCAAGCTGCTATGAGAATTCCGAAAGTGAGAAGTATCGGATGGGATGTTGCGATAACCGAAACCGGTCCTTATATGTTGGAAGGAAACGATAATTGGTGTATGACTTTATTTCAGTTGCCTGGCGGAGAAGGGTTGCGGCATTTGGCCAATTCGGTTTGCAATATGTTTTCTGTTTATGAATAACATACAGGCTATAATGCACATCAGGAATGTATTTTCCGTTCCTGGTCTGTTATTGATTCAAATAGGGAATGCCCTCTAACGAAAAACGGGCTGTCAGAGAATCACTTCTCCGGCAGCCCTTCTTCATTAGGATCAAAAAAAACAGAGGAAGTATGATATTCTTTATTCCTGACCTCCCCCTAAAGCACGGTATAGGTTAATTAAACTTTGTATTTCGGTAAAATGATTGGCCGTTTGTGACAGTTGTGCGCTGAGCAATGACTGTCGGGCGGTAAGTACTTCCAGATAGGTTGTATTCGTATGTTCCATCAGCAGGGAAGTACTTCGCAGGGCCGTTTGCAGGGAAGTGACCTGCTTGTCCAGCAACAGCCTTTTTCCCTGACTGGTCTGATAGGCAGTCAGCGCATCATTCACTTCGCTGCCGGCGTTGAGCAATGTTTGCTGAAAGCCGAGAGCTGCTTCTTCCTGCTGTGCACGGGCGATGCGATACTGAGCCAGCACCTGTCCTTTATTAAAGAGCGGCTGCGTGAGCGAACCTACCGCCGATGCCAGGAACTTGCCCGGATTGAGAATCATAGACCCGACGGAGTTCGTCCATCCGGCACTCCCACTCAACGTGATGGAAGGGTAGAAAGCCGAACGTGCCGCATTGGTGCCATAGAACGCTGCTTCCAGCGTCCGCTCGGCCGAGCGGACATCGGGGCGGGCGGCAAGCATCCGGACAGGGATTCCTACGGCAAAGTCCGTAGGAAACTGTTGGTCTGCCAACGTTCCGCGTTCGTAGTTGCGGGGTGTCTCTGCCAATAATAAAGCAAGACTGTTCTCCACCTGATTGATCTGCTGCTGCAAATCGAGCACAGAACCCTGCACCTGATAATAGGTCGCTTCCATCTGCGATACAGCCGATTCGTTCGCCAGTCCGGCGTTCATCAGGGAGCGGGTAGAGGCTACGGTTTCTTTCCATGCCTCCTCCGTCTGTCGGGAGATGATGAGCTGTTCGTCCAGCATCAGCAGTGTATAGTAGGTATTGGCTATACCGGCTATCAGCTGCGTGCGGACTGCCTGACGGTAATCTTCACTTTGTGCATACAGCGCTTTCGCCTGCTTCTTGGAGTTGCGCATACGACCGAATACGTCCAGTTCCCAACTGGCGGTCACGGGCAGCGAGTAACCCTGCGTAGCCTTGTTCGTATCGAAGCTGCTCACTGTCCCCTGCGGGGAAAGCGCAAAGGCGGGCAGGAAAGCAAGTTTGGCGGACATCAGCACTGCCTGAGCTTCTTCTACACGAAGCTGGGCGGACTGGTAGTCGGTATTGGTCTGCAACCCTGTTTCGATGAGGGACTGCAGATAAGGGTCGGTGAAGAGTTCCCGCCAGTCCATATTCCCCAGACCGGCAGTGTCTTCCGTCACCACTTCCCCGCCGTAAAGATCGTCGGGGACGGAAGTGGCGGGTTTGTATTTGGTATAGATGCCACAACCGCTCAGCGTCAGACTCATGGCAACTAACAGGATGATATTTTTCTTCATTCTTTCTTTTATTTATTAACGTTCACGTTCAGCTTCACTTTTCTCTTTTTCTAAAAGCACTTGTACATCTGCTTCTTCTTCCATCGGTTTGCGGATTTTCTCCTGCAAGTATTCAAAGATGATGTAGAAGACCGGAACGACAAAGAGCAATGCCACCGTTCCGACAGCCATACCGCCTACGACACCCGTACCCAGCGAACTGTTGCCATTGGCACCCGCACCGGAAGAGAACATCAGCGGAAGCATACCGAAGATCATCGTCAGCACCGTCATCAGGATAGGACGCAGGCGGACTTGTGCGGCAGAGTAGGCCGATTCCACGATGCCCATCCCTTTGCGGCGGCGTTCGATGGCGTACTCCGTAATCAGAATAGCCGTCTTGGCCAGCAAGCCGATCAGCATGATCACACCTGTCTGCAAATAGATGTTATTCTCCAGTCCGAGTATCTTGGCGAACAGGAACGAGCCCATCAATCCGAACGGTACGGAGAAGATAACGGCAAACGGTACGAGGAAACTTTCGTAGAGACAAGCCAGAATCAGATAGATCAGGAAGATACAGATGGCGTAGATGAAAACCGTCTGGGCGCCACCGCTGCTTGCTTCTTCGCGTGCCATACCGCCATATTCGTATCCGTAGCCCATCGGCAACGATTCTGCGGCCACTTCTTCAATCACTTTCTGCACTTCACCCGAAGAGTAACCGTCGGCAGGATTCACATTGGCTGTGATGGTGCTGTAGAGGTTGAAACGGTTGGCTGTTTCCGGTCCCAGTACCTGCTTCAGTGTAACGAACTGGCTCACCGGAGCCATTTCCGTACCGTTGCGCACAAACATATTGTTCAATGCCTGCTCGTCCAGACGATATTCGGGCGATGCCTGCATCATTACACGATATACCTTACCGTATTGGTTGTAGTTGGAGATATATGCTCCACCGCAATAACTGCCTACCGCATCGAGTACCGCGCTTGGCGAAATTCCTGCACGCTTACATTTGGCGGCATCCACTTCTACCGAGAGCTGCGGGAAGTTGATGGCGTAGGATGTATAAGCCATAGCCACTTCCGGGCGCTGGTTCAAGGCATTGAGGAACTGTGTGGACGCGTCATAGAACGTAGCAAGATCACCGCCTGTCATATCCTGAAGGTTCAGTTCGAGGGAGTTACCCATACCGTATCCCGGAATCATGGCGGGCTGGAAACTGAATATCTGCGCTTCCTTGATGGACTGGAATTGTGCGTTGAGGCGGGAAGCTACGGCATCCGAACCGTGTTCCTTTCCTTTTCGTTCGCTCCAGTCTTTCAGGCGGACAATGATCGTACCGTAAGATGTTCCCTGACCGGAGATCAGACCGTATCCTGCTACGCGGGCGTAGTGTTCTATTTCGGGCGTATCTTTCAGAATGTTTTCCAGCCGGTCCATTACTTTCGTTGTCTCTTCGAGCGTGCTTCCCGGTGAGATGCTGACATTCACCATGATAACGCCCTGGTCTTCCTGCGGCACGAGTCCCGTCTTGGTCGTGCTCATCAGATAAACCAGCAGGACGATGGTAGCAGCCAGTGAAGTCCATACCATCCAGCGATGGCGGATGAAGTACATCACCCCTTTCTTATACTTGCCCAGCACGGCATTGAACGAAGCGTTGTAAGCTGCGCGTACCCGTCCGTTGATACTCTTGGCGCTCTTGGTTCCGTCCGACGGACGCATCATGATGGCGCACAGGGCGGGACACAGGGTCAGAGCCGAGATCATGGAGATACCTACGGCAGTTGCCATCGTGATACCGAATTGGGTATAGAACACGCCCGAAGTACCTCCCATGAAGGTGACGGGGATAAATACGGCCATGAAGACACAGGTACAGGAGACGATAGCCATCGTCACGTCGCCCATCGCATCTTTGGTGGCAAGGTAGGGCGACTTGTATCCGGCGTCAAACTTGGACTGCACCGCTTCCACCACCACAATGGCGTCATCTACCACCGTACCGATGGCAAGCACCAGTGCAAACAGGGTCAGGATGTTCAGACTGAATCCCGCAGCTACCAGACAGGCAAACGTACCTACCAGTGACACGATGATGGAGATAGACGGGATGAGCGTACTCTTCAGGTCCTGCAAGAAGAAGTATACCACGAGGATGACCAGAATGATGGCGATAATCAGTGTTTCCACCACGTTGTGTATGGAAGCGAAGAGGAAGTCGTTCGAACTCATCATGGTGACGAACTCCGTTCCTTCCGGAAGGTTTTTCTCCATCCGCTCCATCTGGGCGGTGATTTCTTTATTGACAGCGGTCGCATTGGAACCCGCCGTCTGGAAGATCATATAGAGCACGGCAGGCTGGCTGTCCATCTCACTGCGGAAACTATAAGTCATAGTGCCCAGTTCCACATCCGCCACATCTTTCAGGCGGAGTATCGAGCCGTCTTCACGCGAGCGGACAACGGTGTTCTGAAATTCTTCCACGCTCTTCAGTCTTCCGCGATATTTCATCGTAAACTGGAAGACGTTCTGCGAACTCTCGCCCAGTGAGCCGGTAGGGGCTTCAATGTTCTGCTCGCCCAGCACGCCGGTGATGTCCGAAGGTACCAGCCCGTATTGTGCCATCCGTTCCGGTTTCAGCCAGATACGCATACTGTAGGTATCGCCCAGCTCCATGACGTCTCCTACTCCCTCGATACGTTTGATCTGCGGGATGACGTTGATGTCCAGATAATTGGCAAGGAAGGTCTGGTCGTAGCGACCGTCGGTGCAGACCATCGCGCCGATTTGCAGGAAACTGGTCTGTCGTTTCATCGTGCTTACGCCGACTTTCGTTACTTCGGCGGGCAGCAGTCCCTGTGCTTTGGCTACACGGTTCTGTACGTTGACGGCCGCCATGTCGGGGTCGGTGCCTTGCTTGAAGTAAACCTGTATGATAGCCAGACCTGCATTGGAGGCGCTGGACGTGATATACATCATGTCTTCCACCCCGTTGATGCTCTCTTCCAGCGGCATGATGACGCTGTTCATCACTGCTTCGGCATCGGCGCCCGTATAGCTGGCAGCCACATAGACCGTAGGAGGTGCGATGTCGGGATATTGCTCCACCGGCAGGGTGAAGAGCGAGATAAGCCCTATGGCGAGAATCAGCACGGAGATGGAGATAGCCATCACCGGCCGTTTGATAAATATATTTCCTTTCATAATCAGTCTCCTTCTTATTTAACCTGTGTGCCTTCGCGCACCAGTCCGGCGCCTTCCGATACAATTTCGTCACCTGCTTTCAGTCCGTCCAGCACTATATATTCGCGTCCGTCGTTGATTCCGGCTACGGTGATCAGGGTGGAGACCGCTTTGCCGTCCACTACCTTATATACAATCGTCTTGTCCTGCATCCGCACGGTGGCTGTCTGCGGGATGGCGATGCAGTTCTTGTAGATGCTCGGCACTACTACCGTGCCCGATGCTCCGCTATGAAGCAGCCGTGATTCGTTGGGAAATACCACGCGTGCCACTACGGTCCCTGTCTGACGGTCGATCACTCCACTGATAGATTCGATGGTACCTTTCTTCTGATAGACTGAGTTGTCGTTCAGAATCAGTTCCACTTCCGGCATATTCTTTAACGCTTCGTCCATGTCGCCGTACTGGCGGGTGAGGGCGAGCAGCTGGTTCTCGGTCATCGAGAAATAGACGTACATATCCGAATTGTCGCTGACCGTAGTGAGCGGATAAGGAATGCTGGCGCTAACCAATGCGCCTGCACGATAGGGCAATGCGCCTACAACTCCGTCACTGGGACTTTTCACTTCGGTATAAGAGAGGTTGTTACGTGCGCTTATCTCCTGAGCTTCAGCCTGTGCCAGTTGTGCCTTGGCGGTGAGATAAGAGTTTTCGGCAGTCTTCAGGCTAAATTCCGAAACGACTTTCTGCGCATACAGTTCCTTGTTGCTCTTGTAAGTCAGTTCGGCGGTGCTCGTAGCGGCGCGGGCCGCTTCCACATTGGCGGTGGCGGTTTTGAGCGCGGCTCTGTAAGGTACCTGGTCGATGATGAAAAGCAACTGTCCCCGACGTACTTTCTGACCTTCGGTCACGCAGAGTTTCTCGATTGTTCCCGATACCTGCGGATAGATGTCAATATCCTGTCGCCCGCGTATGGTCGCCGAATAGGAGGAAGAAAGTTCTTTGTCCGTTGGTTCTATCTGCATGACTGCATAAGAAGATTTCACTCCTGCATCCGGTGCCTGCTTGCACGATGCCATCCACACTGTACAACCGACAATCCCTATCAGCCGTATCCATTTTTTGTTCACTGTAATCATACTTACTCTTTTTGTCTTTTATTAAAATCAGAACAAAAGTAGGAGAAAAGAACAAGTCAATGGTGACCGATTTTTCTCTATGAATGTCCTGTTTTCGTTATTTGTGCTTATTGTGGCTAACTATTTGCAGATAAACGACATATCAAACAATTATAAAGGAGTTTGGGACATTCTGTTTTCCCTATTATTTACCAACTTTGCAAAAAGTAAAAAAGGAGAGATTATGGAAAAAGAGAACATTATGACAGTAGATATAGAAGACTTTAAGAAGAGTCAGCATATCCTTGATTATATAGACGATGACTTTGCGATAGTCAACAGTCTGGATGGGATTCCGTATAGTAATGATACAGTCCGGCTGAACTGTTTCCTTATTGCTGTCTGTGCAGAAGGGTGTATCCAGCTGGATATCAACTACCGGACGTATCAGTTGCAGGCGGGCGATTTGCTGCTCGGTCTTCCCAATACACTGATCAGTCGTACGATGCTGAGTCCTAAATATAAGATAAGGCTGGCGGGATTCTCTACCCGTTTTTTGCAACGCATTATTAAAATGGAGAAGAAAACGTGGAATACCGCTGCCCATATCCACAACAATCCGGTGAAGTCTATCAGCGAAGGCGGGGACGATCCTGTTTTCAGGTTTTATCGGGATTTGATTGTGGCGAAGATCAATGATGAACCTCATTATTATCACAGGGAAGTGATGCAGCATCTCTTCTCCGCCCTCTTTTGTGAGATGCTGGGACAGCTTCACAAGGAAATCGATGCTCCCGACAAGGGGGACAGTCCGAAAGAAGGTATCAAACAGGCGGATTATACCCTGCGGAAATTCGTGGAGCTATTATCGAAAGACAAGGGTATGCACCGTTCTGTGAGTTATTATGCGGATGCGCTCTGCTACACTCCGAAGCATTTTTCGAAAGTCATCAAGCAAGCGTGTGGCAGGACTCCGCTGGACTTGATCAATGAAACAACGATAGAACATATCAAGTATCGGCTGAAACGTTCGGACAAGTCCGTCAAGGAAATAGCGGAAGAGTTCAACTTCCCCAACCAGTCCTTTTTCGGGAAGTACGTAAAGATGCATTTGGGGACTTCACCGGCTAATTACCGGAATCGCGAAGATGAGTGAGACGAAGAATCTCTTGAAAAGCCTTCAGGTAGCGTTCGCTGACCGTCTCCATATTGATCTTTTCCCGGATCATCCGTTCCGATTCTTTTCCCATCTCCTTGCAGCGTTCGGGAGATTCGAACATCTCTCTGATTCTATCTGCCAGGCTATCGGCGTCGCCGTCCTTGAAGAAATAGCCGTTCTTGCCTTCCATGACCAGGTCGCGTTCCGTACTGTCGCATACGGCACAAAGGACGGGCATACCATACGTCATGGCATCATTGATCGAAAGCCCTCCCATGCCGGCAAGCACATAGATACTCGATTCGTTCATATAGGCGCCCAGTGTCTTCGGGTCATAGACGGCTCCGATAAAGCGGATGCTGTCTGCCAGTTGCAGGTCGTTTGCCTGTTGTCTGAGGTTGTCCAGTTCCGGTCCGTCTCCTACGATCACCAGTTCCGCTTCCGGATAGTCGGTGGCTACCTTCCGGAAAGCCTCTATCAATAAATCTACCCGTTTCCATTTTACGAGCCGTCCGATGTGCAGCAGGCGACGGTCGCACGGGGGAAGGATGGAGGGGGAAGCCAGTACGGATTCTTTTTCTTTGAGAAGTGCTTCCGTATCGGTCGAGTTGTAGGTGACGTGTATCTGCTCCTTCTTTACTCCGTAAGAGGGGAGGATGTCGTAGGCGGCTGTCGAGTAGTTCAGCGTTCCGGCGGCTTGGGCGTAGCAGTACTTCCGTATCCTTGCCGTTATCCATTGGCGCAGATAGAATCCGGTACCCTTGCTGAGCAGGTGCATACCTTCGTCGTGCATCGGATTGGCTTTGAAATATTCCTTGATCTTTCCGTAGGGAGGAGTCTGGAAGGGGATTTCACGAATCACCAGCTTGGCGTTGCAGGACTTCATAGCCTTTCTCAGTGCGGGCTGAAAGAATACTTGCAGGAAGTAGGGCCATCCTACTACTACTATATCCGGTTTTTCTTCCGCAATGATTTCGGGAAGGGCGGGGAAAGCGCTTTTTCCGTAGAACATCTTCTTCTCCGGTGTAGTCAGATGCTTGTAGGTTCCTCCTTCTACCATTTTCACCCCTTTGCCGATGGTCGTATTCCCTTTCTTTGGACTGACAACGGTTATTTCTACTCCTTTTGCCTGTAGCCTGTTGAGCATGGCATTCAGGTAGTGGGGGATTCCTCCGAATGTAAAAAGTACTTTCATTGTTTCTTATATGTTTTTTTGTAGTGACTTCTTTAAACCTTTCTTGAGGCCCGAAGGTATTAATTTCCCTATTTTCCTTTTACTATCGAGTGAGAATAGTCTTTCGACAGGTCGGGTAACGGATAGATAACATTTGTGGATATGATTGCGTAATGTAGCATCTTTAGGACGATAATCCGCAAAACATGTTCTTTTTACATACTTCCACCATAGTTTTCTTTGCGGATGGGTGGAAAGGATAGACCAAGGTTTTATCGGGCCGATATAATGTACGATGACCGGATGCTTCCTGGCTTCTTTCACTTCTTCTCGGGTCCATATTTTTGCGCGGATATCTTTCTCAAGTGCATAATTCATATTGTACTTGGGAGGTATATACAATGTTTTCTTCTGGCAGATATAATTGAGGAAGTCTTGATCCGGTGCTGATATCCGGTCATAGTTCTTCCGGGTGAAATCGTTCATCTGTGTCACCAGATCTATCTGTCTCAGTGCGGCCAGATTCAGTAACAGGATGCCGGCATTGTAATAGAAGTGAGAACTTTCGATTCCCATAGCCGTCTGATAGTTTATGTTGTAAACGCTTGCCGAATCTTTAGCTGCTGCCACATGATAGCCAGAAATGTCTAAATCGAATAAGGGGGACAGGTCTCCGTTGACAATGATATCTCCGTCCAGATAGAGTATTTTGTTCAGGCCGGGCAACAAGTTGGGGAGGCACAGCCGTAAAAGGGTGGCTTTCCCGTGACGTGTTTCCGGGAATCCGTCAATTTGTTCCTGTTTTATTTTTAACTCGGTGAAAGTTCCTTTTCTTTGCCGGGTGAAGTCGGTTAGAAAAAGCAGGTCTTCCTCTTTGAGTGTGCCTTCCAGATAAAGTAAATAGATGGTGATGTCCTCTCCCCGGTTATTGTCGAAGATGGATTGCAGGACGACTGTGATAGGGACCAAATAGTTACTGTCTGCTGCTAAGGCAATGTGTATTTTCCTCATAATGCATTTTTTAAGATGTACTGTCTTAATATCCTTTTCTGTATTTAGACGATTCCATGTTTCCTGAACGCTTTTACCCACAACGGACCGATGTGTTCAATATCGTAGTTCCCTTTTTGCTGCTTGGCGTTGGAAGCTATCTGATGCCTCAGCGTATCGTTGGTGGCAAGTTGTATCAAGGTTCGGGCGTAGGCTTTATAGTCATTGTCGCGGATGATGAATCCATTCTTGCCATCATCTATCATATCATAAATAGCTCTGAAAGAATCGAAACCGACAGGGACTACCCCCAAATTCATGGCTTCGGTAAATACAGTAGGCAATCCCTCGATGACCGAAGTGATGCAGAGTATGCTTGCACGGTCGATGTAGGGAATCGACATCTGATAACCAACCATATTGACACGTTTGAGTTTCTTCTTTGCGATGATTTCCTCGCATTCTTGGTATTTGTCTCCATCGCCCACCATGACAAGGCTCCATTCGGGTATCTCATCCTGAACCATTTCCCAGATTTTTAATAATTTCGGAAGGGCTTTCTCTAAGGCGAATCTTCCGACGAAAATGATTTCTTTCTTTTTCAGATGCACAGGGATGTCGCTCTTTACTGGTTGGATGGCGTTGGGGATGGCCGATAACCTCGAAGCATCCTTTTTGCCTATTAGCTTTCTGAACTCCGGAATGTAGGAGGGTGAGAGTAGTATCACTTCGTCCACCGTATTGTAAGCGGAGACATTCTGATGCTTTACGACTCTCTTTAAAAGGAAAATGTAAAGCCACGGAAGCATCCACTGGAAAAGCCTTTTCGGGCTGTTTACCTCTTTGAGTCCGAGCCTGGACAGTTCGTATGTCTTCAGTTGAGTGGTGTGGCTCGGGCAGTTGTGGATCATCGTGAATATTTTTATCCCGGGGTTTCTCTGTCTTATTTCGAGCAGGAACTTACGGGTGTCTCCGGTGATGACGTGTGAGTAGTCGAGGACGATGTCGATCTGCTTGTCGGTGATAAAGCGGCAGATGGCATCTATATTGGCGGGAGTATAGAACTGTTCGTAAGAATCGGGCAACAGAAGTCCGTTCTCGAATCCGGTGTCGTCTACGTCCAGATAGCAATAGAACAACTCACTTTTTGATACATGGGCGGTCAGCCATTCTGCCAGCTGGGTATAGAAGTAGCAGAAACTGTTGTCCCGATGTGGAAACGCTTTGGATTGTATGATCAGAATATTCATAGCTGTACAGGTTAATGTATTATTTTTCTGATGATTGCCGTTCGGAAGTCTTTTATTTTCTTGCCGAGGTTTACCGTCGGTATTCCTGTATAGAAAGCCGCTTTTCGCCAGAATGCTGCTTCGTCTTTTATGGAGTTTGTTCGGCGCAGCATTTTGAACAGGTAGTAAAGGCCGCGTTTCTTCTCGTAAGGTAAATGCCATATAGCAAACTTCTCGTCCCCCTTTTCCACATTGTTGTATTGGGGAGATGTCCACATTCGTTTGATATATTTGTTGGCAATATTATTACGAATGTTCAGCCATTCGGCGAGGACGCTGAAGAATAATGCTTCTTCATTCAGTTTGGGACGGTTCTCCTTGAAACATTGCAGGTTATAATCCCAAAGGGGCTGATAAGCCTTGTTGACTTCTCTCACGATGTCTCCGCGAAGGGCGAAGAACTCGCCGCCATAATAATAAATGGGCCGGGAGGCTTTCTGTTGATAGCATTTCTCGTAGAGTTCCGTCATTTGCTCTAGGCTGATGCCGTTGATAGACGACTGCGGCGAGGTGCTTAGCTCATATAGGGCGCTGCCGTTGGTACTGACTTCGTGGAATAAGGTGTCCAGCGGGGAGGTGCATAGGCAGTCTGCGTCGCATATCAGCAGATTGTCGTTGTCCTGCATCCGCTTTTCCATATATTGCCAGATGTCATACAGGTAGAACTGATTTCTCCAGGCATCATACCATCCTTTTGGGGGAGTGCAGTGGTAGGGAAGACGCACAACCTCTACACGCAGGTTTGCAAATAGCCTCTCCAGATAGTAGGGTAACTTTTCTACATTGGTGAAAAACAACATCACGGCATCCGGATGATAATGCCTGAAAGTGGTAAAGAACGGCACTTGTATCTGCATATAAATGGAATGGACGAGGGCGGAATCTCCCCGTTTGCCTGCCTGCGGATAGAAACTGGCATCTTCTTTGGATTCCTTGTAGAACCAGGTCGCTATGTAATTGGTAGGTGTCGTCATAATATCTTTTTCTTTTTAATGAACTGAATACATTCCTTGAAAATGACTGATTGCATTTTCCACAAAACAAGTGCATATAGAGAAGCCACGAAAACTACTTTGATGGCAAGTGACAGATACAGGTTAGTGATGCCCGACGTTATGTAATGGGCTGCGATTGTCAGCGAAGCTGCCAGCAGAAAATAAGGAGCGATATCTTTCAGTATGCTGAACAATGTCAGCGGAATCTCCCTCCGGGCAAAGCAGTACCAGACAAACATCCACAGTATATTGATAGCGACAAACAGATAAATCATGGTGGTGATGCCGTATGGATAACTGATACAGGCAGTGATCAGCTGCAACACGCTCAGTGCGATACTGTTGAACATAAAGATGGAAGACCGTCCGCGGCTGACCAGCAATAAAGAGAACAGATTGTTGATCGGAATAAAGGCTCCCCATATACAAAGTAATTGCATGATCCGTGCGGAAGCGAGCCACTTGTCCGTGATGGCAATCAGAATAAACTCTCTGGAAATGAGGCTGAGTCCGAACATGGCAGGGAAAGAAATAAAAGCCGTGAAACGCAGCATTTTATGAAACACGGCCGCCTGACGCTGCGGGTCATTAGCCACACTTGCCAGTACGGGCTGGGTGACTCCGTTGATCATTCCGGTGATGAGGGCGTGTCCCTTATTGTTCCAGTTGTTGGCCTGGCTGAAGTCTCCGACTTCCTGTTTAGTGTAGAATTTACCCAGCAGGACGGAGAACAGGTTTTGGTTGATGATAATAAAGACTTGCGTAATCAGCATTTTACTGCTGAATCCGAACATCTCCCTGATGGGAGAGAAGTCAATGTGGAAACTGGGTTTCCAGTGGGCAAAGTACCAGTTGAGTGCCGTGCCTATGACGACAAAAGTCATTGTCTGTATGGCCAGTCCCCAATAGGCAAATCCGTTTGCGGCAAGAATAATCCCCACAATGCCGGATAGAAACAGGCTTGAAAGAGAAATGATGGTATTCTCCTTCACTTTGAGATTACGGAAAAGAAGAGCTCGTGGAGCTATCCCGAAACTGGCTATAAAGAAACTGAGGAAAGAGAAACGGGCAAGCGACGTTAACTCCGGAGTATCGTAAAATTTAGCAATCAGCGGAGCTGAAGAATAGAGCAAAATATAAAGAACAGCACTAAAAGAGATACTGAACCAGAATACAGCGTTATAGTCTTTATCGCTGACTTTCTCGCGATTGGCGAGTGCTGCGACAAATCCGCTTTCCTGCAGGGCGGAAGCAATGGCCGGAAAGATAGCCAGCATACCGATCATACCGTAATCGGCAGGGTCCAGTAATCTTCCTAACACTACTCCGAAAAGAAGTCCTAACAGCTGTTGTACACTGCTGCTGAGGCCTCCCCAAAATAGCCCTTTTGCTGTTTTTTGTTTCAGTGACTGTTCTTCACTCATATTATTATAATCGGTGAAGGAAGGTGTGTCAAAAGTCAGTAGTAACTAAATTTCCCCTCCTTCAGGAAGGAGGGGTGGCTGAAAGCCGGGGTGGTAGGTGTACTGCACAAGTGAATATCATCAGTTGATGTATTTACCTACCACCTCCCCCTGCGGGTACTCCTCCTTCCCGAAGGAGGAGAGTTTAGTTACTATTGTTTTTTGACACCCCATTCTTCCATTCCTCATTTGTTGATGGCTTATTAGCTTATTGCTTATTTCACTTCGCTGCCCGGCTTCACCTCTTTCTGAGGCATGATAACTGCCAGGCTGCCGTCGTTGTTTTCGGCACTCAGAATCATACCTTCGCTGACGATACCTTTCAGCTTGCGCGGTGCGAGATTGGCGATAAAGCAAACCTGTTTGCCTACCAGTTCTTCCGGCTGGTAGTGTTTTGCGATGCCCGATACGATGGTACGTGTTTCCAGTCCGTCGTCAATCTTGAATTGCAGCAGCTTGTCGGCTTTCGGCACTTTCTGACATTCAAGGATGGTACCAACACGGATGTCGAGTTTCGTGAAATCATCAAATTCGATGTTCGGACGAATCGGGTTTGCCTTATAGTTGGCTTCTTCGTTGGCCTTCTTCGTGTCGAGCAACTTCTGTACCTGTGCCTCGATTACGCTGTCTTCTATTTTTTCGAACAGCAGTTCCGGTTTGTTCAGCTGATGTCCTACCGGGAGCAGATCGTTCCTTCCCAGTTCCGACCATTCGAAGCTTTCCATGTTCAGCATCTTGCGGAGTTTCTCCGAGCTGAAAGGCAGGAACGGTTCGAAGGCGATGGCAAGGTTGGCAACCAGTTGCAGAGAGATGTTCAGGATGGTGCCTACACGTTCCATGTCGGTCTTTGCCAGTTTCCAGGGTTCGGTGTCGGCAAGGTATTTGTTGCCGATGCGTGCCAGGTTCATCGCCTCTTTCTGCGCGTCGCGGAATTTGAATACGTCGAGCAGCTTTTCTACTTCTGCCTTTACGTCGGCAAATTCTTTCAGGGTTTCTTTGTCGTAATCCGTCAGTTCTGCGCAGGCGGGTACTTTGCTGTCGAAGTATTTCTGAGTCAGCACCATTGCACGGTTCACGAAGTTGCCGTATACGGCTACCAGCTCATTGTTGTTGCGTGCCTGGAAGTCTTTCCATGTAAAGTCGTTGTCTTTCGTTTCCGGAGCATTGGCGGTCAGTACGTAGCGGAGTACGTCCTGCTTGCCGGGGAAGTCTTCCAGATATTCGTGCAGCCATACCGCCCAGTTGCGGGAAGTCGAAATCTTGTCTCCTTCCAGATTCAGGAATTCGTTGCTCGGCACGTTGTCCGGCAGGATATAGCTTCCTTCCGCTTTCAGCATGGCGGGGAATACGATGCAGTGGAATACGATATTGTCCTTTCCGATGAAGTGGAGCAGACGCGTTTCGGGGTCTTTCCACCATGTCTCCCAACTGTCGGGAAGCAATTCCTTGGTATTGGAAATGTATCCGATAGGAGCATCGAACCACACGTACAGCACCTTTCCTTCCGCACCTTCTACGGGCACAGGGATACCCCAGTCGAGGTCACGGCTGACGGCACGCGGCTGCAATCCCATGTCGAGCCAGCTCTTGCACTGTCCGTATACGTTGGGGCGCCATTCCTTGTGGTCTTCCAGAATCCATTGGCGCAACCATCCTTCGTGTTTGTCGAGGGGGAGATACCAATGCTTGGTCTCCTTCATCACAGGTTTGCTGCCGCTGATGGCGCTCTTCGGGTTGATCAGATCGGTGGGCGACAGGGAGGTTCCGCATTTCTCGCATTGGTCGCCATAGGCACCTTCCGAATGGCAGTGAGGACACTCACCGGTGATGTAGCGGTCGGCGAGGAATGTTTTCGCTTCTTCGTCATAGTATTGTTCGGATGTTTTTTCGATAAACTCTCCTTTGTTGTATAGCGTCTTAAAGAAATCCGAAGCCAGCTCATGATGCGTCTTCGAAGTGGTGCGGCTGTATACATCGAACGAAACGCCGAATTCTTCGAACGATTTCTTGATCAGATAGTGGTAACGGTCTACTACATCCTGCGGAGTGACTCCTTCTTTCTTTGCACGAATCGTGATAGGTACTCCGTGTTCGTCCGAACCTCCGATAAACAATACATCTTCTTTCTTCAGTCGCAGATAGCGCACATAGATATCTGCCGGTACATATACGCCGGCCAGGTGACCGATGTGTACAGGTCCGTTCGCATACGGCAGTGCCGATGTGACGGTGGTTCTCTTGAATTTCTTTTCCATTGATATAGAGTGATTTTATGATTTTACTGCTTGCAATGTGCAAAGATACGGTTTGCAACGTGCAAAGATAATGCTTTCCACAGATTTCAGGAAGAAATGTGACAGGAAATCTGTGGAAAAGGCTTGTTTAGCCTGTGCCGTTTTTACATCATCATATTCTTTCTGATGGAGAACTTCACTATCGCCATATCCTGAATGGTGTCTACAGGCAAGTCCATCGGCTCGTGGTGCGGATTGTAGCTGACGAGTTTGACGTACCCTTCCTTCTCTGAGCGGTTGACGTATTTCACCGTCAGATACTGGTCTCCGTCGAGGTGGAACGCCACGATGTACATTTCTCCGTAAATGACGTTGCTGAAATTGTTGATCCCCTTGAACCCTACGATATCTCCCGATTTGAGAATGGGATACATGCTGTCTCCGTTGACAAAGATGGCTCCGTCGCACGCGGGTATGCTCGGAATCAGTATTTTGCCCAGCGCATATTGGCGCTTGTCGGAAAGCAGGGTCCTTAAATTGGCGGCGGCTGTGATGTCATAGAGCGTCACACTCCGGTCGTCTATGGCTTCTGTGGTTTTTGAATTGTGAATAGTCTCTACTTCTCCCCGTATCTTTCCGTTGTCAAAAGACTTTGGGTCGTGCAGCGGACTTCCTTTTCCGGTCAGCAGCCAGTTGTAGTCCACATGACGCAGCTTATTCAGCAGTAAAGGAAAGTCTATGCTGTTTCGCGCGCACCAGTTGGAAAGTGTCGCTCTGGCTACTCCTAAATATGATGCAAGTTCACTGTCCCGTTTCAGATTCAACGCTATTTTCGCCCGCTTTACGATTTCCGGTACATTCAGCAGTGTATCCGCTTGTTTCTCATTCATGTTTTTGCTTACTTTTTTTATATGTTAATATTTATTCTTGTCTTATCGCCTCATATACAGTCTTTTGTAAAATAATTCAGCGTTAATATCTAAAATCATTTGTTTTATATATGCGACTTTCTATACCTTTGTGGTATTCGAAATGAATATTTGATTTCAAAATTAGAAATAAAAATTAGATAAACCATGAGAAAACAAGAAAAAGATGCGAAATACTTTCAAAAACCGCATTCTCCCCCTCCGAAAAGAGAGCTGTCAGCTGTTAATAGTTGATTTGTCAGGAGTTAACAGTTGTCATATTGGGTATTAACAGCTGACGTGATGGCTGTTAACATCTGACGGGCAAGTTGCCAATGATCATTGTGTAGGATGTGAACCTCCTGTGCGCAGGCTGCCTTACCTTTTATCTGAAAACATATCAAGTATATCAAAAAGAATAACCGGAATGGAAACATTACAAAAACAAACACTTTACGTTTGCGGCTGTTGCAAACACACGCTTCCTTCAGAAGCCTTTTACGTAGATAAGAAAACCGGTCTTCCAAGCAACTACTGCAAGGAATGCCGCAAATCCGCCAGCCGGAAATACAGGAAGACCGAGAAGCGCACGCTGGCACGTGATGACCGTGAACCTTATCCCGTTATCACCTCTACGAAAGACCCCGATCTTCGTCAGAAACTGATTCTGTCCGCCCTGCAGACTGTAAGGGCAAGTATCAAGCGGAAAAAGCAGAAACTTTGTGAAGTGGAAGCGGAACTGAATGATTAACAAAATGAAAAAACTGACTGATAAACTATTTATAAAAACAATACAACTATGGGAAGAATCAAACAGGGACTGGACTACTTTCCCCTGAGCACCGACTTCATGCACGACCGTATCGTTCGTCGTGTCATGAAGCGTGAGGGCGATTCCGCTTTCACCGTTTTAATCTATATTATGTCTTATCTTTATTCGGGCGAGGGCTACTATGTCCGTGCCGACACTGATTTCTGTGACGAACTTTCCGATCAGCTTTTCAGTACGGACAACGATACCGTCCGCCGTGTCATCCGTCTGTTTCTTGAATACGGGCTTTTTGACTCTGCGCTTTATGAGCGTTACAGTATTCTGACTTCTGAGGATGTCCAGCGGCAGTATCTCTTCATCACCAAACGTCGCAGTCGTCACCATATCTGTCCGGATTATTGTCTGCTGCCGGAAGGAGAGAAGGCGGAATCTACGGAACCGGTGAAATCCGCAGAAGAAATGCCGGAGAAGAAAACAACGGATGAGCAGCCGGATACTGTTGCCGCAACAGGGGAAAATGTTGCAGTATCCCCGGATATTGCAACAGCATCCCGGGATACTGCAACAAAAACAGCTCTCATAAAAAGAAAAGAAAAGGAAAAGAAAGAAAACATCCTCCCTAACCCTCCTTTCGCAAAAGGAGGGGATGAAGAAGAAGGGAGTGAAGGAGAGAAAGTAGCTGAAGGAGCCGGAGGCGGGATGAGAGAGGAATGCGATCAACGGTCTGCCAAGAAGAAACGGAATCTGACGCAGGAAGATATCGACCGGATGCAGGCTCCCCCGGACGGATGTCCCCGCAATTTTTCCGGTCTGCTGGAGAACCTCCGACTCTTTCGTGTTCCTCCTGCGGAACAGTACGCTATAGTGCTGAAAAGTAATTACGGTGAAATCGGTGGCGATATATGGAAAGGCTTTAGCGTCATTCGTGGAAGTGGCGGTAAGATTAAACTGCCCGGACATTATTTGCTGAGTGTGCTGAATAAATAATATGAATTTGATAAATATTTGTATGTCAATATATTATATGATTATTTTTATATTAACTAACTTATTAACGCACATTTCCGAAATCGCTTGTATAGCTCAAAATAAGCCCTTATATTTGCAGTGTCAATAAGCTTAACGACAGAAACTAATAAAAAGATTAATAACTAAAACTATTACAATTATGCCAGTATTATATAAACCTTTCCAGTCTAATCTGGAAGATAAAAAAAGTGGGAAGAAACTGTTTTATCCCCATGTAGTTCGTACAGGAAATATCAATTCCGCACAGCTTTCCAAAGAGATTGCCGCATATTCTTCCCTTTCTCCGGGTGATGTGAAAAATACGCTTGACAATCTGGTGACGGTGATGGCGCAGCATCTTCAGTCGTCCGAAAGCGTCAGCGTGGATGGCTTGGGAACGTTCCGCATGGTGATAAGTGCCCGTGGCCGGGGTGTTGAGACTGCCGACGAGGTGAGTGCTGCACAGGCTACGCTTACCGTCCGCTTCCAGCCTACCACGACGAAGAATCTGGACCGTACCACCGCTACCCGTTCTATGGTGACGGGTGCCAAGTGTGCCCGCTATGACAAGCTGGTCTCCGCGCCTGGTGACGGCGGATCGGTTGATGATCCGAATGACAAGCCTGGTGGTGGCAGCGATGGCGGAGATGATGGAGAAGCACCGGACCCGACAGTATAGCTTGTTCCTTCCTTCGCGGGAAGAAATATAAGACTAACGACTGAACTAAACTGTAAAACTGAAAACAAGGAAACAGGAAACAAACTAGAGCTAACTAAGGATAACCAGCTAAAGACTAACTAATGATAATTAGTTAAAGACTAGGAATTTAATAAGACAATCAACTAAACAGAGAATTATCAAATCACATGAGAACTATCAATTTGATCGTGGTGCATTGTTCCGCCACGCAGGGGAATCGTACGCTTTCTCCAGAGGAAAATACGGTAGGGACACAGAGTAAACTAAACTATTTAAAGAACGAGAAAGGAGGTAAATGATGGCAATGAAGAGATCTGTATGGGATATGATCCTGAAGGTGGTTATCGCGGTAGCGTCGGCTGTGGCAGGCGTATTGGGTGCTAATGCGATGAGTTTGTAAACACAGAGTTTGTGTGTTTCCGCTGTCTGAAAAATGGGTAAACTCACCAAGGCAGCGGAAATTCTTCAGTTATTTGACTATTATCTATTTATTAAAATAATCAATACAATGACAATGAAATTTATAATATACAGAAAAAGCTTGTTTCTTTCGTTTTTTCTATTTTATGTAAGTCATCTTTCCTTCGGGCAAAGTAATTTTTCCAGTTATGATATTTCTACAGGCTTTAGCAGTTATTGGCCTGCCTCCGTGTCGGCTTCCCAACTTTTTCGTAAATCGGCGGAAAAGATTGATTATGCTACCGGACGTGCTACTATCCGGATTCCTTTGTATGAGATCCGTACGGCAGACTTTGTTCTTCCGATTTCTATTTATTTTTCTACGGGTGGTATCACAACAAACCAATTGGCGGGTCAACTGGGAGCAGGTTGGCAATTGGAAGCTGAGCCTATGATCACTCGGCAGGTGCGCGGTATGCCCGACGAGTTTTATTTTCTGGCAGATAGTGCAGCACATCATGCGCAGAATAATGAATCTTATTTACTTCGTCTTGTCAATGGTCAGGCTGACTGTCAACAGGATATCTTCTATTATCGTCTCTTGTCTGGTAGTTCCAGTTTTATTTTGGAAGAATCTTCTGGGAGGTATTTCCGTCCTCATCTTTTAGTACAGGGAGGAGCACTTGTGACAGTTCCTACAGGGGGTGTGTCTTCTGATTTTTCTAATCCTATTTCTGTAACTGACCTTTCGGGCAATCGGTATGTTTTCGGTCAGGAAAGTTCCGCTCGTGAGCTCACCTTTCAGGGAGGATATGAGAGTGTCACTTCGTGGAAGGCATCGGAGATTATTTCTCCGAGGGGTGACCGTATTAGTTTTAGTTATTGGGACAAAGCACCGCAGGAATATCCGTTTACCCGTTATGATTTTTACAGGGTGGAAGATAATCTCCCTCCGTTGACTACAGATAGCAGTATCCCCCCACATCCGGGTTATTGGGTAGGTATTAACGGGAAAAAGAACTATTATTATATGTCCGGCACGGATATAGACCCGAATTCAGGTATTCCGATAGCTACATTTAAGAAATGGGACAAGGTGAATGATGTTCCCTATAGCACTCCTGGTAGCCGCATTTCTCCCCGTCCTGTGCAACGCATTAATTTTGCGGGCGGATCTGTACGTTTCAGTTATAGTACAGCTACCGGATTGTTGGAACGAATGGACGTGTATAGTGCTGATGATGTGATTCGCAGCGTTCGCTTTACCATGACTTCCACTTATCTCCCTTTCCTTTCCAAAGTCGAAATACTTGGTTCGGATGGAAAGAGTATCGGTTGTTACCAGTTAGGATATACTCCTTATAAAGAGGGTGATATGGAGGAACATTATAATCGTGGTATCGGTAACCAGTGGATTGAAAGCCTCAATGACTTGGTACCTACTCAGGATGTACTTATAAACAGGGATTCCGACCATCAGTCCTTCCGCTTTTCGTTAGGAAAGGGCGGTAATACCTATTTCCCTAGATATAGAGGAGAAGACTTGTATTTTGTTATTTATCCTTCTGGTGGACGTACTGAATATGAATATGAAAATGGCTTTGTTCACACCCCTATCGGCAGTCCGCTAGGTGCTGAGGTGGGCGTAAACCGTTTGGCATCTATTATCGAATATCCTGTTTGCGGTATTCCTGTCACCCGTGAATTTCGATACGGTGATACAGAATCACTTAACGGTGTTGGCTATGCCCGTTTTCCGATAGATAACAGTGCTTTTATGCAAGAATACAAATTGCATTATATCCTTTGTGACAAGTTAGGGCGCTATAGTTCCTGCTCATGCCGTGCCCGGTTGTATACCAATCAGAACTTGCTGAATGGAGATTGTTCCATCTATTATCCTTTTGTACAAGAAACGGTCAATGGAATCTCTACTCTTCATCACTTTCCATGTTATTCTTCTTTTCAACAGGGGGTAGAACCGCGCTATTCAGAGCCTATTGGTAATGCCCAATACCTATCTCTGGAAGATTCTTGTGCTCGTTGTAGTAATGGTCGCTTTCTTAGTATCCGTTATTTCTCTCGTCGCTTTGTTCGAAAGATGGTTTCCGAATTAAAAACCACTGCCCTTTTTGAGAATATAAATAATATGCAGGAGGTTGTTGGGCAAAGCCTTTCTATAAAGGAATTGTTTCTGGGAAGCTATCTCAAGGGAGATGTTGAAGTGCTGCAAGTAGAACCTGGTGAGGTCTCTTATCATGAGAAAAATCTTGACGGACACGATGTCGCTAGTAACAGTAAGGTTTACACTTATTCAGGAAGTTTTCCTGATTTGTTGCTCAGTATGTCCACAGATCGTGAACGTGTGGAATTTTCTTATCCCGGCGATGATCTTTCAAAAGCAGCACACGTGTTGATGAAAGCGAATAATGAACAGAATATACCAGTAGAGATCTGTCATTATGTGGACGGTGTATTACGTAAACGCTTGGTTTATGACTACGAGCCAGACGAGAGAACTGTGAGTGGTTATAGTCTTTCTGCTATTTGTGAGTCTACAGATGTATCGGGAAACTCTCTGCGTGTGGTAGAGCAATATAGTCAATACCTGCGTTGTGGTAAACCCTCGCAAGTGACCCGACAAGATGGGACAACCGTAGGTGTTGTCTGGGGGTATGGCGGACTTCATCCTATTGCCTTTGTCGAAGGGATGACTGCGAATGCGATAGCCTCGGCGGGTATTTCCCTGGAAGAGGTTGCCAGTTCACATACTATCGATGAGGGAGTCTATAAATGCTTGAATAATCTCCGGCACTCCAATCTCGAAGCCCGTGTGACCACTTTTCGCTACTTTCCTATGATTGGCATGGCCCAACGTACGGAACCCGACGGACGTTCGGAGACTTATTCTTATGATGCCGGTGCACGTCTTTCAAAAATAGAAAATAACCAACGAAAAACCATAACAACTTATGAATACCATGAAGCGAACCAATAATTTGGAGCGGAGCATTCTGTCAATTCTGTTCTTGCTCTTTTCATCTTTGACTGTATGTTGGGGACAATTAACCCGGGATATGGGAACCTATAGTGGGGCAGGTATGTCCAATAGCACGAGTGTTGCTATTGAAGAGTTGAATAGCGTTCAGCAACGTATCAATCTTTATTTTACCCTTGCAGGTAAACGAAGTATTGGGCTTTCTCTTTACGGACAAAAGATAGATGTTTGTACACAAACTCTTTATGGGATAATTGACGGAGAAGAAGTGGAATATCCTACTATTCCTATACGTGAACTGACCTCTCTTGATAATCTTTGTCCGGTGTCTTATCTGCCTGCCGGGAGATATGTGCTAAAGGTGAAAGTAGATACCTCACAACTTCGGTTGAGTGTTGCTTCACCGCCTTTACAGGGGGCTTTTCTTACAATGTTCCTTTACTCGAAGCCATTAGAGGAAGCTGACATTGTGGATGTTCCCCTTTATCTTCCCTGTGATTCGGAACCTGCTTACGGGGACGATCCGACTGTAGGAATAACTTCTTCACGCAGTTATATTCTCACTCGGCAGATGTTATCTGATATAGGCACTTCCTGGCAGGAACAGGTGGAATATTTCGACGGACTCGGACGTCCGGTACAGACAGTGCTTAAGGGGGCTACCCCTAATGGTTGTGATCTTGCTGATTTTACGGATTATGATAGTCGTGGAAATGTATGGCGACGATGGAAATCGATTCCTGTGGTTGGTTTTAGTGGCGCATTCATCAATAATCTTCCGCTAAAAGCCTCTATGGTGTGTGGTGATACACGTCCTTATTCGGAGGCGGTTTACGCAAATTACCAGCAAGAGGCTCCTGCGCGCTCCGTTGGTTTGGGAGAAAGCTGGAAAGGCCACGCTTCTCATTCGTTTCGTAAGACAAATAGTAAGGAAACCCCATTTGATTGTGCATATTTGACGGTTTCTTCCAATGGTCTTCCGGTGCGTGAGGGAAACTGGGCAGACGGCGAACTCTCCGTTATTCATCAAACAGATGAAGACGATAATGAGCGTTTGATTTTTATTGATAAGCTGGGACGTATTATTTTGGAACGTGCTTTGTGTGATTCTATCAAACATGATACTTATTATGTTTATGATCTTCGAGGTGATTTACGTTGTGTGCTTCCTCCATCGCTGGATGCGGATAGTATCACCAGTGAACAGTTTCTTCAATTTGGGTATGCTTATACCTACGATGGACTTCATCGTTTGACAAAGAAACGTTTGCCCGGATGTGGTTGGCAATCCTTCAGTTATGACGATGCTGATCGTAAGATATTCAGCCGTGATGCTCGGCAGGCTGCTCTCGGAGAGTATTCCTTTTCTATTCCGGACAGTCGGGGACGTGAGGTGGTGAGCGGCATATGTTCCGGTGCTTTTTCTTTTCCATTTTCTTCCGGTGTTGTGAAAGCCTCTTTCGAGCTGACAGGTAATAGTGTGGCTGGCACAGGATATACGTTTTGGGGTATATCAATAATGCCGTCTTCTTTACTTAATGTGAATTATTACGATACGTATGATTTTTTGCTGCTTCCTTCTCTAGCAGTTTGTGCCGATTCTTTGGCTTACAGGATGGTGAGTGGTTATACGGAACAGTATACGAATCCTTCTGCTCCGGCTACTTCTGCTTTCGGAAGGCTCACGGGCAATCGCACTTACCTTCTTGATACTGGTGAGGAAATTTTGACTGCTTATTATTATGATGATTGCGGAAACGTGGTTCAAAGCCGTTCTACCAATCATTTAGGTGGGTATGATTCGGATTTCTTTGCTTATACTTTTAGTGGTAAACTTAAGAAACATTACCATATTCATACTGTCCCGGACAAACTTTCTCAGACGGAACTATACACTTATGAGTATGATCATTCCGATCGTTTGGTTTCTGTTTCCCATTCGGCGAACGGCTGTCCTCCGGTGTATTTGATGCAACATAGTTATGATGAGTTTTGTCGCTTACATTCTACGAGCTTTCATAATGGTGCAGACTCCCTGCTGTATGCTTATAATGTCCGTGACTGGCTGACTGGGATCGATAGCGGCAAATTCTCTGAGAACCTTTATTACGCTACCGGTCCGGGTACTCCCTGTTATAATGGAAATATCAGCAGTGTGGCATGGCATTCGGGCACTGATGCTGCAACGCGAGGCTATCAATTTACGTATGACGAATTGAATCGCCTGATGAATGCAGAATATGGTGAAGGCGGTAGCCTTCTACAGAATTCTGGTCGTTTCAATGAACAGGTAACAGGTTATGATAGAGTGGGTAATATCCTTGGTCTAAAGCGTTATGGTCAGACTACCTCTACCGGTTATGGGCTGGTGGATAACCTTTCATTAACCTATAATGGCAACCAGCTGAAGAAGGTGACGGATACTGCTACGGGGAGTGTTTATGGTAATGGCTTTGAATTTAAGAACGGTGCTAACAAGGATATTGAATACGAATATGATGAAAATGGTAATCTGACAAAAGATTTGAATAAGAATATGTTGGATATTCAATATAATTGTTTAAATTTACCGAGTCGGATCGAGTTTGCTAACGGGAATACCATTTCTTATGTTTATGATGCAAGCGGTATGAAGCTTCGTACTGTACACTTAATAAATGGAGTTACTACTACGGCTGACTATTGCGGCAATGTGGTCTATGAAAATGGTGTTGCCAAAGCGCTTCTGACTGAGGCTGGTTATATTACTTTGAGTGATAACAAGTATCATTATTACTTAAAAGACCATCAAGGTAATAACCGTGTGGTTATATCTCAGGATGGGACAACAGAGGAGGTGAATCATTATTATCCTTTTGGGGGATTGATGAGTAATTCATTTGCTAATAATGTCCAGCCTTATAAGTATAATGGCAAGGAGCTGGACAGGAAGAGTGATCTGGATTGGTATGATTATGGTGCGCGGATGTATGATGCTGCGTTAGGAAGATGGCATATAGTGGATCCGAGAGCAGAAAAATATAGCGCGTTGAGTCCATATGTATATTGCGACAATAATCCAATACGAAACCTAGATTTAAAAGGAGACTCTATAACAGTCCTCAATTTAGGGGCAGGAACAAACCAACATATGGCTATATTAATCCAAAATGATGCAGGTAAATGGCAGTATTTTTCCGTGAATGGGGATAATGTTTATTCATCAGGTAGTCACACAGGAGGTCGGAAATTTGATGATATTGCTGTCGGAGAGTGGGATAGTCCGCAACTATTCATGGATAGTCAATATAATTCGGAGGGTGGTAAGAGTGATGAAAACTCCAATAGCTATGGATATTCGGAAGGATATATTATACCTACCACACCTGAACAGGATGGGATTATAAGGGAGAAATTTGTGAATATTAGTAGGAATGAGTCATATGATCTTTTAGTGAACAATTGTGCTACAGCAGTACAAAAATCTTTGGAGTCTGGAGGAGTTAAAGCATACCATCATAAACGAAAAAATGCTCAAATCAGAATGATACGCTCTACTTCCGCTTTCAATTTAGGAGCTCCTAAAGGTGGAAGATCTATAATTCCTAGTACTGCGTTTCAGTCAATTATAATACATAATCCGAAAGGAAAATTAATTCATAAAAGGCAATGAAAAAAATAAAAATCACCCCAATTCTATTATTTTCTCCTATATCAATAGTATTATATATATATATTATTAGATCGAGAGTTTGGACATCTTTTAGCCATGCTTTTATAATAGGATTTGTATTCATTGTATTAGCTATTCTTCTTTTAGATAGATCAATAGTTGGGCAATTCAATTTGAGAAAGATTTGGATAGTAGAAATTATTTTTATTATATTGGCTGTTGTTCTTTTTTTTAGTAAATGTACTGATAACTTTTGATCCAATATGATTGTCTTATTCATACGGTTAGACTATTTAAAATAAATGCAAATATTTAGGGGTATATCTAATGTCTTACCCTGTTATAAGTTGCCTAAAACAAATTATAACAGGGTGGTTTTGCTTTCAGATATTTGTATGAAATGTAATTGGCTATTGCTAGCAGTATGACGGTCTTCACCGGTTGATGGAGAAGAAGCTTCCCGGCTGTCATCATATGCTGACTCTTTGGCTTACAGGATGGTGAGTGGTTATACGGAACGGTATACGAATCCTCCAGCTCCGGCTACTTCTGCTTTCGGAAGGCTCACGGGCAATCGTACTTACCTTCTTGATATTGGTGAGGAAATTTTGATTGCTTATTATTATGATGATTGCGAAAACGTGGTTCAAAGCCGTTCTACCAATCATTTAGGTGGTTATGATTCGAATTTCTTTGCTTATACTTTAGTGGTAAACTTAAGAAACATTACCATATTCATACTGTCCCGGGCAAACTTTCTCAGACGGAACTATACACTTATGAGTATGATCATTCCGATCGTTTGGTTTCTGTTTCCCATTCGGTGAACGGTTGTTCTCCGGTGTATTTGATGCAACATAATTATGATGAGTTTTGCCGCCTGTCCGGTATATTATTTCACAATGGGAGAATAATGGTAGAGTATACTTATAATGTCCGTGACTGGATGACACGTATTAGCAGTACTGAGTTTAATCAAACCTTACATTATACGGATGGTCCTGGCACTCTCCTATATAACGGGAATATCAGTAGTATGACATGGAGTGCTGGGAATACATCGGTGGTAAAAGGGTATACATTTATTTATGATGGGCTTAACCGCTTGCGGGATGCCGTGTATGGTGAAGGTAGTTTTTCCCTGATATAAGCTGTTTGAATTACGGCTTGTATTAGGGAATTTCTTTATTATCTTTATGGATTGATATTTTGATGTAATTGATATCCTTATAAATATGGATGATCATGCACGTCTTGTCAGAGTGCCGTATTGTAGGGGAGTAATCTTAGAAGTGGTGCTTATAGATAATTTGAATGATGATTTGGGATATTTATCTCGTAAGAGGTTACATAACGGTTTGTTGAATATATCTTATTCGTATAATGTTCCTAGAAATATTTAGAATACGATGATAGACTGATATTTGATATAATTCTAAAGTTAGCGATGATCTTGTGTGGTGGTAATACGTTTGAGTATGACAAAAACTATGTAAAAAGTGTTGAGTTTGAAAAATGTTTAGTTGTTTGCTGTGTATAAAGAACGAACTCATACTTTTTTAAAGATAGAAATCTGATTACAGATATGGTAATAACTTTGTTGTTTTGAGTGCTTTCTCTGATTAACATAGAGCTATTCTTTAAAAAGTTGACTAAAAGACCATCAATTAATATCAGGATGAACTTATAGAATGAGAGGAACGTAGTAAATGAGTATGAATTGACCAAAAAGTTAGCTTATGATAGAATAACCCAAATGTTTTCATCTGTTTTTAAGGGCTTCTACCCATAATTCTCTTCTTTTTCTTTCTTTTTTCTCGCAGGAAAGAATATATTTGTATCCTAGTTTAAACGAAAACCAGTGTATGATATGATAACAACCCAGTTGCTTCGTCCCGAGAGTATAGTTGTAGTAGGGGCTTCGAATAATGTACATAAGCCGGGTGGCGCTATATTGAAGAATCTGATAAACGGAGGTTATCAGGGAGAACTCCGGGCTGTGAACCCGAAGGAGACAGAAGTGCAGGGAGTTCCTGCCTTTGCAGATGTAAAAGAATTGCCTGATACCGATCTGGCTGTGTTGGCTGTTCCGGCTGTGATGTGTCCGGATATAGTAGAGACACTGGCAAGCGAGAAGCAGACGCGGGCGTTTATCATACTCTCTGCCGGATTTGGTGAAGAGACACACGAAGGAGCACTGCTGGAAGAACGTATACTGGAAAGTGTCAACAAATATGGTGCTTCACTGATTGGTCCGAACTGCATCGGACTGATGAATACATGGCATCATAGCGTCTTCAGCCAACCTATTCCGAACTTGAACTCAAAAGGAGTCGATCTGATCTCCAGCTCCGGTGCTACTGCAGTCTTTATTCTTGAAAGTGCGGTGACAAAAGGGTTGCAGTTCAATTCTGTCTGGTCGGTAGGAAATGCCAAGCAGATTGGTGTGGAAGATGTGCTGCAATTTATGGACGAGAACTTTGATCCGGAGAAAGATTCCCGTATCAAGTTACTCTATATTGAAAGTATTCATAATCCGGACAGATTGCTCTTCCATGCTTCTTCATTGATAAGGAAAGGCTGTAAGATTGCAGCGATAAAAGCAGGAAGTTCGGAGAGCGGGAGCCGGGCGGCTTCTTCACATACAGGAGCGATTGCCAGTTCCGATTCGGCTGTAGAGGCGCTGTTCCGTAAAGCCGGGATTGTGCGTTGCTTTTCGCGCGAAGAGCTGACTACCGTTGGTTGTATTTTCACCCTCCCCGAACTGAAAGGGAAAAACTTTGCCATCATTACTCATGCCGGAGGTCCGGGAGTAATGCTGACGGATGCCTTGAGCAAAGGCGGACTGAATGTCCCTAAGCTGGAAGGTGAACTAGCGGAAGAACTGAAAGCCCAACTCTTCCCCGGAGCTTCCGTAGGAAATCCGATTGACATCCTTGCCACCGGTACACCTGATCATTTGCGTATCTGCATCGACTATTGCGAAGAAAAATTAGACAATATAGATGCTATCCTGGCTATCTTTGGCACACCCGGACTGGTGACCATGTTTGAAATGTACGATGTCCTTCATGAAAAGATGCAGACCTGCCGCAAACCTATATTCCCTGTTCTTCCCTCCATCAATACAGCAGGAGCGGAAGTGGCGGCATTCCTTGCCAAAGGACACGTGAACTTTTCCGACGAAGTGACTTTGGGAACTGCACTGTCTCGCATTGTCAACGCCCCGAAACCGGCGGTGCCTGAGATTGAACTGTTCGGAGTCGATGTACCGAGAATCCGTCGTATCATTGATTCCATCCCGGAGAATGGATATATCGAACCTCATTATGTGCAGGCATTGCTGCACGCAGCCGGTATTTCATTGGTCGATGAATTTGTTTCCAATAAAAAGGAGGAAGTCGTGGATTTTGCCCGTCGATGTGGATTCCCGGTAGTAGCCAAAGTAGTAGGTCCTGTGCATAAATCGGATGTCGGTGGTGTAGTACTGAACATTAAAGGGGAACAGCATCTGGCACTTGAATTTGACCGTATGATGCAGATTCCCGATGCAAAAGCGATCATGGTTCAACCTATGCTCAAAGGCACAGAACTTTTTATTGGTGCAAAATATGAAGAAAAGTTCGGGCACGTGGTACTCTGCGGTTTGGGCGGCATTTTTGTGGAAGTCCTGAAAGATGTATCTTCCGGCTTGGCACCCCTTTCTTATGAGGAGGCTTATTCAATGATTCGCTCCTTACGCGCCTATAAAATTATCCAGGGAACCCGTGGACAAAAGGGAGTAAACGAGGATAAATTTGCTGAAATTATCGTTCGTTTGTCTACCTTGCTCCGGTTTGCAACAGAAATCAAAGAAATGGACATAAACCCGCTCCTGGCCACTGAGAAGGCGGTTATAGCGGTGGATGCGCGTATCCGAATAGAAAAATAGGACTATTTTTCTATTCATTGGGACATATTTTCTATTATTCAGTTGTTATTTTGTCTACATTTGATTAGTTGAATAAAGGAGCCTTATAAAACTGAATATATGAAGAAAATTATTATAACGTTTGTTGCTTTGATAATTGGACTTATTTGCCGTGCACAAACGATAGATGAACATTATTATTTTAAAAGCCTTAGTAGCCAGAATGGATTGTCGCAAAACACAGTAAGTGCTATCTTGCAGGATTCGAAAGGCTTTATGTGGTTTGGCACGAAAGATGGATTGGACAGATATGATGGCGTATCGTTCCGGCATTTTAAATATGATAGAACCAATCCGCGAAGTCTCGGCAATAATTTTGTGACTTCTCTTTATGAAGATGTCGAGGGAAATATATGGGTAGGGACAGATGTAGGAGTATATATCTATTATCCTGAAAAAGATACTTTTCGTCATTTCGTAGAATTAAGTGATAAAAATACAAGGATAGAACGGGCTGTTGCCATGATTTCAGGGGACAAACAAGGACGTATCTGGATAGCTTCAGAGGCGCAAAATCTATTTTGTTATGACTTAAAAGAACAAAGTTTACGAAACTATATTTTGACTGAACATTCATTGGTTTCTACTAACGTGAAATGTTTGACAGTTGATAATAGCGGTACTATATGGATTGGATTCTACGGAGATGGACTATTTTATTCGAAAGATAATTTGAAAACTCTTCACCCCTATCTGTCACCTGTTGATAATGAAGAAACTTATAATGATGATGTTGTTAGTAAAATAGTATCAGGGGCATACAATTGTTTATATATCAGTTCTTTAAAAGGAGGGGTGAAAGAACTGAATTTGACTTCGGGCAAATTGAGGGACTTGTTGCTGAAAGACGAAAACAATGAGTCTATTTATTGTCGGACTCTACTTGTATATACCGATAATGAGTTGTGGATAGGGACGGAATCAGGTGTTTATATTTATAATCTTCGTACGGAAAAGTATACGCATTTGCGTAGTTCCGAATATGATCCTTATTCTTTATCAGACAATGCTATTTATTCGTTTTGTAAGGACCGTGAAGATGGGATATGGATTGGCTCATATTTTGGAGGAGTAAATTATTATCCTCGTTCGTATACTTATTTTGAGAAGTATTATCCGAAAGGAATAGAAAATAGTCTGCATGGTAAGCGGGTACGTGAATTTTGTCGGGATAGTCAAGGTATATTATGGATTGGTACTGAGGATGGTGGATTAAATCGTTTCAATCTGAAAACGAAAGACTTTTCTTTTTTTGCTCCTAGTGCAGGATTTACGAATATACATGGACTTTGTTTAGTGGATGATAAACTTTGGGTAGGTACATTCTCTAAGGGGCTAAAGGTGATAGACACCCGTTCAGGTGTTGTTTTAAAAACATATCAAAAAAATGATTCTCCCCGTTCTTTGATTGATAATAGTATTTTTGCAATCTGTAAAACAGCTACAGGTGATATTTATTTGGGAACTATGTTTGGGTTGGTACGATACAATAAGCAATCGGATGACTTTGATCGCATACCGGAACTAAACGGGAAATTTATATATGATATAAAAGAAGATTCTGCCGGTAATATCTGGCTGGCAACTTATGCTAACGGAGTATATTGTTATAATGTGAACGATCGGAAGTGGAAGAACTATGTGCATGATGATAAAGATAATACAAGTCTTCCATATAATAAAGTATCGAGTGTTTTTGAAGATTCCCATCGTCAAATTTGGTTGACGACTCAAGGGGGAGGATTCTGTATATTTCATCCGGAGTCGGAGACTTTTACGAGTTATAACTCTACTAATGGATTGCCTAGTGATGTTGTTTATCAGATTGTAGAAGATAAAGAAGGGCAGCTATGGCTGACAACTAATAATGGTTTGGTTTGTTTCCAGCCAAATACTGAGGCTATGAAAGTGTATACTACTGCGAATGGTTTGTTGGGAGATCAGTTCAACTATCGCTCTAGTTTTGAAGATGAGAATGGAATGATTTACTTTGGGGGAATTGACGGTTTTATTGCTTTTAATCCTAAAGATTTCTCAGAGAATAAGAATCTTCCTACAGTAGTAATAACTGATTTTCTGTTGTTTAATAAGGAAGTGTATGCAGATGAGCCAAATTCTCCTTTGGAAAAGAGTATAACTTTCTCTGATAAGATAGTACTTCGGGCTGATCAGAACTCCTTCTCTTTTCGTATTTCAGCTCTAGGTTATCAAGCTCCGAGAATGAATAAATTGAAGTATAAATTAGAAGGATTTGACGATGAGTGGCTATCTGTAGGCGAAAGCCCGCTGATAACTTATTCTAATCTGCGTTATGGTCATTATATATTTCGGGTAAAGGCCGCCAATAGCAATGGGGTATGGAATAGTAATGAAATCTCGTTAAGTATCCAGATTCTACCTCCTTTTTATCTTTCTGTTTGGGCTTATTGCATTTATGTACTTTTGATTATTGGATGTTCTGTCTATTTGGTTCTTTATTTTAAGCGTCGCACCAATAGAAAGCATCGTCGTCAAATGGAAAAATTTGAGCAGGAAAAGGAACGGGAAGTGTATAATGCCAAAATAGATTTTTTCACCAATGTAGCGCACGAGATACGTACTCCTTTGACGTTGATTAATGGTCCGTTGGAAAATATTCTTTTGAAAAAGTCAGTGGACTCGGAGACGCGTGAAGACTTGAATATAATGAAGCAGAACACAGAACGGCTACTAAGTCTGACGAACCAATTGTTGGATTTCCGCAAGACGGAGAGTCAGGGTTTCCGATTGAACTTTGCTGAATGTAATATTACGGAGGTATTGAAAGAAACTCATAAACGTTTTACTTCTCTGGCGAAGCAAAGAGAATTGGATTTCATTCTAAATGTACCAGTACAGGATTTCTATGCTCATGTAAATAAGGAGGCTTTTACTAAAATTGTTAGTAATCTGCTGAATAATGCTGTGAAATATGCAGAAACGTATGTGCATGTGTACTTGGAAATAAATGGGACGGGAGAAAATAAGATGTTTTATATTCGTTCTGTGAATGACGGAGTAATTATCCCGAATGAAATGAAGGAAGAGATTTTTAAACCTTTTGTTCGCTTTAATGAGAAGGAAGATGGTAAAGTTACTACCGGAACGGGAATTGGATTGGCTCTTTCGCGTTCATTGGCTGAATTGCATCGAGGAAACTTGACGATGTTGGAAAGTGAAGAAGCTAATGTTTTTTGTTTGTCGCTGCCTGTAGAACAGGATAGTGTGATAAAACTAGCTTCAGAACATAAATCTGTGGAAGAGAGTAAAACGGTAGAACGTCGGATAGAACAGGGGGAAAGTAAGGCAAATAGGCCTGTGATACTGGTAGCGGATGATAATCAGGATATGCTGTCTTTTGTTGTTCGCCAATTGGAAGATAATTACATCGTTTTGACTGCAAAAGATGGATTGGAAGCATTGGAAGTGCTGGATAATCAGGAAGTCACATTGGTGGTAAGTGATGTTGTAATGCCTCGTATGGATGGATTTGAGTTGTGCAAGGTGGTTAAGTCTAAACTGGATTATAGTCATATTCCGGTGATTCTGCTTACTGCTAAAACAAATATTCAATCTAAGATAGAGGGATTGGAATTAGGGGCAGATGCGTATATTGAAAAACCTTTCTCTGTTGAATATCTACAGGCTTGCATCGCTAATCTGATTAATAGTCGTGAGAAATTGCGTCAGGCTTTTGCACAATCGCCTTTTGTTGCGGCCAATACGATGGCTTTGACAAAAGCTGATGAAGAATTTATGAAAAAACTAAATGAAATCATTCAGGGTAATTTTCATAATCCTGATTTTAGTATGGATGATATAATCGATTCATTGAATATGAGTCGCTCTAATTTTTATCGGAAAATAAAAGGAGTACTTGATCTGAGCCCGAATGAATACTTGCGGTTGGAAAGGTTGAAACGAGCTGCCCAATTATTGAAAGAGGGGAATGGGCGTGTGAATGAGATTTGTTATATGGTAGGTTTTAACTCGCCTTCCTATTTTTCTAAATGTTTCCAGAAACAGTTTGGAGTATTGCCTAAAGACTTTGCCGGTTAGATAGTATCTCGTACATGCAGGATCTATATCCCCGTTGCATTGCGCATATATACACAATGTACAGGGCATATAGATCCTGCATATTGCGTATATATAGCTTATCTGCCTCTTTTTTTATTGCAATATTTTATGTGCTTTTATGTGGTATATGAAACAATTATCTCATTCCTGTTTCATTTGGTATAGATTTGCTATTCTTTCTTCTATTTGAGACATTATTGCGATTTATTGGGATATTTATATTACCCAAAAACTATCTCATCCGCTAATTTTGTCTGCGTCAATCAGTCGAAACAATAATCTAATTATATATGATCAAACATTTAACACTTTTGGGTACAGCTCTTTTATTCTCTTCTCAAATTTTATTGGCGCAGTGGAAACCTGCGGGAGATAAAATCAGAACTTTTTGGGCAGAAAAGGTCGATGTGAATAATGTATTGCCGGAATATCCGCGTCCTATTATGGAACGTTCGGATTGGCAGAATCTGAATGGGCTATGGAACTATGCCGTATTACCTTTAGGACAATCTGCTCCGACTACGTTTGATGGAAAGATATTAGTTCCTTTTGCTATTGAATCAAGTCTTTCCGGTGTAGGAAAAACTTTGGGGATGGAAAAAGAATTATGGTACCAACGTGCATTTAATATTCCTTCCAGTTGGAGAGGCAAGAGAGTATTGCTCCATTTTGGCGCAGTAGATTGGAAAACTGAAGTGTGGGTAAACAATATAAAAGTAGGTGAACATACCGGTGGTTTTACTCCGTTTACTTTTGATGTGACTGAAGCTTTGGAGAAATCAACGAATACCCTGACTGTTAAAGTCTGGGACCCTACAGATAAAGGATTTCAACCTCGGGGAAAGCAAGTTAGTAACCCTCGTGGCATTTGGTATACTCCGGTAAGCGGTATATGGCAGACTGTGTGGCTGGAACCGGTGTCCGAGCATTATATTGCAGGTATAAAGACAACTCCCGACATAGATACAAATAAAATAAAGGTAAAAGTTGAAACGGATAGCAATAGACAGTCGGATAGGCTGGAGGTAAAAGTGTTTGATGGAAAGCATCTGGTGGCTATGGGAACCTCTATAAATGGTTTGCCGGTTGAGATTCCCATGCCTGCTGATGCAAAGCTCTGGTCGCCGGATAGTCCTTTCCTGTATCAGATGGAAGTATCTTTGATTTCTGCGGGGAAACTGGTGGATCAGATAAAAAGCTATGTTGCTATGCGCAAGTATTCGATAAAAAGAGATGAACATGGTATTGTGCGTTTACAGTTGAATAATAAAGACTTGTTCCAGTTTGGTCCTTTAGATCAGGGATGGTGGCCGGACGGATTATATACGGCTCCTACAGATGAAGCTCTACGCTATGACATTGAGAAAACTAAGGATTTTGGTTTCAACATGATTCGTAAACATATCAAAGTAGAACCTGCACGTTGGTATACTTACTGTGACCAGATAGGGCTTATCGTATGGCAGGATATGCCTAGTGGAGATAAAAGCCCGGAGTGGCAAAACCGAAAATATTTTGAGGGAACGGAGTTGACTCGTTCTGCTGAATCGGAAGAGACGTATCGTAAAGAATGGAAGGAAGTGATTGATTGTCTTTATTCTTATCCTTGTATTGGTACTTGGGTACCATTCAATGAAGCATGGGGACAATTCAAGACACAGGAAATTGCCGAATGGACAAAGCAATATGACCCTTCCCGATTGGTAAATCCGGCAAGTGGAGGGAATCATTATACATGTGGTGATATGCTTGATTTACATCACTATCCGGGACCGGAGATGTTTCTGTATGATGCGCAAAGGGCTACAGTTTTAGGCGAATACGGAGGTATCGGACTGGTGTTGAAAGATCATCTCTGGGAGCCGAATCGTAATTGGGGATATATCCAGTTCAATACTTCCGCAGAAGCTACAGCAGAATATCTGAAATATGCCGGAATACTGAAAGATATGATTTCCCGTGGATTTTCTGCAGCTGTCTATACACAAACTACTGATGTTGAAGTCGAAGTAAATGGTTTAATGACTTATGACCGTAAAGTGATAAAACTCGATGAGTCAAAATTGAAGAAGATGAACACAGAGATTTGCAATTCTTTAAAATAACAACTAAATAGCAAAACTATATATTATACTTATGAGAAAGACACTAATTTTGATTTTAACCTTGTTTGCAGTCTTTACGACTGTTGATGCTAGAAGTAAGAAAGACCAGGACCGCGCATTAATCGACAAAGTTGCCATGTGGCAGATAGATCATCAGACGAAAGTAAAGCATCATGATCTTGCATGGACCAATGGAGTTTTGTTTCGTGGCATGGTGGAATGGGCAGACTACACACAAGATTCCCGCTATTATGACTTTCTGATGCAGATAGGGAAAAAGCATCGTTGGGGATTCTTGAAAAGACTCTACCATGCGGATGATCTTGTGATAGCACAGATGTATATCCGTATGTATGAGAAGTATCATGATCCGGTAATGATTCAGCCTACTATCGCACGAGTAGATTCGATAGTGGCTAAGCCTTCGAAAGCTCGTTTATGGTTAGGTGCAAAAAACTGGTCGGAGCGTTGGTCATGGTGTGATGCTTTATTTATGGCTCCCCCTGTCTATGGACAGTTGAACAAACTGTATCCTGAAAAAAACTATCTGGATTTTATGGATCGTGAGTTTAGAGAAGCTACAGATTCCTTATATGACGCTGATGCAGGATTGTACTACCGGGACAGAAGGTACATCCCGAAAAAGGAGAAGAACGGTGAGAAAGTGTTTTGGGGGAGGGGTAATGGTTGGGTATTTGCCGGACTGCCTTTGTTATTACAAACACTTCCCAAAGAGCATCCGACTTATAATTATTATCTGAATATCTACAAAGAGATGGCTTCATCCGTCATCAAATGTCAGGATAAGAATGGTTCTTGGCATGCGAGTATGCTTGATCCCGAATCGTATCCTTCGCCGGAAAACAGTGCTTCCGGGTTCTTTGTCTATGGTTTGGGATGGGGAATTAATCAGGGGATACTGAAAGGTAAGAAGTACAAGAAAGCTGCTCAAAAGGGATGGAAAGCATTGAAGAGCTATGTCCATGAAGATGGCATGCTTGGATATGTTCAGCCCGTCAGCGCTGCTCCTGAACAAGTCACTAAAGACATGACCGAAGTGTATGGTGTAGGTGCATTCCTGATGGCTGGTATTGAAATGTTGAAAATGAAATAACCTTTTTATTAATAATTATGAAAACAAAAACAAGAGATTTAAGTGCATGCCTGAAAAGGCGGCTATGGATCGCCGGCGTATGTCTGGCAGCTTTTTCTTTTCTTTCTGTATCTGTTGTGTATGCTGCTGACGATATTCAGACTATTCAGCAGCAAAAGAAAGGAATGACGATTAAAGGTAAGGTTTTGGGTACAGATGGAGAACCTATTATTGGTGCATCTGTATTGGTGAAGGGATCGACTACCGGAGTCGTGACTGATTTGGATGGTAATTATACATTGGCTAACGTTTCTAAAGGCGCTATTCTGGAATTTAGTTATGTAGGTTATGTGAAACTGACCAAAACAGTAGGGAGTGAAACAACGATAAATGCAATCTTGTATGAAGATTCCCAGATGTTGGAGGGAGTTGAGGTTGTGGCTTTCGGTACACAGAAAAAGGAAAGCGTTATCGGAGCTATTTCAACGGTAAAAGTTGCAGAACTGAAAACACCGTCGAGTAACTTGACCAATGCACTTGCCGGGCGTATTGCAGGTGTGATTTCTTATCAAAGAACAGGTGAGCCCGGTGTAGATGATGCTTCTTTCTTCGTTCGTGGTGTTACTACTTTCGGTTATAAAAAGGACCCTTTAATTTTAATTGATGGCATTGAATTGACTTCTACTGACTTAGCTCGTTTGCAGCCTGATGATATCGCTAGTTTTTCTATTATGAAAGATGCTACTGCTACAGCGCTTTACGGTGCTCGTGGTGCGAATGGAGTTATCTTGGTCAAGACGAAAGAAGGTCAGAAAGGTAAGGCGCGATTAAGCTTGAGAGTTGAGAACTCAATATCTGCTCCAACTCAGGAGATTGACTTGGCAGATCCTGTTACTTATATGCGTCTGCACAATGAGGCCTATTTGACACGTAATCCGTTAGCGCCGTTGATGTACTCCGAAGAGAAAATAGACAATACTGTACCTGGCTCCGGTTCTGTGATTTATCCGGCTACGGACTGGAGAAAGGAATTATTGAAGGACTTTACGATGAACCAGCGTGTAAACTTGAATATTACAGGTGGTGGCGATGTGGCACGTTATTATGTGGCAGCTTCCTATAGTCAGGATAATGGTATTCTGGAGGTTGATAAGAATAGCAATTTTAATAATAACATTAAACAGAGAGTTTATACTCTTCGCTCTAATGTGAATATTAATGCTACTAAAACTACAGAATTGATTGTACGTTTAAGTGGTGTATTTGATGATTATAATGGTCCATTGTATGGTGGTTCTGCCATGTATAATCTGATTATGAAAAGTAACCCGGTATTGTTTCCTGCCAAATATCCCAAAGATGAGGCTCATGCATACACTAAGCATACTTTGTTTGGTAATGCTGAAAATGGACAGTATCTGAATCCATATGCAGAAATGGTAAGGGGATATAAAGAATCAGGACGTTCTAACCTGAGTGCACAGTTTGAAGTAAAGCAAGACTTGAAATTCTTGACAGAAGGTTTATCAGCCCGCTTATTGTTCAATACTTCCCGTATTTCCAGTTATGATGTTTCACGTAAGCTGAATCCGTATTATTATAAGATGACTAATTATGATTATCTGACTGGTGATTATGCTATCGATATTATCAATCCGGATGAAGGTTCGGAGTATTTGATTTATGATCCGGGAGGTAAAAGCATTACAGCTAATATGTATATTGAAGCAGCATTGAATTATAATCGTGACTTTGGAAAACACGGAGTAGGCGGATTGTTGGTTTATCAGTTGAGAAATAATCTTCAGCCAAATGCAGGCTCGCTTCAGGCATCTTTGCCTTATCGCAATGTCGGTTTATCCGGTCGTTTTACTTATGCATATAATAATCGTTATTTTGCAGAGTTCAACTTTGGTTATAATGGTTCTGAACGCTTCCACAAAAGTAAACGATTTGGCTTCTTCCCTTCTGCTGGTCTGGCATGGGTTGTTTCAAATGAATCTTTTTGGGACCCGTTTAAGAGTGTTGTGTCCAAATTGAAGTTGAGAGCTTCTTATGGTATAGTCGGTAATGATGCTATCGGAAGTGGGCGTTTCTTGTATCTGTCCGATATTAACATGAATGATAGTAAATATGGAGCAAATTTCGGATATAACTTTGATTATCATCGTGATGGTATCTCAGTGAAACGTTATTCTGATCCTGAAATTACATGGGAAAAATCTGCTAAGACCAACTTTGCACTTGAATTTACTCTGTTTGATGACTTGAATGTGACAGCCGAGTACTATACAGAACGCCGTAAGAGTATTTTGCAGCAACGCGCTTCTATTCCGGCATCTATGGGACTTTGGGTGCAGCCTTATGCAAACTTAGGTGAAGCTAAAGGAAGTGGCGTTGACTTATCACTGGACTATAATAAATATTTTGCAAACAAATCATGGTTGCAGTTGAGAGGAAACTTTACTTATGCAACTAGCGAATATATGGTGTACGAAGACTATGAATATCCGGGAGCATGGTGGAAACAAAAAGTCGGTTATCCTACCAATCAAACTTGGGGATATATTGCAGAAGGTTTGTTTGTAGACGATAACGAAGTGGCTAACTCTCCTGTACAATTCGGAGAATATGGTGCGGGTGATATTAAATATCGTGACGTAAATAAGGACGGAAAGATTACTGATCTCGACCAAGTACCTATCGGATATCCGAAAGAGCCGGAAATTGTATATGGTTTTGGTGCATCTTATGGATATAAGAATTGGGATATATCTGTATTCTTCCAAGGATTGGCCAGAGAATCATTCTGGATTGACTATAATAATGTTTCTCCGTATTTTAATACAGTTGATACGAAAGTTGTAGGAAATAGGGTAGGCCATAATGCACTTGCTAAGTTTATTGCAGATAGTCATTGGTCGGAAGATAATAGAGATGCGTATGCTGTGTGGCCGAGATTAAGCCCGACTTCTATTGAAAATAATAGTAAAACGAGCACATGGTTCATGCGTGATGGTTCGTTCTTGCGTCTGAAACAGTTAGAAATCGGATATACGATTCCTGAAAAGGTAACTAATAAAGTCGGTATTAAGAATCTTCGATTCTATGTTACAGGAAACAACTTATTGTGCTTCAGCAAGTTTAAACTTTGGGATCCTGAAATGGCAGGTGCCGGTTTAGGTTACCCTGTGCAGAGAGTATATAATGTTGGACTAAATTTAACATTCTAAATCTGATATAAAATGAAAAAATTACAATTATTAATATTGAATTGTTTGATTATCGTTTTATCCTCCTGTGATTCATTTCTGGATATCGTTCCGGATGATATCGCCACAATCGATAATGCATTTACAATGAGAGCGCAAGCAGAGAAATATCTGTTTACCTGTTATTACTATCTTCCAGCTCATGGACTATTGGAGGCAAATCCTGCGATTGCCGGTGGTGATGAATTGTATATTACGGAGTCTTTCCGTAGTGCAGCACACGTGCATGCCTGGTATATTTCACATAATATGCAAAGTTCGGCAAGACCGCGTTGTGATTACTGGACGGGAGCCGATCAGCAAAACAACAAGTCTTTATATCAGGGAATCAGTGACTGTAATATTTTTTTAGAGAATATCCAGAAGGTGCCTGATATGACACAGGCTGAAAAGGATCGTTGGGCGGCTGAAGTGCGTTTTCTGAAAGCCTATTATCATTATTGGTTGATCAGGATGTATGGTCCGATTCCTATTATGGACCAGAATATTCCGGTGAATGCTGGTGAAGAAGAGGTAAAGGTCTTTAGAAATACAATAGATGAATGTTTTGATTATGTGATTAACACATTGACTGAAATTATCGACAGCAACCATTTACCAGATAAGATAATGAATGAGGCGGAAGAACTGGGACGAATTACTCAAGGAATTGCAATGGCTATAAGAGCAGAGGTGATGGTAACTGCTGCCAGTCCTTTATTTAATGGAAACGCGGATTATAAAGGATATACCGATTCAAGGGGCATTGAGATCTTTAATCCTAACAAATCGGAACAAGATAAGAAGCAACGTTGGATAGATGCAGCAGAAGCATGTAAACAAGCTATTGAATTTTTAAAGGCTCAGGGACATGATTTATATAAATATACTTCTCTTGAGTACACTATATCTGATCAGACACGGGCAAAAATGAATATCCGTAATATTGTAACAGAGAAATGGAATCAGGAAATTATCTGGGCTAATTCAAATAGTATTATCGGTCAATTGCAGGATCATGCGATTCCACGCGGTTTGGAACCAGGAAAAGAAGGGAATGCAAGTGTTGGTGGTAATCTGGCTGTTCCTCTGAAAATAGCTGATTTATTCTACACAAAAAATGGAGTACCTATCACGGAAGATAAAACCTGGAACTATGATGATCGCTTAGAATTGAGAAAGGCAACATCTGATGATAAATACTTTATAAAAGAAGGATATACAACAGCCAGTATCAATTTTGACAGAGAAGTTCGCTACTATGCAAGTTTAGGATTTGACGGTGCAGTTTGGTTCGGTCAGGGTGTAACGGATGAAACGAAGCCGATTTATGTACAATGTAAGCAAGGACAGTCTGCTGCTAATCAGATATCAAACTCATGGAATGAAACTGGTATATGGCCTAAAAAACTAGTTCACTTTAAAAGTGTTGTAGGACAGACTAGTGGGTTTACCAAGATTACTTATCCATTCCCAGTGATGAGATTAGGAAACTTATACTTGTTGTATGCCGAGGCTTTGAATGAGAGTGGTGCTTCTAAAACAGATGTTCTGACCTGGGTCGACTTGATCAGAGAAAGAGCAGGTTTGGAAGGAGTAGAAGAGAGTTGGGATACATACACGAATAACAAGAAATATGAAACAGTAGACGGCAGACGTGAGATTATCCAGCAAGAACGGGGTATTGAGTTAGCCTTTGAAGCTCAGAGGTTCTGGGATTTGCGTCGATGGAAGTTGGCATATCAGGAACAAAATAAGCCTATTACAGGATGGAATACTCAATATAGTACAAATGAGGATTACTATACAGAACAATTGATTTATGCTCAAGAATTCAGAATAAGAAACTATTTCTGGCCGATATTAGATAGAGAATTATATTCGAATAAAAATCTGGTACAGAATTATGGGTGGTAAACTTTAAATTTAAGACGTTATGAAGAAGAAATTATATAAATATGGTTTGCTTTATATAGGAGTGGCTTTAGCTGCTTGTGCTGATAATGCTGATTTGAATGAACCGGCAGGAAGTACAACGCCTCCGGCACAGGTGTTGAACGCAACGGTAAAGAATCTGCCTGGTGCGGCAATTATCTATTATGACTTACCGGATGATCAGAATCTGAAATATGTTAGGGCCAGTTATAAGGTTGATAACATGGTCCGCACAGTTAATGCTTCTTTCTACACAGATTCTTTGGTAGTGGAAGGTTTCCCGACTAAGGGGGAATATGATATTGAGCTTTATTCTGTTAGTTATGGTGAGGTTGTGTCTTCTCCGTTAGTCGTGAAAGTGAATCCTGATACACCTCCTTATCAGAAAGTTCGTGGAACATTGGTTTCTGCCGAAACATTTGGCGGTATCAGAGTGAATTTTGATAATCCGGAAAAAGCGAAACTTGGACTGGGCGTTATAAAAAAACAAGCAGAGGGTATTTGGACACAGGTATATATGCATTATACTGAAGCTAAAGGTGGAGATTTTTATGTACGTGGTCTTGATGCTGTTACTACAGATTTTGGTATATTTGTCAGGGATAGATGGGGGCACCTTTCGGATACATTGTATGTAACTGAAACTCCTCTTTATGAAGAACAATGTGATAAGTCTTTGTTCAGAAAGATGGCTTTACCGACCGACTCTTATGAATGCCATTCATGGAATGAGGTCACAAAAGGGAATGATATGACACGACTTTGGGATGGAATAACAGATGCAGACCCCTGCTTTCAGACTAAGACGACAACGGTAATGCCTCAATGGTTTACTTTTGATATGGGAGAGAATTATAAATTAAGTCGTTTTGTGATGGTTTCACGTTATTATCCGGGTAAATATGGCAATACGTTCAAGGCTGGTCATCCGAAACATTTTGAAATTTGGGGAAGTATTAATCCGAATCCGGATGGAAGCTTTGATGATTCGTGGGTATTGCTATCAGAATATGAATCAGTGAAACCTTCAGGTGGTGGTGTTAATGATGCTCTAACAGCTGAAGATCAGGAAGCTGCAAAGAATGGTGAGAATTTTATTATTCCGGATAATGCTCCTGCTGTTCGTTACATTCGTTTCAGGACGAATAACACTTGGGGAAATACACGCTACATGCATCTTCACGAACTAACATTCTTCGGTGCAAAGCATAATTAGTAATAAGTAAAAAGAAATAATGCTATGAGACTATTTAAGAATTTTGCTCTTGTATTTTTATTTATAGGTACTTTGGCGTCTTGTGATGGCATGGATGCAACATATAAAGAGTTTATTGAAGAAGGACCTATTGTTTATATAGGAAAAGTGGATTCGTTGAAAGCGTATGCCGGACGTAACCGAGCTATGCTTGAGTGGCAGAAGTTGCTTGATCCACGTGCTAAAACAGCTAAAATCTTCTGGGAAAACAGAACGAGGTCCACTGAATTACAATTAACTGATAAGGCTGGTCTAACACAGGTTATAGTGAAGGATTTGGCGGAAGGTTCGTATGTATTTGAAGTTTGCACATATGATACTCATGGTAATTCTTCTATTATGTCAGAAGTTCCTTGTACTGTATATGGTGATGTTTATGAGAAGTTGTTGTTTAATACAAAAGTAAAGACGGCAGTTTTAAAAAACGATGTGTTGACCATTACTTTTGCAGCTTCGCTTGAACCGACTTTCTTTGGTTCCGAAATTACTTATACGAGCATTGATGGAGGGGATAAAACGGTGATTCTGAAAGCACCCGAGACGCAGATTAAGATAGATGATTTTGCAGGCGATCGTATTATTTATCGTTCTGTTTATTTGCCGGAAGAAACTGCTATCGATTATTTCTATAGTGAATCGGATGAATTTGAAATTAAATAAAGAGGATAGAAAGAATGCGTAAAGTAGTAATATTATTATATTTGGTCCAGTTATTGTTTACCGGTTTTGCTCAGGCAAAACCGGGCAAGGACCGTGAATACTGGGTGAAGACAATGATTAAAATCATTGATCCTTTTTATACAAACTTGAGTCAGAATACTCTGAGAAAGAACATGCCTGTTGAAACCTTTGATGGATTGAATAATGGCAATACTAGAAAGAATGTAACACATTTGGAAGCTTTAGGGCGTTCCTTTAATGGCATTTCTGCTTGGTTAAACTTACCTCCTGATGGCACGAAAGAAGGACAACTCCGTGCTAAATATACTGACCTGGTGGTGAAATCTATATCCAATGCTGTGAATCCGGATTCTCCGGATTATATGCGTTTTGATGGACCTGGTGGACAACCATTGGTAGATGCGGCTTTTTTTGCACAGGGGTTATTACGTTCGAAGGATCAGATCTGGCCGAAGTTGGATAAAGTGACTCAGGAGAGAATTATCAAAGAACTGAAAGCTTCCCGTAGAATCAAAGCCTCAGAATCTAACTGGTTGATGTTTTCTGCTACAATTGAGGCTGCTCTATTGGAATTTACAGGTGAATGTGAATTGAACCCGATTCATTATGCATTAAAAAGACATAAAGAATGGTACAAAGGAGATGGCTGGTATGGTGACGGACGCAACTTCCATCTGGATTATTATAATAGTTATGTGATCCAGCCTATGTTGATAGATGTATTGTCAGTTATGAAGAAGCATGAAGTTGAAGGAGCCGATTTTTATGATGTACAGTTACAACGATTGATCCGTTATGCCGATCAACAAGAAAAGATGATCTCTCCGGAAGGTACTTATCCTGTGTTGGGCAGGTCGATGGGATATCGTTTTGGGGCTTTTCAGGTATTAGCTCAAGTTTCCTGGATGAAATTATTACCGGAACATATCAAACCAGCACAGGTACGCTGTGCATTGACTAAGGTGATGAAAAGACAGTTAATTAAGGGAACATTTGATAAAGACGGATGGTTGAACTTGGGATTCTGTGGACATCAACCGGAGATAGCCGATAGATATGTATCCACAGGCAGTAATTATCTGTGTACGTTTATTTTTCTACCTTTAGGTTTGCAAGCGGATGATGAGTTTTGGACGGCCAAACCTGAAGAATGGTCCTCAGTCAAAATATGGAGTGGGAGCCGAGATATAAAGAAGGACGGTTCTATTAAAAACTAGGATTAAATCTTAGGGAAGTATTGAAAAGAAAGTAGATGTAACTAAATAAACTTCTGAGAAAGTTGAATAAAGAGTAGAAACAGATGAAAAATCAAATGAAATGGATAGCTTTATTGACTACGGCAGTTTTTATTTTCTCGGGTTGTAAAACACAAAAACAGGTCAGACTGGTTTTGTTGCCGGATATACAAACTTATTCACGGCTTTATCCCGATATTTTAAAATCGCAAACTCAATGGGCAATAGATCATGCAGATAGTATTGACTTTGTTTTGCAACAGGGGGACATGACTGATCACAATGTCGATAAGGAGTGGGAGGTTGCAGCTGCCGCTTTGAATACTATGGACAACCAAGTTCCTTATGCTTTTGTAATGGGAAATCACGATTTAGGTAAAAATTCGAATAAAAGAGATTCGGAACTCTTCAATCGATATTTTCCTTATGATAAATACAGTAAGACGAGAAATTTCGGTGGTGCATTTGAAGAAGGGAAAATGGATAATGTGTGGTATACTTTCAAGGCTGCCGGATTGAAATGGCTGATTCTTTGTTTGGAATTTGGACCTCGTACTAGTGTGCTTGACTGGGCAGGTGAGATTGTGAAGAAACATCCGCATCATAAGGTGATTATCAATACGCATGCATATATGTACTCGGATGATACACGTATGGGAGAAGGCGATCGTTGGCTGCCGCAGAAATACGGTTTAGGCAAAGATACCGGTGAAAATGCGGTGAATAACGGTGAGCAAATGTGGGATAAGTTGGTTAGTAAATATCCTAATATTCTTTTTGTATTCAGTGGGCATGTACTGAATAGCGGTGTTGGGACCTTAGTCAGTATAGGTGATCATGGTAATAAAGTGTTTCAGATGTTAGCCAATTTTCAAGATGGAGTGAAAGGGACGAACAGAGGGCAAACCGGTTTCTTGCGTATTGTGGATATAGACGTGAAGAAACAGCAAGTCAGAGTAAAAACTTATTCTCCCTATCTGAAGGAATATAAGAATGATGTTAAAAATAAATTCTCTTTCGAAGGGGTAAACTTTAAATGATATAGTTTTAGTATTCTGGAGGATGTGGCTATGAAATACACTCAATCTTTTTGTTTTGTAAGTGTGATTGTTTTGTCGTCTTCTGTTCATCTCCATGGACAGAATAATAAGATGAATGTTTTGCTTATTATTGCCGATGATATGCGTCCTGAATTGGGATGTTATGGAATAGAAGATATTGTGACTCCCCGTCTGGATAGCTTGGCAAGGTATGCTACGGTCTTTCAGAATGCATATTGTAACATTCCTGTAAGCGGGGCTTCCAGGGCAAGTCTGTTTACAGGAATGTATCCTCGTTACCCGAATCGTTTTACTGCGTTTGATGCCAGTGCGGAGAAAGATTGTCCGGAGGCTCTTTCACTTCCGGAATGCTTTAAGAAGAACGGATATTATGTCGTTTCTAATGGAAAAGTATTTCATAATATAACGGATCATGCTGATAGTTGGTCGGAAGCTCCATGGAGAGTGCATCCTGATGGATATGGTAAGGATTGGGCTGAATATAACAAGTGGGAATTATGGCAGAATGAAGAGTCTTCCCGTTATGTTCATCCTAAAACTTTACGAGGTCCTTTCTGTGAGTCGGCTGATGTTGCTGATACAACTTACATAGACGGTAGAGTGGCGCAAAAGACAATTGCGGATTTAAGGCGTTTGCATAAAAAGGAAAAACCGTTTTTTCTTGCATGCGGTTTTTGGAAACCGCATTTGCCTTTCAATGCTCCCAAAAAATACTGGGATTTATATCGGCGAGAAGAAATACACCTCGCCCAAAATCCTTATAGACCGAAAGCTTTACCTAAACAGGTTACTTCTTCCGGTGAAATTCGTGGGTATGGGAAATTTGTTACAACTAAAGATGAGACTTTCCAGCGAGAAGCTAAGCATGGCTATTATGCATGTGTGAGTTATATTGATGCACAGATTGGTCTGATACTTGACGAACTTGATCGTTTGGGACTGTCTGAGAACACAATAGTGGTAATATTAGGTGACCATGGTTGGCATTTAGGGGAACATGGATTCTGGGGAAAACATAATCTAATGAATCATGCAACTCGTGCTCCGTTGATTGTTCGTGTTCCTCATTGTAGAGGTGGCAAAGCAAAAGGAATTGTAGAATTTGTCGATATTTATCCAACTTTGTGCGAGTTGTGTGGAGTGCCAATGCCTAAGGACCAATTACAGGGAAAGAGTTTTGTGCCTATTTTGCAAGACAGTGGGAAAAAGACAAAACAATACGCCTTTATTCAGTGGAAAGGTGGGTATAATATTGTTTCGGAGCAATATAGTAGCACTATATGGCTGCAAGGAGATTCGGTTGTAGCCCGGATGATATTTGATCGCCAATTGGATGCATCGGAGAATGAAAACAAGGTGCATTGCCCATATTTGAGTAGAGAAAGAGATAAACTTGAGGCTCAGATTAAGATCCGGAAATCTCAATTATAGAAATAATTTAAAAGAATATATAAATGAAAGTAAGTTCATCTATCATTGCATCTCTTTTGCTTTTGACAGTTTGTAGTTGTTCAACTCCGAAAAGCGAAATGAGTACTCTCGTGAATAACAGTTTACAAACGGCAACTGTACAGTCAAAGCTTATGGCTGAGGATTTATTGAATGAAGAAGGAAAACTACCTCGTACAATCGGCAAGGATGGTAAGTTGATGACATCAAAATCCAATTGGTGGACAAGTGGCTTTTTTCCCGGTGTATTATGGTATCTGTACGAGGTGAATGGCAATGATTCTTTGAAAATGTATGCTGAGAACTATACAAAACGGATAGAAAACCAGAAATATACTACTGATAATCATGATGTGGGATTTATGTTGTATTGTAGCTTTGGTAATGGATTACGCTTGACAGGTAATGATGATTATAGAAAGACATTATTGCAGGGGTCTGAATCGTTGAGTACCCGTTTTCGTCCACAGGTGGGTTGCATTCGTTCTTGGGACTGGAATCAGAAGGTGTGGGAGTATCCGGTAATTATTGATAATTTGATGAATCTGGAGATGTTAATGTGGGCTTCCAAGAACTCTGATGATCCTAAATTTGAGGAAATAGCTAAGTCACATGCGGATGTGACGATGAAATATCATTTCCGATCAGATTATAGCTCATATCATGTAATTTCTTATGATACTATTTCCGGTTTACCGGAAAAGAAGAATACTTGTCAGGGATATGCACATGAGTCATGTTGGGCGCGTGGGCAAGGTTGGGCATTGTATGGCTATACTATGATGTATCGTGAAACAGGGCAGGAGAAGTATTTGCGGCATGCCATCAATGTTGCTAAATTCATAATAAATCATCCCCGTTTGCCTGAAGATAAGATTCCATATTGGGATTTTGATGCTCCTAATATACCTAATGAACTTCGCGATGCCTCTGCTGGTGCATTGATGGCTTCTGCTTTTATTGAACTCAGTCTGTATACAGAAGGGGATTTTTCGAAGCAATGTCTCTCTGTTGCAGAAACACAGTTGAAAACCCTTTCTTCGCCGGAATATTTGGCGGAGCCTGGCACAAATTGCAATTTTATCCTAAAGCATTCTGTAGGTAATAATCCAGGTAAGGCAGAAGTTGATGTACCATTAACCTATGCCGATTATTATTATGTTGAGGCTTTAGTGCGCTATAAAAGAGATATTTTAAAAGAAAAGCTGAATTGAAAATCTTATTTTAAATGATACAAAGATTATCTTTTTGGATAATAATGATTATCTGTTCGACGATGGTCTATGGACAAGAACATGATGGTGATTATACAAATCCGATCCTATCTTCGGGTGCTGATCCCTGGGTGATAAAGCATGAAGGATGGTATTATTATTGTAGTGGGGTCCCGGGTGGTATAGGAGTATCTCGTTCGCGTGATCTTCATAAGATAAATCCTCCAGTGCGTGTATGGAAGGTACCAGAGAAAGGACAATGGAACTCAACTTGTGTTTGGGCGCCTGAACTTCATTTTTGGAAAGGTAAATGGTATATCTATTATGCCGCAGGATATAGTGGTCCTCCTTTCATTCATCAGAAAGCAGGTGTGTTGGAATCCGTTACATCAGATGCAATGGGGAAGTATGTTGATAAAGGAATGCTGTTTACAGGTGATGCTCTAGGGGATTGGGAAAATAATCGATGGGCGATTGATATGACTTTGTTGGATCATAAAGGACAACTATATGCAGTCTGGTCTGGTTGGGAAGGTAATGAATTAACTGACAAAACTCAGCAACACCTTTACATAGCCAAAATGCTAAATCCCTGGACTATGGCCTCCGGAAGAGTGAAAATATCTTCACCGGATCGTTATTATGAACAGGGAGAACTGCCATTGAATGAGGGACCGCAAATATTGAAGCATGAGAAAGATGTATTTATTGTTTATTCGTGTGGTCAGTCGTGGCTGGATACATATAAACTATCTTATTTGCGTCTGAAAGATTCGGATGCAGACCTCTTAGACCCAGAGAGTTGGATTAAGAGTGAGAAGCCGGCATTTGAGGGAACTAATCAAGTGCTTGGAGTTGGACATGCTAGCTTTACAACTTCACCTGATGATAGGGAATATTATATCTGTTATCATTCGAAAAGAGAGAAAACACCTGGTTGGAAACGTGATATCCGTCTACAGAAGTTCACTTTTGATGCATCTGGTGTTCCTTGTTTCGGTAAACCTGTCTCGGTAGGCGAGAAACTACCTTTACCTTCGGGGACTACTCATTTAGTGAAAGCTAAATCAATGGTTGATCTTGAAAAAGACTTTACTGAGCTTTCTTCGACTGCCCGTCCTTATACATATTGGTTCTGGATGAATGGAAATATAACAAAGGAAGGTATTACCAAAGACTTAGAGGCTATGCATCGTATCGGAGTAGGAGGTGTCTTTAATTTAGAAGGAGGCACAGGTATTCCGAAGGGGGCTGTTACTTATTTGAGTTCGGAATGGTCAGAGTTAAAAGCACATGCCGTAAAAGAAGCTGCTCGTTTGGGGATCGATTATGTGATGCATAATTGTCCGGGATGGTCATCGAGTGGAGGACCTTGGATTACTCCTGAATATTCAATGCAGAAATTAACTTGGAGTGAGATAGAAGTGGTGGGAGGAGAGCAGATAGATACTTTGTTGCCTCAGCCTGCTATGGAGTTAGGATATTATAAAGATGTTGCTATATTGGCTTTTCCTTCTTTTAGGAATGGAAAGCCAATAGGTTTTTCTGATTGGCAATTACTAAATAATAGTGTTTTCAATCATAAAGGTCTGATTGATATACGGGAGTATGATAAAGAACAAGTTATTCATCCGGAGGATGTGATTGATTTAACTAAACAGGTTGATTCAAACGGATGTTTGAGTTGGGAAGCACCTTCGGGAAATTGGACGATCATTCGTATGGGACATACTTCTACGGGAAGAAAGAATTGTGCGGCTCCGGATACAGGTGTGGGACTTGAATGTGATAAATTTAGTAAGCAGGCTATTCAACTTCATTTTAATAAGATGATGGACCTGTTATATCCATTAATCAAACCATATGTTCATCAAATTCAGATCGGTTTGGAAATAGATAGTTGGGAGGTCGGTATGCAGAACTGGACATCGGGATTTGAGGATGAATTCTGTGAGAGAACCGGATACGATTTGATTAGATATTTGCCGGCTATGACTGGTAAAATTGTAGGAAGTAAAGAGATAACAGAACGCTTTTTATGGGATATTCGTCGTATACAGGCTGATTTACTGGCTGATAACTATTATGGTGAGTTCAGGAGTTTATGTAATCAATATGGTTTGGTATCGTATTGTGAGCCTTATGATCGCGGACCGATGGAAGAATTACAGATAGGTTCGCGAGTGGATGGAGTGATGGGAGAGTTTTGGAATGGGCTATCCGCTATTTTCCAAAACAATTTGATGATGCGTCGTACCGCTAAATTGGCATCTTCTATTGCCCATATCAATGGACAGAAAGTAGTAGGTGCCGAGGCATATACTTCTGAACCGGAATCGGGGCGATGGCAGGAATATCCGTTTGCATTGAAGGCTGTTGGTGATAAGGCGTTTACAGAGGGAATTAACCGGATGGTAGTTCATCGTTACGCGATGCAGCCTCATTCAAATGCTGTTCCTGCTATGACTTTAGGACCTTGGGGAATACACTTCGACCGGACGAACACTTGGTGGGAACCGGCGCGCGCTTGGATGGATTATCTGAATCGTTGTCAAACTCTCTTGCAAGAAGGCTTATTTGTTGCTGATCTGGCATACTTTACGGGGGATAATGTTGTGGGCTATACTAAAGTACACCGTAATGAATTGAACCCGGTGCCACCGGAAGGATATGACTATGATCTGATGAATACGGAAACCCTGCTGAATAGAGCATGGATAGAACAGGGACGGTTAAGACTTCCGGATGGGATGAGTTACCGCATTCTTGTTCTACAAGAACAGTCGTATATTACATTGGGTTTGTTGAGGAAACTTCGGGAGATGGTAGAGCAGGGCTTGGTTATTGTTGGTGCCCGTCCTCATCAGACTGTGGGATTGCAGTCTTATTCTATTACAGAGGAAAAAGAATTCGAACAGCTTTGTGATGAATTATGGGGAAAGAATATGGCTACAATGATAGACCGTAATATTGGAAAAGGTAGAGTATTTTGGGAAATCTCTTTGAATTTGAATCAGGTATTCAGGCAGATTCAGTTAAAACCAGACTTTGAAGTTGGAGATAATCCGAATAGTGCTCCGATACGGTATATTCATAGACAAATAGGAGATACGGATGTCTACTTTGTAACTAATCAGAGACGGACTCCGGAAGACATAATTTGTAACTTTCGTGTAGAAGGAAAAGTTCCGGAATTCTGGAATCCTCTAACAGGCGAAAGGTCACGTGCTTTGGTATATCAGAAAAATGAAGGAATGACCTCTGTTCCTATCCAGTTGGATGAATACGGTTCTGTTTTTGTTGTATTTCGTTCAGATCTTCCTGAACAGACAGCTATTCGTTCTGTTTATAAAGATAGTGAGTGTCTGGTGGATGCTTCAGTTGTTTCTGTCGAAGAGCAGGAACAGGCTAAATATTTTGGTGTAAAAGATGATTTCTCGATATCATTATGGGTAAAACCGGAATCGGATGCTATGTTGAATACGGATAATCCAATGGGATATATATCATATCCCTGGACAGAATATTATGCTATCTATCCGTCGCATGGGGAATTGCTATATGGCACAGGACATGCTACTTGTGGAATGGCTATAGGTAGAAACGGAGTTGCTGTGTGGGAGAATGCAAAAGGATACCCTGAGTTTAAGATGGCAGTAGAGAAGCCGATTTCCGGGTGGAGCCATATTTGCTTGGTATATAAAGAGGGTGCTCCGCATATTTATATAAATGGTGAGTATGTAACTTATAAAACGAGATCTCTGCAGACAATTCATCCGGGGTTGAATCCTACTACTTTGAAAGAAGGAGCCTCTTATTATAATGGAGATATGTCTGTTCCGGTATTATTTCAGAGAGTGTTATCGAACAAGGAAATTTCCCGTTTGGCAGCTGAAGGATATGTAAAAAAGGCAGATGAACGAGCCTTGAATTGGGTGCCTTACGCAGATAATCGTTTTCTGCTGGCTTGGCATGATGGAAACTATGATTTTATAACATCGGATGGTGTAAAGAAGAAAATAAAGGTTGAAAAAGTTGGAACTCCCGTAATGCTCAATCAGAAATGGGAGATTACTTTTCCTGATGGTTGTGGGGCACCAGAGAAGATTACTCTGCCTAAACTATTTTCTCTGCATAAACACGAAGACGAAGGAGTTAAGTATTTCTCAGGTACAGCTACCTATATGACGGACTTTGTTATAAAGGCTTCTATATTGTCTGATGAAAAAGTTGTCTTTCTTGATTTGGGAGCGGTAGAGGTGATGGCAGAAGTGATTGTCAATGGAGTGAATAAAGGGATTTTGTGGGCTCGTCCGTATTCGATTGATGTTACTGATGTATTAAAGCCGGGCAAAAATACATTGGAAATAAAAGTAACCAATCAGTGGACTAATCGTTTGATTGGTGATGAACAACTACCGGAAGAGAATGAATATGTACCTGGAGGTGGTATAAATGGTATTGCCGCATTGAGTCGTGGTGCTATCAAAAAATTACCGGATTGGTATAAGAATGGTGTGAATAAGCCGAAAGGGGGAAGAGTAGCATTCACTACCTGGAAACATTATCGGAAAGATTCACCTTTGCTGGAATCGGGTTTGATAGGCCCTGTCCGATTAGTTTTTGCAAAGAAGATAGAATTAAAATAATTGATATATTTATGCGCAAAGGTGTATTGACAAAGACATCTATAAAAGTTCTTTTGAGCTTATTATTGCTTATTGGATCATTTGAGCCTGTTGTATCTGCGTCATATGGAGGGAGTAAACCTGCAGATGTCACTTTTGAATCTTATTTTCCATTAAGAGAAGTACGTTTGCTGGACAGTCCTTTTCTTGATTTACAACGAAAAGGAAAGGAATATCTTCTATGGTTGAATCCTGATTCATTATTGCATTTTTATCGAATAGAGGCAGGATTACCTTCAAAAGCTGCACCCTATGCAGGTTGGGAATCACAAGATGTATGGGGTGCCGGACCTTTGCGCGGAGGTTTCTTAGGATTCTATCTTTCTTCTGTATCTATGATGTATCAGTCAACCGATGATAAAAGGTTATTAAAACGTTTAAAGTATGTACTGAAAGAGCTTGAACTATGCCAAAAAGCAGGGAAGGATGGTTTCTTACTAGGGCTCAAAGATGGTAGAAAGCTATTTGCTGAAGTTGCTTCTGGAAAGATAAAAACAAATAATCCTACAGTAAACGGTGCATGGGCTCCGGTTTATCTGATTAATAAAATGCTTCTTGGGCTTTCTGCTGCCTATACGCAATGTCAAATGGAAGAGGCATTACCTATATTAATCCGATTGGCTGATTGGTTTGGATATCAAGTGTTGGACAAACTGACAGATGATCAGATTCAGCGGTTGCTTATCTGCGAACATGGCTCTATCAATGAATCTTATGTGGAGGCTTATGAACTAACCGGAGAGAAGCGTTTTCTTGATTGGGCGCGTCGGTTGAACGACCATGCGATGTGGGGTCCTCTGTCTGAGGGGAAGGATATTCTTTTTGGATGGCATGCTAACACGCAGATTCCAAAGTTTACAGGATTTCATAAGTATTATCAGTTTACGGGTGATGAACGTTTCCTGACAGCAGCAACTAATTTTTGGAATATTGTAACTCAGAATCATACATGGGTAATAGGGGGAAACAGTACTGGGGAACATTTTTTTCCGAAAGAGGAGTTCGCTGATCGGGTACTTTTGGTAGGAGGTCCGGAAACTTGTAACTCAGTGAATATGCTACGTTTGACTGAATCTCTTTTCTGTCAGTATCCTGATGCAGCCAAAGCAAGTTATTATGAGCGGGTATTGTTTAATCATATTTTGTCAGCCTACGATCCAGAAAAGGGCATGTGTTGCTATTTCACCTCTATGCGTCCGGGGCATTATAGAATTTATGCTTCACGTGACAGTTCTTTTTGGTGCTGTGGACATACTGGTCTGGAGAGTCCGGCAAAACTTAGCAAGTTTATTTATAGTCATTCAAAGAGAATTATTGATGGAGATCCTGATATTAGAGTCAATTTGTTTATACCTTCTATTCTTTTCTGGAAAGAAAAAGGAATAGAACTTATTCAGCAAAACCGACTCCCTGAATCGGAGCAAGTGAGCTTTATGCTGAATTTAAAGAAAAAGCAAGAATTGATACTTCGTATTCGTAAACCGGATTGGGCGGATAAAGTAACTTTCATTATTAATGGAAAAGTAGAATATCCTATCCTTGATAAGGATGGATATTGGGTGGTTAACAGAACTTGGGCACGAAAGAATAAAATCATATTGCAACTTCCGATGCATGTATATGTCGAAAGTTTGATGGGTTCTGACCGTTATGCTGCATTACTATATGGTCCATACGTACTTGCCGGGCGCATGGGAACTGAGAATTTGCCTACTACTTTTTGGGGAAAGATGAACAATACGGCAATGAATAAGATCGATTTGAACAAGATTCCGGTATTTAGGATGCCACTTAAGCAGATTCCTGCTTATGTGAAATCAATTTCTACAGATACATTAAAATTTAAAATAGATTTGAAGGAATTTGATAATGTAGTTGTAGAACCGTTTTATAAAGTACATTTTGAACGTTATGCAGTGTATTGGCCTATAAGCTACTAACATAAATGCAATAACATATATAAATAATACGTTTCAGCCGTACATCTCGGTAATACTCAGTAGTACATGTGGGTATTACCCAGTTGTACATCTTGGTATTACCGAGTCGTACATGTGGGGATATCTATTTATATAGATTAATATGACTCTGATATAAAGAAAGAGTGTGTATCTTTATATGTTATCTTACAATAGAAGGACATGGCGTAGGAGTGGAAGAATGCTATTGGAAGAGATCTACTATGAAAAAGAAGTATTGGGAAACCATGTTTTTTCTTTCTTTCTTGCAGTTTTAGGATTTTCTTGATAACTTTCCGCCCTACTTTTTCTAAATACTAGTTGCTATGGAACGCATGTCCATTAAATATTTCGTGAATAATAATAGTTTGGGACCAGACCGGAACATTTCTTCAGTCGGCTTTGAAGAAATTCCCCCAAATACTTCTTATCCGACTTTGAATCATTCTGCCGGTTATTATTTTAATCCGGATAAAGGACGTATACTGACGGAGTATCAACTGATTTATATTACAGAGGGAGAAGGAGTGCTTGAAACAAGAAGTGGGGGAGTGTTTACTATCAAGCGAGGTATGATTTTTGTTCTTTTTCCGGGCGAATGGCACACCTATTATCCTAATTATCAAACAGGTTGGAGTCATTATTGGATCGGCTTTTGCGGTCCGGAAGTTGATAGCTGGATGACGAATGAGTATTGTTCGAAAGAAAGTCCTGTATTTAAGGTCGGTATCAATGATGAGATCGTTTCTTTATTCAGAAAAGCTATTGATGTTGCTAACGAAGAACCTACTTTATATCAACGCGTATTGAGTGGATTGGTGACCTATCTGGTAGCACTAATGTGTAGTATCGATAAGAACCTTCAGGTAGAGAATGATGATTTCTCTTCTAAAATAGATTATGCTTGTGTGCTCATGAAGGAATTGATAGATCAACCAGTTTCTATGCAAGAGATTGCCAAAAAAGCAGGTATGGGATATTCTCTTTTTCGAAAGTTGTTTAAGGAACAGAAGAATTATGCACCTGTGCAATATTTCCAGAATCTGAAAATACAGAAAGCCATAGAGTTGTTGACTACTACTACTATTCCGGTAAAAGAGATAGCATATAGGCTCGATTTTGAATCCCCGGCTTATTTCTCTGCCCGGTTCAAGAAACAAACAGGAAAATCACCTATAGAATATCGAGAAGAATTTCGTATCAAATAATGATAGTGTTCTGGCAATTATCGAAAGTCTTTCTCTTTTAAGATGACTAAGTTTGTATCATAATTAAAAAATGAATAATGCTATGATACAACAAAAAGTAAGAGTGGGACTTTTAGGAGTCGGATTGGATACTTATTGGGGACAATTTGAAGGGCTTCTTCCCCGTCTGTTAACTTATCAGGATGAAATAGCTGCCAAAATAGAGGCAATGGACGTACAAGTTATCAATACGGGGATGGTGGATTCGCCTCTAAAAGCTAATGAATGTGTCCTACAATTAAAACAAGCTGATGTAGAATTGGTTTTTCTGTTTATTTCTACTTATGCTCTTTCTTCTACGATACTACCTGTAGCTCAACAAGTAGGCAAGCCTATTATTATATTAAATATACAGCCTGCATCAGCAATAGATTATCAAAAACTCAATTCAATGGGGGATAGAGGAAGAATGACAGGTGAATGGTTGGCACATTGTCAGGCATGTTCTGTTCCGGAGTTTGCGAGTGTTTTCAATAGAGCCGGTGTGCGATATGATATTATCACCGGCTATTTATCAGAAGATTATGTTTGGGAGGAAATAGCCTCTTGGGTTGACGCTGTACGTGTAATGTATGGAATGCGCACAAGCCGTTTGGGAGTTTTGGGGCATTACTATTGTGGTATGCTAGATGTATATACTGATCTTATGAAGCAGAGCGCAGTGTTTGGTACTCATATAGAGTTGCTGGAGATGTGTGAGCTAAAAGCTTATAGAGAAGAAGTTAGCGATGGGGAACTGAAGCGAAAACTGGACGAATTTTATGATAAGTTTAATGTGGAAGCATCATGTAGTTCGGAAGAGCTAGTGAGGGCTGCACGTACTTCTGTGGCTTTGGATAAATTAGTGAATGTGCATCAACTGGGAGCGATGGCTTATTATTACGAAGGATTCTGTGGGAATGATTATGAGAATATTGTAACTTCTGTTATTGCAGGTAATACGTTGTTGACAGGATATGGAATACCCGTTGCCGGAGAATGTGAAGTGAAAAATGCACAGGCGATGAAAATTATGTCACTATTAAAAGCTGGTGGTTCTTTCTCTGAATTTTATGCAATGGATTTTAAGGATGATATTGTATTACTAGGACATGATGGCCCGGCACATTTTGCAATCGCCGAAGAGAAAGTGAAACTAGTGCCTCTTCCATTATATCACGGTAAACCGGGTAAAGGTCTGTCCATCCAGATGAGTGTTAAACCAGGTGATGTTACACTTTTGTCGGTATGTGAGGGAAGAGACGGAGTCTTTCTACTTGCTGCTGAGGGAGAGGCTGTACAAGGAGAAACTCTACATATTGGCAATACAAATAGTCGTTATCGCTTTCCGTGTGGTGCTCGTCGGTTTATGGATCAATGGAGTAAAGCGGGACCTTCACATCATTGTGCGATTGGCATTGGACATAAAGTCTCTGAACTGAAGAAACTGGCATTTCTTCTGGATATTCCAATAATAGTAGTTGAATAATGCTTTAAAACTCTTTTTATGGAAAAGTTGAAGTATTCTCTTTTGTTTATGATTTCGATTCTGGCTATTTCCAATAGATGGGTGTCGGCAAATGACATCGATGACGAAAGGAACCGTATATACAATAGTTCTTATAGTGGGAAATATAATAATCGAATCGCTTTTCCTATAGGGGGAATTGGTACAGGTATGTATTGTCTGGAAGGAACAGGCTATATATCTCATATGTCAGTATGGCATCGACCGGAAGTTTTTCATGAACCGGGAATGTTTGCTGCTCTGTATGTGAAGGGGGTATGTAATGGGGCTAAGGTACTTGAAGGACCTGTATCTGATTGGAGAAAATTTGGAATGCCCAATTACGGAACAGGAGGTAGTATGGGATCAATATTAGGACTTCCCCGTTTTGATACAGTCGAATTTGAAGCACGTTTTCCGTTTGCCAAGGTTTCATTAACAGATAAAGATATTCCCGTTAAGGTAACCATTTTGGGGTGGAGTCCTTTTATTCCGGGTGATCCGGATAATTCCAGTTTACCGGTAGGAGGATTGGAATATAGTTTAGAGAATACTAGTAAAGAGGTTCAGGAAACTATTTTCTCCTACCATGCTCGTAACTTTCTGAGTTGGGGTAAAGGATTGGATGCTATAAAAACGATGCCTCATGGGTTTATCCTTTCACAGTCAGGTACAGAAACGGAGCCTCATTTGCAGGGTGATTTTGCTATCTTTACGGATCAGGATTCTTTAAAGATTAATTATTGTTGGTTTCGTGGAGGATGGTTTGATAGTCTTACGATGCTCTGGAACGCTATTGAGGCAGGTTTAATGCCACAATGTCCAGCAATAGAGAAAGGTGCACCAGGAGCTTCTATGTTTGTCCCGGTAACATTGATGCCAGGGGAAAAGAAAACAATCAGGATTTATACGGCATGGTATGTTCCTAACTCGACTTTGAGGCTTGGAGAGGAACCGGAAGACTGGAATGACAATAATGTTGACTCCGCAAGACTAGCTGTAGAAAAGGCAGATAAGGGTAATTATAAACCTTGGTATAGTAGCCGCTTTACAGGAGTAAATGAGGTTATTGATTATTTTCTGTCTCATTATAAGATTTTGCGCAATCAGACAGAAAGGTTCACAGACTCTTTTTATCGTTCTACCTTACCGCCTGAAGTGATTGAAGCTGTTTCTGCTAACTTAAGTATTTTAAAGTCTCCAACGGTGATGCGGCAATATGACGGACGCTTATGGACTTGGGAGGGATGTGCCGATAATTGGGGATCGTGTCATGGCTCATGTACTCACGTCTGGAATTATGCACAGGCTATTCCACACTTATTTCCTTCTTTGGAACGTTCGTTAAGGCATACAGAATTTGAAGAAGGGCAAGATTTGAAAGGCCATCAAGTGTTTCGTGTCAATTTACCGATTCGTCCTACCCGGCACAATTTTCACTCAGCTGCTGACGGGCAATTGGGAGGTATAATGAAAGTATATCGTGAGTGGAGAATTTCAGGTGAAAATGAGTTCCTTATCTCTATGTATCCAAAAGTAAAAAAGAGTTTGGACTACTGTATCTCAACTTGGGATCCTCGTAGGGTAGGAAGTATTGAAGAACCACACCATAATACTTATGATATTGAGTTCTGGGGGCCGGATGGTATGCATAATAGTTTCTATTATGGAGCTTTATCAGCTTTCATTCGTATGAGTGAGTTTCTCGATAAAGACGTTACTGAATATAAGAAACTATTGAAAAAAGGACGAAAATTTACTGAAACAGGCTTGTTTAATGGTGAGTATTTTATCCAAAAGATAGAGTGGAGGAGATTGAATGCAAAAGATCCGACTGTTGCACAAAGTTTCCATAGTTCTTATTCTCCCGAAGCGAAAGAAATACTGGAGAAGGAAGGTCCTAAGTATCAGTATGGGAACGGTTGTCTGTCTGATGGAGTTTTGGGGTCGTGGCTCTCCCGAATGTGTGGGATGGAAGAAACTCTGAATACAGAAAAAGTGAAGAGCCATTTATTATCAGTACATCGATATAATTTTAAGAAAGATCTGACTGATCACGCCAATCCTCAACGTTCCCCTTACGCTTTAGGCAAAGAAGGAGGCTTATTATTAGGAAGTTGGCCTAAAGGGGGCAAGTTGTCATTACCTTTTGTCTATAGTAATGAAGTCTGGACAGGAATAGAATATCAAGTAGCTTCACATTTGATGCTACAGGGAGAAGTAGAAAAAGGCCTTGAGATCGTACGTGCCTGTAGGCAACGTTATGATGGAAGCGTCCGTAACCCTTTTAATGAGTATGAGTGTGGACATTGGTACGGACGAGCGTTATCCAGTTATGGCTTACTTCAAGGATTGACAGGAGTCCGATATGATGCTGTAGATAAAACACTGTATATTAATTCAAAAATAGGAGACTTTATTAGCTTTATCAGTACGGAGTCTGGATTTGGTAATATAGAACTTCGTTCCGGAAAACCTTTTGTAAAAGTAGTATCCGGTCATATAGAGGTTGACAGATTTGTCGTATCGGGGAAAGTAGTTGAATAATCAACAATAAGATAATAACTAAATTTTTAAGTGATAACTAAATACTATAATATTATGGATAGAAGAACTTTTCTTAAATCTGCGAGTATGAAAGGTACTGCCATTGTTACAGCTTCTGCTGTGGGTACTGAAATGCTTCATGCAGCGGAGAGCATAGGGGCTTCTGATGTTGCGTCAGGAAAGCGGAATGCTCCAAAAGCGAAACGGTTACCGGAAGATTTACAAGAGCTTGTAAAAGATAGTTCTTTGTTGAGAAAACCTGATAACCTGACAGTTGCCTGCTATACTTTTCCGAATTATCATGCTTCTGCATTGCATGATAAGATTTATGGGCCGGGTTGGACGGAATATAATTTGGTGAGAAGCGCCCGTCCTTGGTTCCAGGGGCATGCTCAGCCTAGAGGTCCCTTGCTTGGGGAGATGGATGAAAGTAAGCCGGGTACTTGGGAAAAATATAATGAGCTGTGCAAGCAGAGTGGTATTGATGTGCTGATTTGGGATTGGTACTGGTATAATAATGAGCCATGTTTGCATGAAGCTCTTGAGAATGGCTTTTTGAGAGCTTCAAACCGTAATGATGTGAAGTTTGCCTGTATGTGGACCAACCACCCTTGGTATGTATTGTATCCAACTTTATTACCCAATGGATATAAAGCTTATCCTCCAAGTTTTGCACCGGCAGATGGTAGCTTGAAAGAGTGCTGGCAGAGTTTGTCCTATATCATTTCCAGATATTGTCATTTGGAAAATTATTGGAGGATTGATGACAAGCCTGTGGTATGTATTTGGGACCCTAATCGTTTGGAGAAGAATATTGGGGTTGACGGGGTTAAACAGTTGTTTGCTGAATTAACGGAATTTGCCCGTAAGTTGGGACATAAAGGGTTACATTTCCATTCTTCAGGTTTTTATTCTCCTAATTCGAAAGAGGTTGGTTATAATACTGCCGGTTCTTACAATCCGTTTACTTGGGTAGCTGATAATTACCAGCCCAAGAATATCGAACTGCCGGATTATGGAGTGGCTGCTGCTGATGTGGCTTTCAAATTATGGCCTAAACATCATGATGACTTTGCCATACCGTATCTTCCATCTCTTTCGCCAGGGTGGGACTCTACTCCCAGATATATTCCGCCGGTGAGCAGACCGGATCAACCCAATCGCGATGCATGGCCTAATTGCGTTATTTTGGATAATGAAAATCCTGCATCTTTCAAAGCACTTGTTCAGTCGGCTTTTGCGTATTTGAATAAGCATAAGGATGTTCCTCCGATCCTCACTATTGCCTGTTTTAATGAATGGACTGAAGGGCATTACTTATTGCCGGATAACCGATTTGGATATGGAATGCTTGATGCGCTTGCTGAAGCCGTGGGAAAGTCTGATAACCATCAGATACATGGATTTTTTTAATATTGAATTTGTTGAACTTTAAATAAGAAAGAAAATGAAAAACCAGTTTGTTAAATGTATTAGTCAGTTATTGTTTTTATTGTTGATAATAGGTGTATTGCCTGTTTATGCACAGAAAAAAAGTAAAGAGAAGATTTATCGTTTGCCTGATGATCTTGAAACATTGGCAGGTGATCCTGCTTTGTTAAAGAAACCGGAAGGATTAACGGTGGCTGCTTATGCTTTTCCTAATTATCATGCTTCGGCTTTGCATAATAAAATATATTCTCAGGGCTGGACTGAATATAATTTGATTCGTAGCGCTCGTCCTTGGTTTGAAGGGCATCAACAGCCACGTACGCCCTTGTTAGGGGAGCTTGATGAGAGTAAGCCTTCTACTTGGGAGACATATAACAAGCTTTGCAAACAAAGTGGCATTGATGTTTTGATTTGGGATTGGTATTGGTATGATGGTAAACCATGTCTGCATGAAGCATTGGAAAATGGTTTTCTGGAAGCTAGTAATACAAAAGACGTAAAGTTTGCTTGTATGTGGACCAATCATCCTTGGTATGTATTGTATCCAACGAAGCGTACTGATGGAAGTAATGCTTATCCTCCAAGTTTTGATGCTCCCGATTTCTCTAAAGAAGAGTGTTGGAAAAGCCTTTCTTATATGATTTCACGCTATTGCCATTTGGAGAATTATTGGAGAATTGATGATAAGCCGGTGATTTGTATTTGGGATGCACGGCGTTTGGAATCTAAATTGGGAATAGCAGGAGTGAAACAGTTATTTGCGGAGTTGACGGATTATGCAAAAAAACTGGGACATAAAGGTTTGCATTTTCATGTGACAGGTTTCAGTTGTGGAAATATGAAAGAAGAGGGATATGATACTGTAGGCTCTTATAATCCGATGGATTGGATTGCAGGTCGCTTCCAACCCAAAGAAATCGAATTGCCGGATTATGGAACAGTGGCAGCTGATGTGGCTTTTAAGTTATGGGATGAACATCATGGTCAGTTTGATATTCCTTATGTTCCGGCTGTAGCTCCGGGATGGGATTCTACTCCAAGATATATAGCTCCGGCGAATCGTCCGGCAAAAGCAGACCGTAGTCAATGGCCGGGTTGCACTATTTTTAAGAATGAGAATCCAGCCTCTTTCAAGGCTTTTGTTCAATCGTCTTTTGTGTATTTGAACAAACATCCGGAAGTTCCACGAATTCTGACCATTGCTTGTTTTAATGAATGGTCTGAAGGACACTATTTATTGCCGGACAATCGTTTCGGTTATGGTATGCTCGATGCTTTAGGGGAAGCCTTAGGTAAAGAAGGAAATCACGAAAAGCACGGGAAATGATTTGTTAAACGTTAAATCTGAGAACTTATGTTTACTATGACAAACTTTGCAAAGAGAGGACGGTTGTCAATCTCTTGGAGGGCATGTATCCTGTTAGTTGGTCTTTGTTGTCCTTTTCCTGTAGTTTCTTCTTATGCAACAGACAGTATAACAGAGATTCAGCAGAATAAGACAAAGAAATTTAGAGGTAATGTATTGGATGAGGCAGGAGCACCGGTAACAGGTGCTACTGTCCAGATACAAGGGAAAGCTGGCGGTGTCATAACTGATATAGATGGTAATTTCACGATCGAAGTTGGCGAGAGTGATGTTTTGCAAATAACCTTTATAGGTTTGGAGACTCAACTGGTTCCTGTTAGAGGAAAAGCGTCTATGAAGATTGTGATGAAAGAATTACGGGATGAGCTGGAAGAAGTGACAGTAGTAGCTTTTGCTAAGCAAAAAAAAGAGAGTGTAATCGGTTCTATTCAGACTGTAAAACCTGCGGAGCTGAAAACACCCAGTAGTAATCTGACTACTTCTTTGGCTGGGCGTATGGCAGGTGTGATAGCGTATCAACGTAGTGGTGAACCAGGGAAAGACAATGCTAATTTTTTTATACGTGGTGTAACGACGTTTGGTTATAAAAAAGACCCATTGATTTTGCTTGATAATGTGGAAGTATCGTCAGATGACTTGGCGCGAGTACAGCCCGATGACATTGCTAGTTTCTCAGTATTGAAAGACGCGACATCTACAGCGTTATATGGAGCACGTGGTGCAAATGGAGTTATCTTGGTAACAACAAAAGAAGGAAAGGAAGGAAAAGCTCAGGTGTCGGTTCGTGTGGAGAATTCCTTTTCAGCTCCGACGAAGATGATTGATATTGCTGATCCTATTTCATATATGAGATTAAACAATGAAGCCGTTCTGACACGTGATCCTCAAGGGGTCATTCCTTATCCGGAATCTAAAATTGCTAATACTATGGCTCCCAATAGGAATCCGTATGTTTACCCGACCGTAGACTGGATGAAAGAGATGTTTAAAGATTATACTGTTAATCAGCGGGTAAACTTCAATGTAAGAGGTGGTGGTAGTGTGGCAACTTATTATCTGGCGGGCACATTTAGTAATGACACAGGATTACTTAAGAATGATGGATTGAATAACTTTAATTCGAACATTAGCCTGAAGAAGTACAATATCTTATCAACTTTTAATATTCATCTGACAAAGACAACAGAAGTGAAGGTGCGTTTTCAGGCTGATTTTGATGATTATCGTGGTCCTGTTGACGGAGGTAATATCTTATTCGATCATGCTATACACGCAAGTCCGGTTGATTTTCCTAAATATTATTTGCCTGATTTACAAAATCAAGGGGTAGGACATCCGCTTTTCGGTAACATGGAGGGAGCTAACCATATCAATCCTTATGCAATTATGACTAGCGGGTATAAGGATTATAGTCGTACCAACATTTCTGCACAAGCAGAAATTGAGCAGAATTTGGACTTTATAACAGAGGGGTTAACTGTACAAGGGCATTTTAGTACAGTGAGACGTTCTTATTTTGATGTTTCCCGCTCTTATACTCCGTATTACTATAAAATTGGTTTTTATGATAAAGAGTCGGATAACTATGTATTACAAGCACTAAATCCTGATAGCGGGACAGAATATCTGGGCTATAGTGAAGGGCCGAAAGATGTCTATACCCAAATATATATGCAGGCTAAAGCCAATTATGTCCGGAAGTTTGGTTTGCACGATGTAGGAGCTTTGTTGGTATATCAAAGGAAAGAAGAACTCTTGGGGAATGCCGGTAGTGTTATAAAATCATTACCTAAAAGAAATCAGGGAATATCTGGTCGAATGTCTTATGGTTATGATAGCCGTTATTTTGTAGAATTCAACTTTGGATACAATGGATCCGAACGATTCGCTCAGAATGAAAGATATGGTTTTTTCCCTTCTATAGGAGGTGCATGGATGCTCTCTAATGAGGCTTTTTGGAGACCGATAGAGAAAGTGGCAAATAAGTTGAAGTTAAAGGTTACTTATGGTCTTGTCGGTAATGATGCAATAGGAAGTGATTCAGATCGATTTTTCTACTTGTCTAATATGAATATGAACTCTTCCGGTAGAGGACAGGTTTTTGGAACCAACTGGGGAAATTATAAAGATGGGATTTCCACGGTACGTTATCCCAATGAGTTTATAACATGGGAAGTTGCAAAGAAGCTGAATATTGGTTTTGAACTAGGCTTGTTCAATAGTTTGGATGTACAATTTGACTATTTCCGTGAAGACCGTTCTAAAATCCTAATGGACAGAAGTTTTATTCCTACTACAATGGGATTGGAGGCTAGTGTACGTGCTAATGTAGGTGAAGCTGCATCTCATGGAGTAGACTTGTCGGTGAATTATAACCATTGGTTTAATAATAAGATTTGGTTGCAGGGTTATGGTAATTTCACTTATGCGACAAGTGAATTTAAAGTGGCTGATGAACCGGATTATGCTGCTGCCGGATTACCATGGAGGTCAAGAGTCGGTTACAGTTTGAGCCAACAATGGGGATATATTGCAGAGCGACTTTTTGTAGATGAGGCAGATATTGCAAACTCTCCGGTACAAAGTTTTGGGACATATTTGCCTGGTGATATCAAGTATAAGGATATAAATAAAGATGGAAAGATATCTGATGCTGACTTAGTTCCTATCGGTTATCCTACAACGCCTGAGATTACGTATGGTTTTGGGTTGTCAATGGGATTTAAGAATTGGGACATATCTTGTTTCTTCCAAGGATCTGCAAGATCTAGTTTCTTTATAGATTCGGAGCAGATAGCACCATTCAATAATCCTCCGTCAACGACAGGTTCTTATACTCGGAAGACAGCATTATTTCAGGCGATAGCTGATAGCTATTGGTCAGAAGAACATCGTGATATTTATGCATTCTGGCCGCGTCTTTCTACTGAATCGATAAAGAATAATACTCAAGTGAGTACTTGGTGGATGCGTGATGGTTCTTTCATGCGCCTGAAATCATTAGAGTTAGGGTATAGCTTTCCGCAACAAATGATAAAGAAGATTCATTTGACTAAATTGCGTTTGTATGCGAATGGAACTAATTTATTGACCTTCAGTAAATTTAAACTTTGGGATCCGGAGATGGGTGGATTAGGAGTCGGATATCCCAATCAGCGTGTTATTAATTTAGGTATACAAGTTGACTTTTAAAGAATAATAATATGAAAACTAAGAAGATATTTAATTTCCTGCTACTCTTAGGTTTCTTGTCTGGATGTGATTATCTTGATATTGTTCCAGATAATCTGCCGACTTTAGAGATGGCTTTTAATAACAAGAGTTCTGCTGAAAGATTTCTGTTCACTTGCTACTCTTTTGTTCCGGAACATGGTAAGATTGGAACCGACCCGGGGATGGATGTAGGTGATGAAGTGTGGTATTATAGTGATAATTCTGCCGACTATTCAAATAAAACGACTTTTTGGATAGCCAAAGGCATGCAAAATTCCAATGAACCTTTGGTCGATTATTGGAATGGGACACAATGGGGAAAAGCCATGTTTGTAGGGATACGTGATTGTAATGTTTTTATAGAAAACATAGAGAAGGTTCCTGATCTTTCGGCTTATGATAAAGAAACATGGAAGGCAGAAGCCAAGGTCTTGAAAGCCTTCTATCATTTTTGGATGATGAGAATGTATGGTCCTATCCCAATTATAAAAGAAAACATCCCGGTTTCGGCTGGTGAGGATGAAGTGAGAGTCGTTCGCGATAAGATAGATGATATTGTGACTTATATTGTTTCTCTGATAGATGAGTCAGTCGAATATTTGCCATTGAATATTCAGAACGAAGCAGCAGAAATGGGACGAATAACTCGTCCGGCTGCTAAGGCTATTAAGGCTAAGATATTAGCATTTGCAGCGAGCCCGTTTTTTAATGGCAATCTGGATTATGCAAATTTCAAAAATGCCGAAGGTGAACCATTCTTTAATCAGGTATATGATAATGAGAAATGGACAAAAGCTGCGGATGCCTGTTTGGAGGCCATTCAATGTGCGGAGGAAGCGGGACATGGACTTTATGAGTTCGTAAATATGTCTTCTACCCAATTGAGTGATGAAACAATTCTTTCATTAAGTAATCGTTGCAAGGTTACCGAGCGTTGGAATAAAGAACTTGTTTGGGGATGTGGACAATCGGGTATAAGAGATTTGCAGGTACTTTGTCAGCCTTGGTTAGAGTCTAATTACTCTTCTGACGACCGATATCATAATGCCCGAAATGGAACATTTGCACCCACTTTGGCTGTGGCTGAAACTTTTTATACTAAGAATGGTGTACCAATGGATGAAGACAAAAATTATGATTATAGTAAGCGATACACTACTCAAGTAGCAACTGAAGCCGATAAGTATTATATTCAACCGGGTTATACGACTGCAAAACTACACTTTGATAGAGAACCTCGTTTTTATGCAACACTAGGTTTCGATGGTTCCAGTTGGTATGGCATTGGTAAGATGGATGATAATGATATGTGGTATCTTCAGGCAAAAGCCAAACAGGCTTCAGGAAAGCGTGGAAATACTTTGTATTCAATCACTGGATATTTTGCAAAGAAGCTGGTACGTTATCAGAATGCGATGGTTCCTGCAAGCATACAGATAGAGACATATCCTTTCCCGATAATACGGTTGGCAGATTTATATCTGTTGTATGCTGAAGCTTTGAATGAGGCTAAGAAAGAAGAAGGCACAGTGCCTGAGGATTGCTATACTTACATTGACAAAGTGAGAGCAAGAGCCGGGCTAAAGGGAGTAAAAGATTCATGGCGTTTATATGCGAATGATGCCAATAAACCCAATACTTATGAAGGCTTTCAGACAATTGTGCGCAAGGAAAGAATGATTGAGTTGGCGTTGGAAGGGCAGCGTTTTTGGGATATAAGACGCTGGAATCTGGCTAATCAATACTTTAATAAGTCTTTGCAAGGATGGGATATTAATCAATCTGAAACAAACGAATATTATAAGCTGAATACTTATTTTATTCGTAACTATGAAGATCGTGAAAATCTTTGGCCCTTAAAAGATTATGACTGCATTGTGAATCCTAAATTAGTTCAAAATCCTGGTTGGTAAAAATGAATATTATGAAATCATATATAATGGTATTGCATCTTGTCTTGATATTCTTATCAATCGGATGCAAAGAAGACGATAACATAAGACCCTTTGGGAAAGATGTGGAAGCTGGTGCTCCTGGTGTAGTATCAGAGATTAAAGTGAAAAATATTCCGGGTGGAGCGGTTATATCTTATCAACTACCAGATAATCCGGATATCATGTATGTGAGAGCCCGCTATAAAGTTGGTCAGGGGAAAGAAATGGAGGCTAGAGCCTCAGTCTATGCAAATGAATTGACTGTCAATGGATTTGGAGATATGAATGAACATGAAGTTGAATTGTCTTGTGTGGACCGGATGGAAAATGAGGGGGCTACGACTGTTGCAGTAGTAACTCCATTGAAGCCTTCTGTTCTGACTACCTTCGAATCTTTGGAAGTGAATGCTACATTTGGTGGGGTATATGTAAATTTCAAAAATCCAGAAAAAGCGAGTCTTTCTATTCATGTTGTAACTACTGATTCGTTAAATCAGCCTTATGAAGCTCATGTACAATATACACAGGCAGAGAAAGGACCTTTTTATGTTCGTGGATTTAAAGCAGAAGAAAGGATGTTTGATATTTATGTAGTTGACCGTTGGGGGAATAGTTCGGATACTTTATATAATGTTTTAACTCCTTACGAGGAAACCCGATTAAATAAAAAACTTTTCTATCCATACATATTGCCGAATGATGTAGCATGTAATGCGTGGGGAGGAAACTTAGCTTATGCATGGAATGACGATTATACTCCTGCTCTTTTTGTACATAGTCCGGGTGGAGATACATTCCCGATGTGGTTTACTTTTGATATGGGAGTCACTGCGAAACTGAGCAGGTATAAATTCTATCATCTTTTTATGGAGGAACATGCTTTCCAGCGTGGTAATCTAAAGACTTGGGAAGTTTGGGGGAGAACAGATACGCCTCCTGCTGACGGAAGTTGGGATGGATGGACTAAATTGATGGATTGTGAGTCTCATAAACCGTCAGGACTACCTGTTGGGCAGCATACAGCAGAAGACTGGGAATATTTGCAAGCAGGTGAGGATTTCGAATTTCCGGCAGAAGCTCCTCCAGTGAGATATATTCGTTTCAAGGTTCTTGAAACATGGGGAGGTATGGACTTTATACACTTTACAGAATTTACTTTCTGGGGCAATGTAATATCTAACAATTAAAAGAGCTGAATATGAAATATTTATATAAGATAGGATTAATACTTAGTGTTGTATTGACTGCCGGAGCTTGCTCCGGTCAGTTGGACACGATCCAAGAGTATCTGGATGCCGGTGAAACTATCTATGCGGCAAAAATGGATTCTGTTGACATACGTCCTGGATATAATCGGGTAGAAGTAACGGGATTACTTAAATATGGTATGGATACAGAAAGGTGCGTTATTCATTGGACACCGGACAATGACTCTTTAGTAGTGCCTGTTAAACGGATAGATCTGGTAGATACTTTTCGTGTTTTTATAGAGAATTTACCTGAAGGTACTTATCAATTTGAGATTGTTACCTATAACAAAAGTGGGTATCGTTCTATTTCAACCTCAAAAGGAAGTAAAACTTATGGTGATCGGTACATAAGTTCTTTACGGGTACGTTCTTTGTTGAGTACAGAGGTTGAAGGGGAAAATCTGTTACTAAATTTTTCCTCAGAAATGGCCGAAGCATTGGCAACTAAAGTGTTTTATCTGAATAGTGCCGGCGAGAAGCAGGAACAAGAGGTGGCAAGAGGAGATAATCAGATTAAGATTACTGATTGGAAGCCGCGGGGAGCCTATGAAGTCAAAACATATTATATTCCGGAGGTGAATGCAGTAGATACTTTCTCTGTTTCTTCAACGGGGGTATTCCCAGAAAAAATAGTTGAAATGGATAAAAGTACATTCCGTGAAATAATACTGGATAATGATATCCGATTGAACGCTTGGGGAGGAGCATTATGGAAAGCATGGGATAATGCATACGAAAATACAAACTATGCACATAGTGATAATACGAATCCGATCGTTTTTCCTGCTTGGTTTACTTTCGATTTAGGAGAGAAAGCTCTTTTAAAGCGTTTTGACTTGTTTTCGGTTGTTCGTGATGATTTGAATTATAATGGAGGAAATATGAAGAGCTGGGAAATCTGGGGTAGAGAAGATGAACCGGCAAATTCTTCTTGGGATGGATGGACTAAGCTGATAACTTGTAATTCTTTCAAGCCTTCTGGCAAGCCTGTTGGCGAGAATACGGATGAAGACAATTCTTATATAGCAAAAGGAGAAAAGTTTGATTTTCCATCAGGTATTCCGGAGGTTCGCTATATAAGAATTAAGGTTCTCGATTCATGGAGTGGACAGGGATATGTACAGTTCTCGGAATTTACATTTTATAAAAGTGAATAAAAATGAAACATCTACTTGCTGGTATTTTAGTATGGGTGATATGGGGACTTTGTTCTTGTCAGTCTGATGGTAAGGTGATCATTCCTTCACCCATTTATGTAGATAATCACTATCATGGTCCGGCTGATCCGGAGATAACCTGGAATCCTAAAACAGAAGAATGGATGATTTTTTATACATCACGTCGTCCTTTTAAAGATCAGGCTTCTTATGTAGGAACGCCTGTGGGGGTTGCTGTGTCCAAAGATTTTGTACATTGGAAGTTTGCGGGATATTGCTCGTTCGATGGTGTAGGCGGTCAGCCGGATAGTGAGAAAACGTATTGGGCACCGGGTGTGATTGTGGAAGGTGATAGTGCCCATATGTTTGTGACTTTGAAAGATGACTCTACTCCGGTCTGGGGTGGACCTAGTAACATTGTTCATTTCTCTGCACCTTTGGAAGATATGATTTCAGGGTGGAGACGGGTAAATACAGTGGTGGATACTCCGATTTCTATTGATGCGACTGTTGTAAAGAATGGTGATCGTTGGGATATGTGGTATCGTGACCGTCCGACAGAAGATACAGGCGGATTGTATTATGCACAAAGTAATGATTTGTATCATTGGACATTAAAGGGGCTTGCCAAAGGCGATATTAATAATGTCGAGGTGACGAAGCATACATATCAGGAGGGGGCTTATGCTTTTCAGTGGAAAGGTTATTTCTGGATAATAGCTGATCCTCATAAAGGATTGGCCGTGTATCGTTCGAAAGATGCGGAGAACTGGGAATATCAAGGAATTGTCATGTATGAACCGGGTACTCGGTTCTTTGACAATACTCGCGCCCGGCATCCTAGTGTCATTATCAGAAATGATCGGGCATTCATTGTATACCATGTGCAACCCTTTTTAGGATATAATCCAAATACACACGAGGCTGGTGATGATGTTTACCAGAAACTGAGTTTCTTGCAGATGGCGGAATTGGAGTTTAAGGATGGAAAACTTATTTGTGACCGTAATAAGGTACTGTATAAATAAGATTGCAGGATATTGGATGTCATTATATTAGATATTATTTCTGTAAATGAGTAAATAGATTAAGTAAAGCGTGGAATATTACCACATATTTCACGCTTTTACTATATAGATGTGTCAGATTAAAACAATATAGAGATGAAAAAACTGTTGTTAATAGAAATTCTCCTTACCATAAGTTTTACGCTTATGGCAGAAGATCCCGCTAAGACTTATAAGAACCCGGTTGTTAATTATAGTTTGCCCGATCCCAGTGTGATCAGGGCAGAGGATGGATACTTTTATTTGTATGCAACGGAAGATATCAGGAATTTACCGATTCACCGTTCTAAAGACTTGATCAAATGGGAGTCTGTCGGTACAGCTTTTACCGATGAAACACGTCCGACTTTTGAGCCAAAAGGGAATTTATGGGCACCTGACATTAATAAAATAGGAGACAAATATGTACTCTATTATTCGATGTCTTGCTGGGGAGGTGAGTGGACTTGTGGAATAGGCGTAGCTACTGCCGACAAACCGGAAGGCCCTTTCGTAGATCATGGAATGATGTTTAGAAGTAATGAAATTGGGGTTCAGAATTCGATTGATCCATTTTATATAGAAGATGGAGGGCGGAAATATATGTTTTGGGGGAGTTTTCGCGGCATATATGGAATAGAGTTAACAGCCGACGGGCTAAAAGTAAAATCTGGAGCAGACAAGAAACAGATAGCAGGAACCGCTTATGAGGGGACTTATATTCATAAAAAGAATGGATATTACTATCTGTTTGCTTCTACCGGAACTTGTTGTGAAGGATTGAAAAGTACGTATCAGACAGTAGTAGGGCGTTCTAGTTCATTGTGGGGACCTTATTTGGATAAACAGGGAAGGTCTATGCTCGATAATAACCATGTGGTATTGATTCATAACAACAAAAGCTTTGTAGGCACAGGACATAATGCGGAACTAATAACCGATAAAGCAGATAATGATTGGATTTTATATCATGGAGTGAGTGTTTCCAATCCCTATGGGAGAGTTTTATTGTTAGATAGAGTTGATTGGAAAAAAGGGTGGCCTGTTGTGAAAAGTAGTTCTGCTTCTACAGAATCCCCCAAACCTCATTTTTAAAACGATTTCTTTTTAGATATTGACAGGAGAGATTAAAATAGGTATTATTCCAATATAATTAGTTGTTTTTTTAGGCAGTTTGAACAGAATTTTTCTTTTATCGGTCAATTTGTGGCATTCTGAACAGCTGATGTTTGCTAACTTTGCCTTCGTCATCAAAGATTTTATTTTGTAGAACAGACAGAATTAAGATAACAACAAAATTTAATACTAACAGAATCGGAGATTGATTGCTACTGATTCGCATAATTTGATTTATATGAATTTAAAATGCTTACTTTGTGGAATAGCTATTTTGGTATGTGTCGGAACCGTAAAGGCTATTGACAATGTGTCGGAACGTGTATCCGCATCTATTTCTTTGAAAGTGCCGGGAAATGAGGCAAAACAGTACCCGTTGACTTTCCAGAAGACCAAAAACGACAAAAGCGCTTATCAGTTGGAAGCCTCTGAAAGAATTCCGTTGACAGTTTATCAAACAATAGAAGAAAAAGGCGGAAAATCGCAGATAACAGTATGTATCACTGCATTGGAGGATGTATATTTTAATTACAGTCAACAAGTGTCAACAGGGTTCCGCCATGATGACTGCCAGTTCTACATGCCCGGATTCTGGTATCGCCGTAATCTTCGTTCTCCAAAGTCGGCTCCCTCGTTTCATACTTCGGATAGTTGGTTGGTGCGTGAAGATAGGTTAAGTACCCCTCTTACAGGTATCTACAGTGAGGGAACCAAACGTTTTATGACCGTAAACCGTATCGATCAGTTCGAGAATGACGCTTTGACTACTCATCGGGAGGGAGAGGTTATTCTTTCCGGTAAAACCTCCCTTGGTTTCACCGGCTTTGAGAATCGTAATGGCATAGCTACACTTTCTTTCGGTTTCCCCTATCAGGAAGCTCCTAAGAGCTATATTCGCAAGCTGACATTGGCCCCGCAGGTAAAGGCTTTTCAGTTGTTGAAAAAAGGTGAAACCGTTTTATTGAACTGGACTATTTATGAAGATGCAGCCGAAGATTACTCGGATTTTATTCGTCATACTTGGGAATATTGTTACGATACTTATGCTCCAAAGCCAGTTGATACTCCCTATTCAATAGCGGACATGAAAAATACTCTTAGTTCTTTTTTCGTGAATAGCTTGGTGAGTAAACCGGAGTTGACTTACTATTCAGGGGTAGGCTTGCGGACAGATGATTGTAAAAGTAACGGAGAGGCGGAAGTCGGTTTTGTCGGACGTGTTCTTTTGAATGCATTCAATGCTTGGGAATATGGCTGGGAAAGCAATCGGGCAGAACTGAAGGAAAACAGCCTTAAGATTTTTGACAGTTACTTGAAGAATGGCTTTACTGAGGCAGGGTTCTTTAAGGAATTTGTGAATCTGGATCGTAACTTTGAGGAACCGGTTCATAGTATTCGCCGTCAATCAGAAGGAATCTATGCAATGCTTCATTTCCTGGCATACGAGAAAGAACAAGGACGTCGCCATCCGGAGTGGGAACAACGGATGAAGAAGATGCTTGACATGTTTATGCAATTGCAGAATCAGGATGGTAGTTTTCCACGTAAGTTCCGGGATGATTTTTCTATAGTCGATAAGAGCGGTGGTAGTACTCCTTCGGCTACTCTGCCATTAGTGATGGGATATAAGTATTTTAAAGATAAACGCTATCTGGATAGTGCCAAGAAGACAGCGGATTATCTGGAAAATGAACTGATTTCGAAAGCAGATTATTTCTCCTCTACACTTGATGCAAACTGTGAAGATAAGGAGGCATCGCTTTATGCTGCAACTGCTACTTACTATTTGGCATTGATAACCAAAGGAGAAGAGCATAAGCATTATGCCGACCTGACGAAAAAAGCTGCATATTTTGCGTTGTCATGGTATTATTTGTGGGATGTACCTTTTGCTCCCGGTCAAATGTTGGGTGATATAGGACTGAAGACACGTGGATGGGGTAATGTGTCCGTAGAGAATAACCATATCGATGTGTTTATCTTTGAGTTTGCTTCCGTGCTTCAGTGGTTGTCTAAAGAATATAAAGAACCTCGTTTTGCAGATTTTGCGGAAGTGATTTCTACGTCTATGCGGCAGTTATTGCCTCACGATGGTCATATGTGCGGCATTGCCAAAGTCGGTTATTATCCGGAAGTTGTTCAACATACGAACTGGGATTATGGAAGGAACGGAAAAGGATATTATAACGATATCTTTGCACCGGGATGGACGGTAGCCTCTTTGTGGGAGCTATTGACTCCGGGACGTGCCGAAAAGATGTTGGTTAAGTAATTCATCTAATCTGTGATATATATGCTAAAGAAACGATTCTATATTCTACTGTTCTTCTGCCTGCTTCTTGGAGGAAATGTAAATAGCAGTACAGTGGATAAAGGTGATAACAATGCTCCGTTTGAGAACAAACGTACGGAAACGGACTACTTGCCTATTGCTGATCCGTTTGTGATGCTTTACAATAATAAGTACTATGCTTATGGCACCGGAGGTACAGTGAACGAAGGATTTGCCTGTTTTTCTTCTGATGATCTGAAAAACTGGAAACGTGAGAGGCAGGCGCTTTCTGCAGATGATTCATATGGTAAATGGGGATTCTGGGCGCCGGAGGTTTATTATATTCAATCAAAGAAGAAATTTTATATGTTTTATTCTGTAGAAGAACATATCTGTGTGGCTACCTCAGATTCTCCGGTAGGACCTTTTCGGCAAGAGTCGAAGCAACCTATCTGGGAGGAGAAGAGTATAGATACCTCTCTTTTCATTGATGACGATGGTACTCCATACCTCTATTTTGTACGTTTCACAGATGGAAATGTTATCTGGGTAGCTCAGATGACCGATGATTTAATGAAGATTAAAAAGGAGACTTTATCGGAATGTATAAAAGCAGAAGAGCCGTGGGAACTATTGCAGGCTAAAGTAGCGGAAGGACCTTCGGTGCTGAAAAAGAAGGGTATGTATTATTTGATTTACTCTGCCAATCACTATCAGAATAAAGGCTATGGAGTAGGATATGCCACTTCTAAGTCGCCAATGGGACCATGGACTAAGTATGACAAGAATCCGCTCTTGCAAGGGGATGAGTCTACCGGACTGGTAGGTACTGGACATGGTGCTCCTTTTCAATGCAAAGACGGCAGTTGGAAATATATTTTTCACGCTCATTGGAATAAAGAGAAAATACACCCGCGTACTTCATACTTTAAAGACTTTACCATATCTAAACAAGGTGTCGTTTCTATAACCGGAAAGGTTATTAAACCGAAAGTTATAAAGTAAACGGTTATCTTTATTTTTTCTGAGCAAATATTGTTCAAAAAGTAGGAGACTTCAGATATTAATGATTGATACGTCAGATATTAATAGTTGGCATGTCAGGTCTTAACAGTTGAGAAGTCAGTTATTAATGTCTGATAACGCAGGCATTAGTGTCTGAAGTCAGGTATATTAGGCATTGTTACAACAGTTATTTATCCTTGCCGGAATACTTATGTTTGCTTGTCAATCTTTCCATACGTATTGAGTGGATTGCATAAGATATTTATTTTATTCAAACTGATAGAGGGATCGAATACGGTTCCTCTATTGTTTTATACTACTGTATCGTTGTTTTAGTTATGTATTTCCATGTATTTGCATAGAATCTGTTAACTTTTGAACAATTTTTGATACACCAAATATTCCATGTTTGCTACTTTTGTCTTATAACTAACTAATAAATCGAATAGCGCATCATATTCAATAAACTATTATCTTTCACCGGTTTCTCTTTGATGTTTGCTTATTGTATAATAGTACCAATGATGGAAGGGTGTTCTGCTCACTTGATTTAGTGACAATGGCATCTGTTATTTGAGATATTAGATTAACTTTGTTGTATATAATACTTTTTTAATAAGATGAGGAGCACGTTATGAGAATATTGCACAGTCTTTCTATATTGATTGTTTTTATCTTTCATACTTTTTATGTATTTGCCGATTTGAATGAGGGTTATGCTTTTCGTTCACTGGATATAAATAATGGCTTATCTCAAAATACGGTTCACGCCATTCTTCAGGATAAACAGGGTTTTATGTGGTTTGGAACGAAGGATGGATTAGACCGATATGATGGCATTTCCTTTCGGGCTTTTATGAAAGAGTCCGGCACTTTGGGGAATAACTTCATTACCTCCTTGTACGAAGATCAGCAAGGACAAATCTGGATAGGAACAGATGTAGGACTCTATGTATATTCGCCTGAGCACGAGACTGTGGAACGTTTTATAATGAAAAGTGATTTAGATACAGGGATCGATTATACGGTCAATCTGGTGACGGGAGATAAGGACGGAGGAATTTGGGTGGTGACACAATCTCAGGCGGTTTTTTATTATAATCCTCAGACTAATAAGCTGATAAATTATCTGTCAGATCAATCCGGCAGGTTGAAATTTGGTAGTCTTGGGCAACTTTACTTTGATTCGGATAATGTATGTTGGCTGGATATACGTGATGGCAACTTGTATTTTTCAAAGGACAAACTCCAAACCTTGGTCCCGGTATTTCCTAAAGATGGAAATGAACCTTTCAAAGGAGAATATATATGCAAACTACTTCCCGGTCCTTATAATTGTATGTATGTCGGGACCATAACGGGGTTGAAAGAAGTGAATCTGACCAATAAGACTGTGCGTACTCTTTTATCCAAAGATGAATCCGGAGATGATATTTATGTTCGGGAGATAGCATTCTATTCGGATGATGAGTTATGGGCCGGAACGGAATCTGGGCTTTATATTTATAATTTACGTACAAAGAAAACTGTTCATTTACGGAATGTGAGCGGTGATCCGTATTCTATTTCCGATAATGCCATTTATTCGATTTGTAAAGATCGTGAAGGGGGGATATGGATTGGATCTTATTTTGGTGGTGTGAACTACTATCCTAAGCAATATACTTATTTTGATAAAGTCTATCCCCGGACAGAAATTGATGAAATGGGGAAACGAGTGCGGGAGTTTTGTGCCGATCATGATGGTACTCTCTGGATCGGTACCGAAGATAAGGGGCTTTTTCATTATTATCCTTCTACAGGGCTGATCGAACCATTCAGGCATCCGGACATTTATCATAATGTACATGGATTATGTCTGGATGGGAATTATTTATGGGTCGGACATTTTGCCAAAGGGCTAAATCGGATTGACTTGAGAACCCACGCTGTAAAGCATTATTTTGATGCTCCTAATGATATCTTCTCTATTTGCCGGACTACTTCAGGTAATTTATGGCTTGGAACAACAGCCGGATTATTCCGTTATCATTCTGAAACAAACCGTTTTGAACGTGTACCTGAACTTGGTTGGGTATTTATATATAATATCAAGGAGGATAAACAGGGGAATCTATGGCTGGCAACTTACATAGATGGTGTATATAAGAGAAATGTACGTACTGGTGAGTGGGAACATTATATGCATGATGAAACGAATCCTTCAAGCCTGCCTTCCAACAAAGTGCTGAGTATATTTGAGGATAGCCAAAATCAGCTTTGGTTTACAACACAGGGAGGAGGCTTTTGTCGCTTTGATCCTTCTGGTAAGATATTTGTGCGTTATGATTCGAGTATTGGATTGCCGAGTAATGTCGTACATCGAATTGAGGAAGATGAAAAGGGGTTGTTTTGGATTACAACCAATAAAGGGCTGGTACATTTTAATCCGAAAACTTTAGAATTTAAGGTGTATACGATTGCTAATGGGTTACTGAGTAATCAATTTAATTATCAGTCCAGTTACAAGGACAAGAATGGACGGATATACTTTGGTAGTATTAATGGTTTTATTTCTTTCGAACCGTCTGTTTTTGTTGACAATGATTTTCTTCCTCCTGTGGTAATAACAGATTTTATGCTCTTTAATAAAAAGGTTCCGGTTGGTAGTACGGACTCTCCGTTAAAGCAAAGTATCACATTATCCGACTACCTTGAGCTTCAATCGAATCAGAACTCGTTTTCTTTCAGTGTAGCAGCTCTTAGTTATCAGTCACCTGATATGAATACAGTATTATATAAGCTCGAAGGGTATGATTCAGAATGGTATTCGGTGGGTAAAAATCTGATTACATATTCTAATTTACCCTATGGGACGTATGTGCTAAAGGTAAAGGCTGCAAATAGTGATGGAATCTGGAATCCGGATGTTCGTACTTTAAAGATCCGGATTCTACCTCCGTTTTATTTGTCTGTATGGGCTTATATCATCTATGTAATATTAATACTCGGAGCACTTTTCGCTACTTTCTTCTACTTTAGAAAGCGGGCAGTCGAAAAGCACCAGAGAGCGATGGAGAAGTTTGAGCAGGAAAAAGAACGGGAACTTTATACTTCTAAGATAGAGTTCTTTACGAATGTGGCACATGAGATCCGAACCCCTCTGACGCTGATCAAAAGTCCTTTAGAAAGTGTACTTACCGAGAAGGAACTGCCTGAAAATGTGAAGATGGAATTAGAAATTATGGACCAGAATGCAGAACGATTACTGAATCTGACAAATCAATTACTTGATTTCCGTAAAACAGAAAATAAAGGGTTTAAGTTAAATCCGGTAGAGTGTAGCGTCGGTTCTATTATTCGTTCTGTTTATAAGCGCTTCACCACTTTGGTTAACCAGAAAGGAATTGAGCTTAAGGTAGAGATTCCCGAGGAGGAATTATTGGCTTCTGTGGATAAAGAAGCTTTAACTAAGATTCTCAGCAACTTGTTTACGAATGCTTTGAAATATGCCCAAACATATGCTTATCTCAGCTTATCTGTTGATGAGGCAGGGAAAGAGTTTACTATTGTTATGAGCAATGATGGAAAGATAATCCCTATTGAGATGCGTGAGAACATATTTCGTCCTTTCGTACAGTATCGGGATGGAAAAGACATAGTTCCGGGAACAGGCATTGGGCTGGCTTTGGCGCGTTCATTGGCAGAATTACATCAAGGGACGTTAACGATGGATCAAGATATGGAGTGTAACCGCTTCATCCTTTCCATTCCGATACGGCATCAGACGGCTTCGGATGTTTTGGAAGAAGAACATCGTGAAAAGCCAGTGTATGATGAAGAAGATAATGAAACACGTATAATGCCTTCTGATAAGGATAAAAAGGAAGTTGCTTCGGTCTTGATAGTAGAAGATAATAAAGATATGTTGGCTTTTGTTGCCCGACAGCTCTCGCCATTATACCATGTTATAACAGCCGAGAACGGGATAGAAGCACTAAAAGTACTTGAACACGAGTATATCAACCTTGTGATAAGTGATATAATGATGCCTGAAATGGATGGACTTGAATTGTGTGAGCATTTGAAGTCTAATTTAGACTACAGTCATATTCCTATTATATTGTTAACAGCTAAAACAACACTGGAGTCGAAGATTGAAGGACTGGAACAAGGAGCGGACGCATATATTGAGAAACCTTTTTCTGTAGAATATCTGCGTGTCAATGTTGCCAATCTGTTAAGTAATCGTGAAAGGCTGCGTCGTCGTTTTATAGAGTCTCCTTTTATAAAGGCCGATACGATGGCTCAAACGAAGGCGGATGAAGTTTTTATTCAGAAGTTGAACGAGTATGTATCTCAGCACCTCGATAACACCGATCTGGTGATTGATGACATGGCGGAAGCTATGAATATGGGACGTTCTAACTTTTACCGCAAACTGAAAGGAGTATTGGATATGAGTCCGAATGAGTATCTTCGTTTGATACGTTTAAAGAAAGCTGCCCAGCTTCTGAAAGATGGAAGATATGGGATTGTAGAAATTTCTTATATGGTAGGATTCAATTCACCTTCTTATTTCTCAAACTGTTTTAAGAAACAATTTGGAGTGTTACCAAAAGATTTCATGCAATGAACAAATTCTTATAAAATTGCTCTAAAACTGATTCTGACTATCTCTGCACTGTTTTTTGGATAGAATTTAATAATATCAGGTTAATTTCTTATATCCTTTTCAGGTAGGTTCCGATAACTTTGCGAATGTCTCGAAGGTAGGAACTTATTTTCTGACCAGTCTATTTGGTTGGGAAAAAACTTTCTTCTAGATCAATTAATATAGAAGTAACGGATAAATACCAGATTAGAAACTGGCTTTATAAGCTATTAATTATTATTAATCAATATCTAATTTTTCGCACGAATATGATTTTGTATGTATTGTTTGGTAGATAGGGAGAAGAATTGATACATAAATAAGGAATTGGCAGGTATTAGTTTTTTTATAAGACTCTTCTTCCACTTTTCTTCGCTGAAGTATATAATCCTTAAATAATACGATTTATGAACAAATTCCTTTTATAAGGATCATGATATAAATGTTTAACCAAAATAATAAAGAAAATGAAAAACAGTTTTTTGTGTGTCGGCTCTTTTCTATTGGCTGCTAGTTTTTTTACTAGTTGTACAGAAGACAAGGATTGGTCCGGTGGATTGAAGAATTCTGATCTGGTATTCCAGACTTATTTGCCAACAGAAGGTGCCAAAGGAACGGAACTTTCTATTCGAGGCAATAATTTTGGAGAGGATATCAGCCAAGTCCAAGTATGGGTGAATGAAAAAGAAGCAGAGGTGATTTCGGTTACTTCTACCCGTATTATGGCTAGGGTGGCTGAAGCTAGTGGTAGTGGCGTAGTGAAAGTCAGAGTTGGGGAAGTAGTATACAGTTATCCTGATTTATTTTCCTATGGTTATATTCGCAATGTGTACACTGTAGCTGGTAATGGTCAAGGTACCACAGTTGATGGTGCATATCTTCAGGCTTCTGTCCAATGGCCTATTGTGATGGTTTATGATAAATGGGATGATGCCATATTGTTCTTGCAAGATGAAGGAGAACACCGCATCCGTCGTATGAAAGATGGTAAAATTGAGACTTTATGTTCCACAAAAAGCTTAGTGAACAATGCACGCAGTATATGCTTCTCTCTTGATGGAGATACATTGTTTATAGGCAATGATAATGCGAATAACTATGTGGCAAATCCTGTTGCAGTCGGAATGGTAACTCGTAAAGGTGGTTTCAAAGATCTTAAGTCATATATTCCTTCTGAGAAATTAGCTCAGCCCCATATTAATGGTATCGCTGTTAATCCTGTAGACGGTTCGCTTTTTACTTATCATTGGGGACGCCATGTGTTTCGCTATAATAAAGCTACTGAGACTTGTGAATATGTGATTACACGAGATCAGTTCAATGAATTAGTAGTTGGTTTGTTCCCGGATGCTGACGGAAATATGCAAAATATAGGTGGTGACGGTGGATATGGTGGACTTGCTTTCTCTCCGGATGGAAAGACTCTTTATTGGAATGGACGTGATCCATATCAGGGTATATTAAAAGCTGATTATGATCTTGTCACTAAAAAATGTACTAATCTAACCCGCTTTGCAGGTAATGGAGTCTGGGGGATTATTGATGGTCAAGGTGTTTCTTCACGTATGGACCAGCCTAATCAAATAGCAGTGGATGCGGAAGGCAATTTGTTAGTAACAACAGTTTATGGGCGCACTGTTCGCAAGATTACTCCTGAAGGATATGTGAGTACATATGCTGGAATAGGCTACCAGACGGGATATGTCGATGGGCTTGCTGCAGAAGCGAAATTCAACAAACCTTATGGTATTGCTATTGATGCCCAAGGTAATGTATATGTAGGTGATTGTGAGAATTGGCGTATTCGGGTAATCAAAGAAGAATGATTGTTAGAACTAATAACTGGTATAGAAAATTAAAGAGTATATTTTATGTTCAAGAAAGAAATATATAGTCTATTGCTATTCTCCTTTGGGCTTTTGTTTACTTGTTGCGGAGAGAGTACAACAGATGACGAGGAAAAAGATAATAATGGTCAGGGAAGTGTTAGTGTAGAGACTAATTACCTGCCTATTGCAGACCCCTACGTGATGTTCTATAATAATAAATATTATGCTTATGGTACAGGAGGAACAACTGCCGGAGAGGGATTTGCTTGCTTTTCTTCTGACGATTTGAAAAACTGGAAACGTGAGGGGCAGGCTCTATCTGCAACTGATTCTTATGGTACATGGGGCTTTTGGGCACCGGAGGTCTATTACGTTGAGTCTAAGAAGAAATTTTATCTGTTCTATTCAGCAGAAGAACATATTTGTGTAGCGACTTCTACTACTCCTGAAGGTCCATTCCGACAAGAAGTAAAGCAGCCGATCTGGAGTGAGAAAAGCATTGATACTTCTTTGTTTATAGATGATGACGGTACTCCATATCTTTATTTCGTACGTTTTACAGATGGGAATGTGATATGGGTGGCTCAGATGACTGATGACTTGATGAGTATAAAGACAGAGACTTTGAATCAATGTATAAAAGCTGAAGCATCATGGGAACTTTTGCAAGGTAAAGTAGCGGAAGGACCTTCTCTTTTGAAAAAGAATGGCGTGTATTATCTGATTTATTCTGCTAATCATTATGAAAATAAAGGATATGGAGTTGGATATGCAACCTCAGATACTCCTATGGGGCCTTGGGTGAAGTATAGCAAGAATCCACTTTTACAGGGTGATGCAGCTACCGGCTTAGTAGGTACAGGACATGGAGCGCCGTTCCAATGCAAAGATGGTAGTTGGAAGTATATATTTCATGCTCATTGGAGTGCTGCGGAGATACAACCTCGAACATCGTATATTAAGGATTTTGCCATTTCGGATCAGGGAGTGGTTACTATTAGTGGAGCTGTAATTAAACCGAGAGTTCTGAAGTAAAAGGATACCGGATAAATGAATATCATTTTTAATTTAAAACTAATACTATAATGAATAAAAATAATCAAATGAGCAAGAGGCTTTTGAACTATATCATTGTCCTTTTGGTGTGCTTGATTAGTAGTGCGGAATCTTTTGCACAAGGCACAAAGTTTCAGGTCAAGGGAAATGTGACGGACGCTTCGAGAGAGCCGATTGTTGGTGCTACAATTAAGGTGAAAGGTACTTCGCAAGGAGTTATAACCAATATTGATGGTGAATACTCTATCGATACTCGTAGCAACGCAATTTTGGAGTTCAGTTATATCGGATATGTGTCACAAGAAGTCCCTGTAAGTGGAAGTAAAATTATAAATGTGACTCTTCAGGAAGAGGTCAGTAAATTGGACGAAGTGGTGGTAGTAGGTTATGGAACGCAGAAAAAAATCAGTGTGACCGGTTCTGTGTCCAATGTCTCTACCAAAGAAATAGCCAAAATAGCTACCCCATCATTAAGCAATACTTTAGGCGGACAAATTCCGGGTATTGTGACTCGTCAGGCTACAGGCGAACCGGGATATGATCAAGCTAGCATTTATATCCGAGGTTTTGGAACATGGACAAATCGTAGCCCGTTGATATTGGTAGATGGTATTGAGCGTGATATGAATACGATTAATACTGAAGAAGTAGAAAGCATTTCTGTCTTGAAAGATGCTTCCGCTACGGCAGTATATGGTGTACGTGGTGCTAATGGCGTTATCTTGATAACGACTAAGCGTGGTCAACTGGGAAAACCGAAAGTGACATTGCGCTCAGAATATGCAGTGCTTACCGGACTTCGTTATCCGGAGTATATTAATGCGGCGGAATATGCCGGTTTAATGAATGAGGCACGTGACAATGCAGGCGTTGCCAATATGGCTTATACGGATGAAGAAATTGAATTGTTCAGAAACGGTAGTAGTCCTTATCTTTATCCTAATGTGAACTGGGTGGACGAAGTTCTTAAGAAGAATACAACACAGAGCATTACAAATTTAAATATTACCGGTGGTACCGAAGTAGTACGCTATTTTGTAAATGTGGGTTATACAACGCAGAGTGGCCTTTACCGCGATAATGGCGATAATGCATATAGTACAAACAGTCGTGTAAACCGTTATAATTATCGTTCGCGTGTAGATGTAAACCTCACAAAGGATCTTTCTGTAGAATTAGGGGTTGGCGGTATTATTCAGAATCGTAATTTCCCCGGAAAGAGTCAATATGATATCTTTTATGCGATTCGTAATACTTCGCCTTTAGCATTTCCAGTAAAGAATCCGGATGGTACACCAGGTGCTTCACCGACTTATCTTGGTAATAATCCATGGGGTATGACTACACAGAGTGGTTATGAAACACAAAACTGGAATACATTGCAAGGGACTTTTTCTGCACGTTGGGATTTATCTTCACTTGTGACGGAAGGGCTTTCAGTAAGCGGACGGTTTGCTTACGATCATTATTATTCTAATAATAAACAATATTATAAGGATTTTGAAGTAAAACAGTATATGGGAGAAGACGCGGAGGGCAATGCCATCTATAATATACTTCGTAATGAGAATATTAAGAATGTGACTTTAGCAGAAAGTGCCAACCGTGCCATTTACTATGAAGTGGCAGCCAATTATGATCGCACATTTGGTATGCATAATATTACTGGAATGTTTTTGTTCAACCGTCGTGATTATGTAAACTTGCGTAATACAGACCGTACAGGGTCCGTTCCTTATCGTCGTCAGGGCATTGCGGGGCGTGCCAGCTATAACTACTTGCAACGTTATTTTGCAGAGTTCAACTTCGGATATAACGGTTCGGAACAGTTCCCGAAAGGTAAGCGTTATGGCTTTTTTCCGTCCGTATCATTGGGATACGTTTTGACGAATGAAGATTTTTGGAACCGCAACTGGTGGATAAGCAACTTGAAATTACGTGGAAGTTATGGTACGGTGGGTAACGACATTTCTTCCAGCACCCGTTTCCTTTATCTAACTACCATGAATATGAATGTGTCGGCAGGATATATGGGGAAAGAAGGCAATAATTATATGGCAGGTATTATGGAAGGGCAGACCGGTAACCAGAATGTAACTTGGGAGACAGCGAGAAAGTTAAATGTCGGTTTTGATCTGGGTTTATTCAACGATGTGGTTTCTTTGCAGGTGGATATATTTAAGGAAAAGCGTGACGGTATCTTGATTACTCGTAAAACTGTGCCTGTGTTGGCTGGTTTCTCAGGTGCAAGTATTCCGGTAGGAAATCTAGGTAAGGCGGAGAATAAAGGTATTGAAACTGCACTTGAAGTGAAAAAAAGAGTTGCCAACGGATTATTCTACTCATTACGTGGAAATTTCTCGTTTGCCCGCAACAAGATTATTGAAAATGATGAACCGAAGCCGAAGTATGAATATCAAGATGCTCGCGGACGCCGTATTGACCAGACATTCGGACTTGTGGCACTGGGATTCTTCAAAGACCAGGATGATATCAAAAACAGCCCGAAGCAGACATTCCAAAGTACCGTTCGTCCCGGGGATATTAAATACAAAGATATAAATGGTGACAGTGTAGTGGATGAGTATGATAAAGTGGCCATTGGTGACCCGCGTACTCCAGAGATTATGTTTGGATTTGGTGGTACGGTGGCATATAAGAATTTTGATGTCAGCTTATTTTTCACGGGTGCTGCCAAGACAAGTTTCTTTTTGGAAGGAGCAACTGTTTATCCATTCCTGAATGGTGAGGGCACATGGAATGTGCTGCGTGAGGTGTATGATAATCGTTGGACATCTGAAACAGCTGCTACTGCGAAATATCCTATTGTTCTTAATGCTAATAGTTACAATAACTACCAAACTTCCACAATGTATATGCGTAATGGTTCTTACTTGCGCTTGAAGAGTGCCGAAATTGGTTATACATTCAAAGGAAGACTGATTGATAAGATGTTTATGGATAATATCCGCCTTTTCTGTAACGGACAAAATCTATTAACACTTGATTATATCAAGATTGTAGACCCGGAGTCGAATAACGGTGTAGGTAACTATCCGATGCAACGAACTATTAACTTTGGTTTCCAGATTAACTTTAAATAAATATGAATATGAAAATATCGAAAATGAAAATAAAGGTGGCAGGACTATGTTTGCTGACATGGGCATTTGTATCGACTTCATGTAGTGATTATCTGGATAAAACTCCGGACGATGCTACTTCCATAACCTTAGAGGAAGTATTTTCCAGTGAAATTTATACAGAACGTTTTCTGTTAAGAGCTTACGATTACCTTCCTTGTGAAACTAACTATAATGATAATGATTATTGGGCATTGGGTGCCTGGAGTGGTGCATCTGATGAGATGAACATCACTTGGACCTATCCGATGGCTAAAGAAATGAATCGTGGTAGCTGGAATCCTAAAATGCTCGAAGGTAGTTCCAGTCAGGGGACGTCTTATGCAATGTGGTGGCGTTATTATGAAGGTATCCGTCAATGTAATGTGTTTCTTGAAAATATAGACTTATGTCCGGCAGCGCAAGCTACAAAAAATGTGTGGATATGTGAAGCACGTTTTATGCGCGCAATGTTGCATTTCTTTCTGTTGCGTAGTCACGGTCCTATTCCTATCATGGATCATGCGCTGAAAATGGATGATGAAATGACATATTTCCCTCGAAATACGTTTGATCAATGCGTAGATTTTATAGTTTCAGATTGCCAATATGGCATTGATGGAGCGTTGCCGATGATTTATACCAATGCGAGTGGTACGGTGGCCGAATCTTTGTATGGGCGTGCTACAAAAGCCGCAGCTTATGCTTTGAAAGCACGTGTATTGCTTTATGCTGCAAGTCCACTGTTCAATGGAAATGCTGATTATGCTAAATTTGCCAATGAAGACGGTACATTGCTCTTTGCTCCCAAAGATGATTCTAAATGGGGAAAAGCTGCTGCGGCTGCCAAAGAAGCAATAGATAAGATAGAGGGTTCTTCTTATTATGGTTTGTATTATTCGGATGAACCTGATAACGGTTATAGAAACTATATGGAGTTATTCTTACCTTCAAAAAAATGGAATAAAGAATATATCTTTGCCAGAAATCAAGGGACAGGCTATAGTGACAATATCCATCAGGAGAAATGTATGGCAGCCAACGGTATGGGAGGCTGGAGCGGTCTTTGTCCTACCCAGGAACTGGTTGATGCCTATGAAATGGCTAATGGCTCAACACCGATTATCGGATATAATGCAGATGGAACACCTATAATAAACGGAGCAAGCGGTTACTCGGAAACAGGTTTTGCGGCAACGGCTGGCAAACATTATCCGGCAGGAGTTTATAATATGTATGTCGGTCGTGAACCTCGTTTTTATGCTTCAATCAACTTTAATGGTCAACAGTGGCGTGGTCGCCAATTGGAATTTTGGCAAGGTGGGAAAGATGGTATTAATGTCTCCAAAGTAGACTATTGCTGTACCGGGTACTTATTGCGAAAAACTGCCGATGAAGGTGTAGATGTGATTAATGGTAAGGGAGGAATGAAAGAAGCCTCTATCCTTTTCCGGGTAGGTAGTCTTTATCTGGATTATGCGGAAGCATTGAATGAAGCTGAAGGGCCTGTAGATGATGTATACAAGTATGTAGACGCTATTCGTAAACGCGCTGGTTTGCCGGGATTGGCAAAAGGCTTGGATAAAGATAAGATGCGTGAACGTATTCAGCATGAACGTCAGATAGAATTAGCGTTCGAAGCCGGACATCGCTATTTCGATTGTCACCGCTGGAAAATTGCAGAGAAAACAGACAACGGATATATGCATGGTATGAATATTACTGCTACTAATAAGGTAGATTATAGTAAACGTTCAACAGTGGGTGATTCTCGTGTATTCGAAAAGAAACATTATCTGTTCCCTATACCGCAGAGTGAAATGGATAAGCAGATAGGATTGGTACAATCTCCCTACTGGGAATAAATAAAATTGTATTTCCTCCCTAGGTATTTTATCTATTTAGGGAGGAAAACTTGTTATATATAAAACTGTTGATATATCATGAAAACAAAAACAAGGCGTTTATTGAGCCTCTTGAATTTTTGTGTTCTTACACTTCTGGCCTGTGGAAATTCTGATGGTGCCGGAGAAGATTCAGGAGTCCCTTATTTAGCTAAAAAAGGAGAACCTGTTGACGGTGTTCGCATTGGTTGGGATTATGGAACAATCCGGCAACTGGCAACTAGGGGAGGATATCCACGTTCCATCCGTTTGCAGGATAATACAGTGGTGGCTGTATATGAGAACTATGATACTGGTTATGAAATGCGCCGTAGTACAGATGAAGGTAGTACATGGGGGGATCCTGTTATTCTTTTCCCCATCCATAGTATAACGAATGATAAAGGAACTGCCCGAATAAATATCGCTAACTCAGAAATTATACAACTAGCTAATGGGGATTTGCTGGCTGCTTGTAATTATCGTCCTCAAACCCCCGAAATAACTCCGTTTGCTATAGCGGTACGCCGTAGTACTGATAATGGAGTAACGTGGAGTGATCCTCAGATTATTTATGAAGCGCAACCTCGTTTTTCTGACGGTTGTTGGGAACCGTCTTTTCTTCAACTTCCTAATGGAGAGGTGCAAGTTTATTTTGCCAATGAGGGGCCATATACTCATTCTAATGAACAGGAAATATCCATGATGGCCTCAGTAGATAATGGTAAGACATGGGGAGGGTATAAGACAGTTTGTTTTCGCGCAGGTAGTCGTGATGGAATGCCGGTAAGTAAGGTGGTTGGCGATGAAATCGTTTGTGTGATAGAGGATTGTGGATTTGTTACTTTCAAACCATACATCGTACGTACTAAATTGTCGGATAATTGGTCGTCTCCTGTATTGGCGGATTCTCCAAATCGTGCTATGGCATTGGGCGAACCTGTAGAAGATTGGATTTACATGGGAGCTCCTTATTTAGGTGTACTTCCTACAGGAGAAACGTTACTTTCTTATCAGGTGGATGATATACGTCACGACGATCAGTTGGGTGACAGGCTGCCTTATAGTACCATGGAAGTGGCAATAGGTGACAAGAATGCCCGTAACTTTGTAAGGCGCACGCGCCCTTTTCCTGTGCCTGCGGGAAAGCATGCAGTATGGCCTTCTGTAGCTGTTTGGGATGCGAATACTATAGCAGCTCTTGCTACCAGTAACTATCAGGGGGGGACGGAGGCTCCGTTTTTCATGAAAGGACATGTAATGCGGGATTTAGAAGTGAACTCTTCTGATATTGTAAACTATCCTATTTTTATTGGTCATACCGGAATCTGTAATTTACGTTTAGGAGTCGGGAAAGATGCAGATAATCTTTATATCACCTGCAAGGTTAAGGATGGAGAACTGTATTCCGGTGGACAAGGAACTCAAAAAGGAAGCGGTGTTTTTATCTATCTTGATACAAAGAATGAATGTTTGAAAGAACCTGCTGAAGGTGTTTATAAGGTATGGTGTTCATATAAAGGCGATATAACTGTCTGGCAAGGTAATAAGGGGAAATGGGAGAATAGTGAGTTGGAAGGATTACAAATCACTCCTTCTGTTGTGTCGGGAGGTTATGAACTTGCTTTTACCATTCCTTTAAATCGTTCATTTAATAAAGATGCGATGAGGTTGTGTGCCACATTGTCTACAAAGACCTATACCGAAACATTAGTTCATAGTAATGCTGACAGGTCGTGTACATGGATGAAAATGAATTTAGGTGGGCATTAATGCAAAGAACGCATATTTGAAAACGCAGCAGGTACTTGACAAACGCTTTTAAATGTTGTATATTTGTAGATCAATAGCATAAACCTATAAAAAACAGATGAAAGAAAAAAGTAAAATCATATTCCTAAATGGTATAATATAGCAACAAGTATGGACTATCTTCCTGAGAAACCTTAGGTGATAGAGTACCAGATATAGGCTAAAGGCTGCAGACTTTATGAAGTTTGCAGCCTTTTTTGTCTTAAAAACTTAATGATTTTATTGCGAATTTCATTTGGGGAGTTTATAATAAACGGTGGGGACGTTTATTATAAACGATCATGGAATTTATTATAAACGTATAGGCTGGTTTATATAAACTTGTTGCTATTTTTTATATAACTACAATTGTCTTTCTTTGATAATGATTGTTGTTGGTAATTATCGCAGACATACTGCGCGGTAATCTAAGTAAACAAAATCTTAGAACTGCTATAGGGGCTATAAACCGGGTGCCTGTTTAATTCACTCAAGTCTCTCTTTTTTCGAAAAAAGAGGAATTAAATCTGAGCAGTTTTGATTTTGGATACATATATTGTGGCAGTTTTGATATTCGTATTTTGGTTTTCCGATCTATTGGTTTTAGAGAAATACATGTTAAATGTAGTTCGAAAAATAGAACATTAAGAAGGTAGGAAACATGCAAACGATTTAGAAAAACTATGTATTTTTGTGTTATAACTTTCAAAACAGTATAAGAAGCTTTACTCATTTTAATGCAGAATTGACTTGTTTGCGAGTTTAAGCACAAATAGTTATTTTTATTATATTGACGAATTAATGCTTGATTTAGGATAAAACAAACAATTTATTGTTGGAATTCTTTAATTATTTATATAAGGGCAACTAAAGAATCATTTTAAAATTTGAAGAATTCTATAAGTAAAGAACATTTTATACTTTTGCACTGTTTTGAATAAAAAATTAACAGGTTTAAAGTAGAATTATGGCATCTATAAAGTTATTGCTCAATAAACAGCGAATGCTTAATAATGGTACATTTCCATTGGTTTTTCAGTTTATCCACCGGAGGCGAAAGTTACTTTATTATACCAAGTATCATATCTTTCAGCAACAACTGGCTGATGGAGCTTTGGAGGTTGAGTATTGTGAAGCATCGCTTTATTCCATGAAAGAAATAAAGGAGATAAATCGTGAGTTGAAACGGGACTATAAGCGATTCCAGAATCGTATATTGGAGTTGGAAAGGAACAATGAGGAGTATTTAGTAGATGATATCGTAGAGTTTAAAAAGAAGAAGAGTCATCGTTCGTATCTACTTATGCAGTATATAGAAACACAGATTTCTTATAAAAAAAAGATGGGGAAAGACGGTATTGCAGCCGCCTATCATAGCACCTATATTTCTCTGAAAAAATATATAGGTATGAAATCTGCGCGTAAGTCGGATATCAGGATGGAGGAAATAAACTTCAGCTTTGTGGTAGGGTATGAGGACTATTTGAATGCACAAGGACTGGCGAGGAATACGATTAATTATTATCTGCGTAATTTCCGAACGATTTATAATTCCTCTATCCGGGATGGATTTAAGCCTAAAAGCGAGAATCCTTTTACTTACATTCAGACAAAACCATGCAAGACAATAAAACGTGCAATTAATAAAGATGATATGAAGAAACTTTCTTCGCTTATTTTACCTGTTCATTCTGGAATGGACATTGCGCGGGATATGTATTTATTTAGCTTCTATGCCCAAGGAATGGCTTTCGTTGATATTGTATTTCTAAAAAAGAAGAATATTCGTGATGGAATATTGAGCTATCGACGTCATAAGTCACAACAGCTGATTCATATAGTTATCACTCCTCAGATGCAGGGATTGATTGATAAATACGCGAATGACAGTGAATATGTGTTTCCAATTATTGATACATCTTTGTCGACATCTATCTACGATCAGTATCGCCTGGCTTTAGGCAGGGTGAACCGGTATTTAAAAAAGATCACTTTTCGGTTAAATATAAATGTCCGGCTGACTACCTATACTGCAAGGCATACCTGGGCTACACTGGCAAGAGAAAGCGGGGCGCCTATTTCTATCATCAGTGCGGGATTAGGGCATACTTCAGAAGAAATGACGAGAGTATATCTTAAAGAATTCGATCAGGAGACGCTGGCGCGGGTGAATCGTATTGTGACCAATCTGTTATAATATGAAACATGAATTTGTTCTTCAAATTTTGTAAAACTCATATTTATAACTTATATTTGTAAACGGTATCTATTTTGTAATAGAGAGTATATCAATCGCTTAATAATAGCGATGTTGCAAAATAAGACTATTTTTTGCGAATAGCCATTATCAAAAAGTACATTAATACTCTCCTTTTGTACGATCCCGCAGTTCTCCTTAAAGATTATCGGTTTTCGCCTGATAACGGTCTATTAATTGCTTTGGAGTACAGCGAAAATGCTGTTTGAAGTAGCGGTATAACTGAGCTTGCGACTCAAAGTTGCATACCTCCATTAGTTGCTTGACACATATACCCGGTTCTATAACTTTTCCCAAAATACGTTTCTTTAATTGTTTCATCATCCATTGTTTTGCGGTAATTCCGAATTCTTCTTTGAATTTAATAAAGAAGCTGGTTCTTCCTATATTTGACAGTGTAATTAGCTCATCAAGATTATTTACTTTTGAATAGTTCTGCATGACAAAATCTCTAAACTCTAATTGCCTGCCAATGATAGGGTGGAAAAGTGTAGCAATTTCTTTTTTATTATAGAATCCCCTGAGTAGGAAGAAAAATTCACGTTCTATTACATTATGTAGGTATGTACAGTTCATTTCATTCCTCAAACAGTGGACTACAGTTTCAAGGAATGGCATTAGTGGATAACGCATGGGGATAGGGCTGAAATCATAGTCAATATTTTCACAAATGGAGCTCAAACCTTGAAATAAAAGTTTGTCACAGTTGCTTTGAGGTATATCAAATGCCATAGCCAGCATTTGGGATTTGTCTGTTGCGGAAATCTTTATCATTGAAGATTTAGGCAACACTACCATTTCATTGCTATGAAACGTGCGGTTACAAAATTGGTTACAGTATACTGAAAAATCTCCTTCTAAAAAAAATAAAAGATAATTTTTGTGGGTATACTCTTCCTCTATGCATTTCTCAGTGTCGAATTTAATATATTTGAATCCTGTATCAATATCTGTCATGTAATTTTTGCATGACAAATGTTCCCTGGCGTAATGTAATCCGTTCGGTGATTGTTCCCCTCTCATATCTTTCCCTTTTTGATGGCAACAAAGCGATTATACTCCATTATGCTTCATAATTGATTCAGTATGGTCTAATATAATCACTTTATTACCAATGTATTATAATGAATAAAATTAAAGCCTGTTATGTATATGCAGGGTATGAAACATAATATATAGTATATGGTTGTACATAACCCTCTATCAATCAATTGTATATATACAAAATAGACATTATTACTCTCTATTACAAAATAGAGAGTAAAGAGTATAGGGGAATTATGTATAGTTAATGTGTTGTATGTTAGATGATTATGCGACTAATTTGCGCATAGAATAGTATGGCTGTAAAATCAGGCCGGATGATTCTTGTTTAATGAAAAGTAGAAAACGACAGCACTCGTTTGTTGGAAAAAGAGAATTATGGGATGAATTATTTTTTTATAGCAATAGCATTTTTAGTTGCGGTATTTATGGGGTGGATTATCACTCCTCAGATTTTGCTCGTAGCTTTTAGAAAACGACTGTTTGATTCTGTAGGTGGTCGCAAGACCCATAGCGGTATAGTACCACGTTTGGGAGGAGTTGTGTTCGTCCCGGTGCAGTGCTTTCTATTAGTGCTATCTATGTTTTTTATGTATAAACTAGAAATAACGTCCTATCTTCAAGACCCATTTATACCTTTCCAATTTTTATTGTTGATGATAGGTTTGCTCATTTTGAATATGGTCGGAGTGATAGATGATTTGATTAGGATTAACTATCGTAGAAAATTCGTAGCTCAAATTGTTGCTTCTTCATTTCTTCCGTTATCCGGACTCTGGATTAATGATTTGTATGGACTACTCGGAATAACTACTTTATCTCCTTGGATTGGAATGCCTCTGACGGTGTTTGTGGCAGTCTTTATTATTAATGCCGTTAACCTGATTGATGGAATCGACGGGCTCTGTTCCGGTTTGGTCGGTATGGGGGCTTTGGTTTTTGGTTTCTTGTTTATTTATAATGCAGCATGGTTACATGCTGTTTTTGCCTTTATCACCGCAGGGGTGCTATGTCCTTTTTTCTATTACAATGTGTTCGGCAAATCGAAAGGAAGACAACGAATTTTTATGGGGGATACTGGCAGTCTGACGCTGGGGCTCTCGATGGCTTTTCTGGCAATCAGCTATGCGATGAATAATCCGTTGATAAAGCCTTTTTCCGAAGGAGCGATAGTAGTTTCTTTCGCTACATTGATTGTCCCTCTTTTTGATGTAGTTCGTGTGGTACGGATACGTTATTTTCAGCATAAGCCTCTTTTTATGCCCGACCAGAATCATATACATCATAAGTTTCTGAGAGTAGGGATGTCTCATTATGTCGCAATGATTCTTATTCTGGCTTTGGCATTGTTCTTTAGCTTCTTCAATATTGTTGCGGTAGAATATATCAGCAACAACATCGTGATTTTTATAGATATCGTACTGTGGATTGCTTTCCATTTATGGTTGGACAGGCGAGAGCTTATCCGGGCAAAACATGGGGTGGCAAATAATTAAATTTAATGATATGAAAATAGCTATTATCGGTGGTTCCGGATTCGTGGGAAGTCGTTTGATCGGGCTGTTACAGACTGTTCCGAACATTGAACTGCTCAATATTGACAAGCAGCAGAGTGAACTTTATCCTCATCTGACACAAATAGCTGATGTGCAGGATGTACAGAAGCTGACGGAGTTGCTGGCAGGAACTGATCTTGTGGTTTTATTGGCTGCCGAACATAAAGACAACGTAACTCCTGCATCGCTTTACTATACGGTGAATGTGGAAGGGACACGTAATACGCTTCAGGCTATGGAAAGTAATGGAGTTGCCCGTTTGGTATTCACCAGTTCTGTTGCTGTCTATGGATTGAACAAAGATAATCCATCAGAATTGCATCCGGCCGATCCGTTCAATGATTACGGTCGTAGTAAGTGGCAGGCGGAATGTATGCTGCAGGAGTGGTATGATACGCATCGGGAGTGGAACATTCATATTCTTCGTCCCACAGTTATCTTTGGAGAGGGCAACAGGGGGAATGTATATAATTTGTTGCGGCAGATTACTTCCGGGCGATTTCTGATGGTAGGAGACGGTGAAAACCGGAAGTCGATGGCCTATGTCGGTAACGTAGTTGCTTTTATCGCTTTTCTGATTGAGAATAATATGGAGGGATATCATGTATTCAATTATATCGATAAGCCGGATTTCACAATGAATGATTTGGTGTATCATGTCGGGGAGGTGTTGAATAAACATATTCCTACTACACATTACCCCTATTGGTTAGGAATGTTGGGTGGATATTGCTTTGATGCTTTGGCTAAGATGACGGGAAGAAAATTGTCGGTGAGTTCTGTTCGTGTGAAGAAGTTCTGTGCGGTGACTCAGTTTGATTCTGTTAAAGTACAGTCATCGGGTTTTAAGCCGGCTTTCTCAATGGAAGAAGGGTTGAGACGGACGTTGCAATACGAGTTTGGTTCAGGAGCTGAAGAAGCTATTAATTGATAAACTAGGCTTTTTCCTTTTTACAGGATAGAAAAGAAGGAAAAAAGTTAGATAGATAAGACATAAAATTTTTCAGGTAGCCGTCATGTATGTGACTGGCGGGAGCGGAGCGCGCTTGGAGGGTACCTTATTGTGACTTTAAATGATAGAATTGGAGGAGTTATTATGGATGAAAAAAAGTGTTGGTTGGTTGTTTGTGTGCAGAGTAACAGGGAGAAGAAAACCTACGAACGTCTGTCGGCATTGGGATTTGAATCTTTTCTTCCGTTACAGGAAGAAACACGTCGTTGGAGTGACCGAAGCAAGAAAGTGCAGCGGGTCGTGATTCCTATGGTTGTTTTTGCCCGGATAGCTCCTTCCGAACGTATTTCTGTGCTTCGTCTTCCCTCTGTAAGCCGCTTTATGGTATTGCGCGGAGAAAGTGCTCCGGCAATCATCCCGGATGCACAAATGGAACGTTTCCGCTTTATGCTCGATTATTCGGAAGAAGCGGTTGAGATGTGTTCGGAGCGTATCCAGCCGGGCGAACAGGTAAAAGTTATCAAGGGGCCGTTGACAGGATTAACAGGGGAGCTGATAACAATGGATGGAAAAAGTAAGGTAGCCGTCAGGATTAATATGCTGGGAGCTGCGATGGTAGAAGTGCCGGTAGGGTTTGTAGAGAGAATATGATACTGTTAGGTAATTACTACTAAGAAAAAACAACTGAGATTACAAACCATGAAGGAACAGCAGATTACAGTAACTTCCCCTTTATTACCATCTTTGGAGGAGTTAAATGTTTACTTGCAGGATATATGGCAACGCAAATGGATTACTAATAATGGATATTATCATCAGATGCTGGAAGCCGCTTTGTGTGAATATCTGGGTGTACCTTATATCAGTCTGTTTACCAACGGGACTCTTCCTCTAACTGCGGCCTTACTGGCAATGCGTATTACAGGAGAGGTAATAACCACGCCTTTCAGTTTTGTTGCTACTACACATTCGTTGTGGTTGAATGGCATCAAACCGGTATTTGTAGACATAGACCCTGTAACCTGTAATCTTGACCCTGATAAGATAGAGGTGGCTATAACTCCTAATACTACAGCCATTATGCCAGTGCATGTGTATGGGTATCCTTGTGATACTAAGAGCATTCAGCAAATAGCAGATAAATACGGATTGAAGGTAATCTATGATGCTGCTCATGCATTTGGGGTGGAGAGAGAGGGAGAATCTATTTTGAATGCAGGTGATATGTCGACATTGAGCTTTCATGCGACGAAGACTTTTAATACCATTGAGGGAGGTGCATTGGTACTTCACGATGAACATACTAAAAAGAGAGTTGATTACTTGAAAAATTTTGGTTTTGTCGGTGAAACGGAGGTGGTTATTCCCGGAACTAATGGCAAGCTAGATGAAGTGCGGGCAGCTTACGGATTACTGAACTTAAAACAGGTAGATGCTGCCATTGAAGCACGCTGCCAGGCTACAACTAATTATAGAGAAGCCTTACGTAATGTTTCCGGTATCACATTTATGGATGATATATCCGGAGTGAAGCATAATTATTCTTATTTCCCCATATTTGTGGATGAAGAACGATATGGTATGAGCCGTGATGAACTCTATTTTAAGATGAAGGAATATAATGTATTAGGACGGCGGTATTTTTATCCGCTGATCAGTACTTTTTCTACTTATCGTGAATTAAAGTCAGCAAGGAAAGAAAATTTGCCTGTAGCCACAAAGATGGCGGAACAGGTTATTTGTTTGCCGATGCACCATGCATTGAGCGAAGATGATATGGAGCGGGTGTTACGGCTGATAAGAAAGTAGAATATGAAACTTGGTGTGATGCAACCTTACTTTATGCCTTATATCGGTTATTTCCAATTAATGAAAGCTGTAGATAAGTATGTGGTTTATGATGATGTTAATTACATTAAAGGCGGCTGGGTTAACCGTAATCATATACTGATCAATGGAGAGAAAGAAATGTTCACTGTGACTTTGAAGAAAGCGAGTCAGAATAAGTTATTCAATGAAATAGTGATAGGCGATGATTTTAAGAAACTTATGAAAACACTGCAACTGAACTATTCCAAAGCTGTTAACTTTGATCAGACGATGACTCTGATGAAAAGAATCATTTCTTTCTCAGATAAGAGGCTTGCGGCATTTATAGCAAATAGTTTTCGGGAAATATTCAGTTATTTGTCAATAGATACGGAGATATTGATGTCCTCAGATATTCCGAAAGATAATTCTCTGAGAGGAAAAGATAAAATCTTGCAGATATGTGAAATATTGGGTGCTGATACTTATTATAATGCTATCGGTGGGCAGAATCTTTATGATAAAAAGGAATTTAGTGAACATGGAATTGTACTGAATTTTGTAGATACAATCCCAAAAGTATATTCTCAATTGCGTACTAAGGAATTTGTGCCTTATTTGTCGATGATAGATGTATTAATGAATAATACCAAAGATGAAGTCAATGATTTATTGGATTCTTTTTGTGTAAGATATTGAAATTGCTTAGATATGAAATCTTTTAATATTGTAGTGTGTGCGTCTGGTGGTGGAGGAAATTTTCGTTCTTTGATAAAATATCAATGTGATTATGGTTATCACATTTCGTTACTGATAGTAGATAGAGAGTGTCCTGCTATTAAGATAGCAAAGGAAAATGGGATATCATATTCCGTTTTAGAAAAGAAAGTTTTAGGCAAGTCTTTTTTTGAGGAGTTTGAGAAGATTGTCCCCATAGATACGAATTTAATTGTTTTAGCAGGATTTCTACCGATTATACCCAAATGGATTTGTGAAAAGTGGGAACGTAAAATAATAAATATTCATCCTTCACTATTGCCAAAATATGGAGGGAAAGGCATGTATGGGGTTAAAGTGCAAGAAGCTGTTTTGAGGAATCATGAGAAGTATGCCGGCTGTACCGTTCATTATGTGGATTCGGAAATAGACACTGGCGAGATAATAGCTCAAAAAAAAATACTTGTGATGGAGAATGAGTCTGCATGGGAATTGGGAGGCAGAGTTTTTAATGAAGAAATAATATTACTTCCGTTGGCTATTAAACATATACGTGAAGCAATGAAAGTGATTCCTTAAGATTGAATATAAGTGTATTATATAATATTATACGATTTTCGATATGACACAATGCCCATTGGTTAGTATTTCTTGTCTGACCTATAATCATGCTCCGTATTTACGTCAGTGTTTGGATGGTTTTGTGATGCAAATAACATCTTTTCCAATAGAAATCTTAATTTATGATGACGCGTCTGGAGATGGTACTCAGAATATTATTGAGGAGTATCAGAAAAAATATCCGGATATAATAAAACCAATATATCAAACTGAGAATCAATATTCAAAAGGTGTGAAGGTTGGTTTTGTTTATAATTATTCTCGGGCTAAAGGTGAGTATATAGCATTTTGTGAGGGGGATGATTATTGGACTGATCCTTATAAATTACAAAAGCAGATTGATTTTTTAGAATGTTACTCGGATTATGTTATTTGTTCACATCGATACAGAATATGTTTAAAAGAGGAGAAGGTGATGAATGATGAGATCAAACCGATTGGCGATTTATCTGATGGGATGTCTTTTGATTTGTCTTTCTTGATTCGTGGAGGTTGGTTATTTCAACCATTAAGTGTCGTATACCGAAAGTCGGCATTGGATTTGGATACATACTCGAAATATGCAATATATATAGACGTTGCCTTGTTCTATGCTATTTTGAAAAATGGGAAAGGATATTGTATGCCTGATGTAATGGGAGTATATAGAATACATGAAAAAGGGGTATGGTCTGGACTCGACTTAAATCATCAAAGGATCTTTTCTTTGAAAGCAAGAGAAGCTATTTATGATGTGGAGAAGACGGATGAGGCTGCAATGTTCATCCTCTCACAATTCTCTCGTCCAATGGGACGGTTTCAGGTTGTGAAAGAGTGTTCTATGTTTATGAGAATCACGAAGATATTAATTTCCCATTTTGGTTTACGTTTTGTATTGAGAATGTGGTTTGATAGACTATTCTTAAATAAAAAGTTGTGCGTGAATGAGTTTTATCAGATAAAGGATTTCTGCAAAAGAAAGAAGAATGGATAACATTATAATAGTATTAAATTCAAATCTGTTACTAAAATGAATATAGCATTGATTATTGCAGGGGGATCCGGCAACCGGATGGGACAAGATATTCCAAAACAGTTTATTCATGTGGATAATTGTCCGGTTATTGTACATACAATGTTAGCTTTCCAAAGACATCCGGACATAACTGCTGTTGCTGTTGTTTGTTTAGGTGGATGGGAAACTGTGTTGTCTTCATACGCTCATCAGTATAATGTATCAAAGTTACGTTGGATATTTGCTGGGGGGATAAATGGTCAGGAATCAATTAGTAACGGCATATACGGTTTAAAAAAGAACGGTGTCAAAAAGGATGATCTGGTTTTGATTCATGATGCGGTTCGTCCACTGGTATCTCAGAGTATTATATCTTCCAATATCGCAATTTGTAAGCAGTATGGTTATGCTATCACTGGTATTCAGTGTAGGGAGGCTATTTTGGAAAGTGATGATGGCTTTTGTTCTGTGACAAGTATTCCGCGTGATAAATTGATAAGAACGCAGACACCCCAGACTTTTCGGTTAGAAAATATTATAAATGTCCATGAGCAGGCAAAATCAAAAGGTATCATAAACTCAGTATCTTCTTGTACTCTTTTGGCGGAATTGGGCGGATATGAAATGCATATAGTTCCGGGAGAGGAGCGAAATATAAAGATTACGACTACGGAAGACCTGGAGATTTTCAAGGTTTTGAGGCAAACGTCAAAAGAAGACTGGCTGAAATGATGACTTATTATGACGATATCAGAAAAGTGCAGGATTTGCATCTGCCGTGGGAAATTCTGACTGATATAAATATTCTGATTGTGGGGGCCTCAGGTCTGATAGGAAGGGCGTTGGTGGATACTCTGATGCAGTTACCCGATAAGACGTTTCATCTATATGCAGGTGTACGGGATTTGGTTTATGCGCAAAGTTGTTTCATGCGATACAAGGATGATGAATCTTTCACCTTGATACAATGTGATGTGACAGCATTGATTCCATTTGATATTGATTTTCACTATATTATTCATGCAGCGAGCTATGCGGGGCCGGCCGCCTTTCATAATGATCCGGTCGGGGTTATGAAAGCGAATATATTGGGAGTTGACAATCTGTTTTCATACGGAGAGCAACACAATCTAAGAAGGTTGTTATATGTTTCTTCCGGTGAAGTGTATGGAGAGGGGAATGGAATTCCTTTTCGCGAAGAAGACAGTGGTTCTCTCGATTGGGCTTCCTTACGCGCATGTTACCCTGCGGCAAAACGGACTGCTGAGACTTTGTGTATTGCTTATGCAGCTCAATTTCAGATAGAAACAGTTATAGCACGTCCTTGCCATATTTATGGACCTTTTTACACTTCAAAAGATGATCGTGCCTATGCGCAGTTTATACGAAATGTATTGGCAGGTGAAAATATAATATTGAGAAGTTCTGGTTTGCAACAGCGTTCCTGGTGTTATGTGGTTGATTGTGTGTTTGCACTTCTTTACGTTTTGCTAAAAGGAAAAACAAAGAATGCTTATAATATAGCTGACGTCCGGTCGAATGTCAGTATCCGCGAATTTGCGGAAATGATAGCACAGAAAAGTGAACGAGAAGTAATTTTCGATTTACCGGATAATACCGGGAAGAATAAACCTATTATATCACAGGCGATATTTAATACTGAGAAAATAAATAAAATAGGCTGGTTCCCCCAATGGAAGCTTGAAGAAGGCGTTTCACATACACTTAATACTTTAATATCTGTTGATGGAACATATATATAAGTTGCTGCGCTCTTTTAAATGGGACTGTGCTAAATATCTCTACAAGAATACTCTGAACTTTAAAGTTAAGAGATTAAGACGAAAGAAAAATATAAGAGTTCTGTTTGCTGTGGCGGAGAGTGCTACCTGGAAAAGCGATTGTCTTTATAAAGCGATGGCGGAACATCCCAGATTTACTCCTTCTATTCTTGTTTTACCTGATGAACAGAAGGAAAAAACTCTGTTGAAAGAAGAAGTTGATTCATGTTTTAATTTATTTTGTAGAAAAGGGTATGCTTGTACTTATCCTTATCAAAATGGAAAACTGATTAATATTCGGAAGAAATTGAAACCGGATATCATTTTCTATCAAAAACCTTATACTTTTTATCCTAAGAGTCTTTTGTATTATAAAAATATGAATGCTTTATTTTGTTATACAAATTATGCTTTTCATAGCTTACTGACAGATTGGGCTAATGATAATGAATTCTTTAGATTGATGTGGCAGAATTATTATGAAAATGAGTCTGCTAATGTTGATTTGAAGAAAAAGTTTGCAGGGATATTCTCAAATATCGTAGTTACGGGCTTGCCTGTAACAGACTTATTTCTGACTGAGAAACATGAAGATAAGTGGAAAAAAACAGATAAGAGTCGTAAACGGATTATTTGGGCACCACATTTCTCAATATCTGATGGTGGCTGTTTGAACTATTCAACTTTCTTATCTATTGCGGAAGAACTGTTAGAATTTATAAAGAACACTCAATTACCTGTTCAGATGGCTTTTAAGCCTCATCCTTTGCTAAAGAGTCAACTATATAATTATTCTTCATGGGGGAAAGAGAAAACAGACGAGTATTATGCGGCATGGGAATTTCTGCCGAATGCTCAATTGGAGACCAATGAGTATGTTGATTTGTTTATGACTTCGGATGCCATGATTCATGATTGTGGCTCTTTTACGATTGAATATCATCATACATTGAAACCTGTAATGTATCTGGTCAATGGAAAAGAGCATACTGCAACGATGAATTCTTTTGCCAAGGCAGCCTATGACCTGCATTATAAGGGGCAGACTATCCAAGATATCCGGAATTTTATAGAATGTACAGTATTGGAAAACTCTGATTACTTACTAGAAAAAAGAAAAAACTTTTTTAAGTCGTACTTATTGCCGCCCCATAATCAGTCTGCCACAGAAAATATAATCCATGCTATTTTGGGAACAGGATATTATACCGAAAAAAAACAGAGGTGAATAGTGATATTCGTTCAATGGGCATTTCCGGTGTGAAATGGGCTTCTATAGGACGTTTCTCTTCGCAGGGAATAAGTTTTGTCCTGGGACTTATTTTGGCCCGTCTGCTTTTGCCTTCAGACTATGGTATGTTAGGAATGCTTGGAGTGTTTACTGCTTTTGCCGGTTCATTTATAGATTGTGGATTTGGTTCTGCTTTGATACGTAAGTTGGACCGTACAGAGATAGATTGTTCTACTGTTTTTTATTATAATCTGGGAGCGAGTTTATTGGTATACATGGTCATGTTTTTGGGAGCTCCTTTTATCGCGGACTTTTATAAGCAGCCTTTATTGACTAATGTAACCAGAATAGCCTGTCTGACAATACCGATAGGTGCTCTATGTTCAGTTCATAGTAATCTTTTGTATTGTCAGTTGAGGTTCAGAGATATCGCGATAGGTAATATACTGGCCACTTTTTTTTCAGGAGGTATAGGATTATTATTAGCATATAATGGTTATGGAGTTTGGGCATTAGTATGTCAGGGAATTATTGCGTCTTTGGTAAATTGTTGCTATTTATGGAGAATTTCCTGCTGGAAACCATTGTGGATGTTTTCTACCAGCTCTTTTAAAGAATTGTTTGGTTATGGCAGTAAGTTAATGTTGTCTGGTTGGCTTAATACAATGTATTCTCAGTTGTCCCCGTTGATTATTGGACGGTTCTATTCTTCCTCCACTTTGGGTTACTATACCAGAGCGCAAAGTTACGTGGATTTCCCGAGTAGTAATATAATGGGAATTTTGCAGCAAGTCGTTTTTCCTGTTCTGTCGAGATTGCAGAATGAGGATGAACAGTTAATAGGAATTTATCGGAAATATATTAAAGTTTGTGCTATTTTTATTTTTTGTGGTATGACCATTTTGGCGGCACTGGCTAAACCTTTGATACTTCTTTTACTTACAGATAAGTGGTTGCCATCTGTCCCGATCATGATACTTTTATGTTTTTCTTTTATGTTCTCATTTGTGAATACAATAAATTTATCTCTTTTACAGATTAAAGGAAGATCGGATCTATTTTTGAAACTGGAGGTCGTGAAAAAAGCTATTTCTATAACAATGATTTTGTTGAGTGCATCTTGGGGAATTATGGCGATGTGCTGGTCTATGGTTATATATACCCAAATTGCTATTTTTATTAATACATATTATACTGGAAAGCTATTTCATTTAGGGTATCGGGAACAGCTGACAGATTTTCTACCTTATTTTTTTATGGCACTTTTAGCTAATATACCTACTTATATGCTGACATATACATCTTTGTCTATTGTTACACAGATTTTATTGGGCGGCTTAATGAGTTTATCTATTTATATATTACTATTGAAAATAAAGCGTGATGATATGTATCTGTTAATAGAGCATATGCTGTTAAGTTATTGTAAAAGAAAGATGGCGAGATGATATTCGGTTTTATTGCAAAAATATATAGGAAATATCAAGAATATATTCATCCTGGTATTTATGTTACGAGGCATGGTATTCTGTACAGAGAAAAAGATTGCCGATATAATGTATATCCGTTACAAAGATTAATTGTTGGTAAGGTATGGGTTGGAAACATTTCTTCACAGGAGAAAGGGCGGCTTATTCTTCATGCTAACTCGGAATTGATAGTAAAAGGGAATTTTGATATTATCGGTTCAACTGTAGTCGTATTGCCGGATGCTAAACTGATTTTAGGTTCCGGGTATATTAATTTCCATTCGAAGTTACATTGTTTTAATCACATAGAAATAGGAGAAAATGTTATCATTTCAGAGAATGTAATTATCCGGGATTCTGATAATCACCAGATAACGGGAGGAAATAGCATGTTTGCTCCTGTTATAATAAAGGATAATGCATGGATTGGTATGTCTGCTATCATTTTAAAAGGGGTGACGGTTGGTGAAGGTGCTATTGTTGCAGCAGGTTCTGTCGTGACTAAAGACGTACCGCCGCATACTATTGTCGCAGGAGTACCGGCAAGGGTAATTAAAAAAGATGTTTATTATACAATATGATTATTCAATCTTGTGAGAAACGAAACATTAGTATCTATCATCGTACCTGTCTATAATTCTGCGCAATATTTAAGGAAGTGCATAGATAGTATTTTGGCACAGTCATATACAGAATTTGAGCTTCTCTTAATAAATGATGGCAGTGAAGATCATTCGGGATTGATTTGCGATGATTATGCGCAAAGTGATAACCGGATACAAGTCTTTCATCAGGAAAATGCAGGCGTGAGTGCTGCGAGAAACTTGGGACTTGAAAAGCATACTGGTGAACATTTCCTTTTTATAGATTCAGATGACTACATACAAGAGAGGTATCTGGAAGAACTAATGAAATATGCATCATGCGATTTTGTTCAGTGTTCCTGCTGTTCTGAACCTGTGGGCAATGACTATTTATTTGTTGATGGAAATTTCGAAGGGAGCGATGAAATAAAGCAATGTCTGTTGAAATATATTTATCCTGAATTTACGGTACCTTTCGGCAGATTGTATAAGTCATCCATACAAAGAAAGAATAAATTGTTTTTCGATACATATTTGTATTCAGGAGAGGATACTTTATGGGTAAGCCAATATTTATTGTGTGTTCACTCTTTGCGAGTATCCTCATATATTGGATATATCTATGTGCATCATGTAGGGGAACATTTGTCGCAAAAATCGATTTCATATGAGCATTTGGAATATACGTTACATAAACTGTTAATTTCTTATTCTGATCTTGAAAAACGATATGATTTCGATTTAACAGGTGTTCGTTATAGTGTCATTATTTATTTTTTTCATAGGTATATCGTATATATAGCAAACAGAAATTATACAGAAATCAGGAAAGAGTTAGAAAAGTCATGTGCTAACCCTTTGATTAAGGGGGTCTTTTATGATAAGAAATATCTCTTGAAAGGGAAAAAAATGAAATTGTTTAATTGGTTAGTATTACATGATATGTATAGTGTATTGGCTCTTTATGTAAAACGATGGAAGCGATATTTATGAGATCCGAGCTTTTGTCTGCTTTCGGATTCAGATTAATTTAATAAAAGAGACGTAGAATGGTGACTTTAAAAGAATACCTTAATTCGGATCGTATTGATTATTTTCCTTTTGGTTCAAAAGGATATATCATGGATTGGCTCTTGAGGACAGAACAATATTGGATTCGGAGATATATACGTGCACTTCGTAAAGAGGAATTTTATATGAACTATAAGAGAAATAAGATTTTGCAATATTATTTTTCTCGAAAGAAGAATCTTTTGGGTATCCGTCTTGGGTTCTTTATAAATGCAGGTTGTTTTGATATTGGTTTGAAGATTTATCATTATGGGTCTATTATTGTAAATCCTAAATCCCGTATAGGTAAAAATTGTACGATTCATGGTAATTGCTGCATTGGAAGTAAAGGTACTTTTCCGGATGATTCTCCCGTTATTGGGAATAATGTTGATATTGGACAGAATGCGCAAATTCTGGGTGGAATATATATTGCAGACGGAGTGAAAATTGGAGCGGGAGCAGTTGTTACGAAATCGGTATTAGTTCCGGGAGTGACGGTAGTAGGGGTTCCGGCTCGTATTGTAGAGAAGTAATGAAGATATCAGTTATAACGATTAATTATAATAATGGTGAGCAACTGGAAGCTACCATTCAGTCAGTCGTATCTAATGTGACAGTATTAAGAGAGCTTTTGGGAGAGAAGGCTGAATACATTGTGATTGATGGTGGAAGCGTTGACTGTAGTGTTTCTGTGCTTCAAAAATATTCTGAATATATTTCTTATTGGATTAGTGAGAAAGATAAAGGTATTTATCATGCAATGAATAAAGGAATTTCTGTTGCACAGGGGGAGTATTGTTTTTTCCTTAATTCAGGTGATACCTTTTATGAAGATGATACACTGAAAAAAGCTCTTCTTTTCTTAAAGGAGGATTTTGTATGTGGAAATGCTGTTTTAAAATATGCGGGTGGTATAAATGAATGGAGTGCCCCAGAAATAGTAAATACATTGTTTTTTATGCAGCGTTTTTCCGTGTGTCATCAGTCTTTGTTTATTCGTACGGAACTACTTAAATCACATCCTTATAATGAAACATTAATGATAGTGGCCGACTATGAACAGATGTTTTATGAAATTGCTGTGAATCACAGGAGTTATAAAAAAATAGATTTGACTATCTGTTATTATGGATGTGATGGAGTCTCTTCTGATCACGAGAAAGCGGATGCAGAAAAAAGAAGTGTAATAAATGAGTTTCGGTATTTGGGATATATAGAACCGGACGAACTATGGAACGTGGTGAGTAAACTAAAAATTGGCACCCGGAAGTATCGGCTTTTATTATCTTTGGCAAAATGTCTGACAAGTAGTCCTAAATATTGGGTGAGATAAATATATTTGTATGAAAAAGACCTCTGTTCCATTGGTAATTGCTTTTACTCCTGATTATTTTATTCCGGCAGCTACATGTCTCTACTCCATAATTACGAGTATGCAGGCGGAAGGAGAGTTACATGTCATTTGCTTATTAAGCGAGGAATTGCCTGAACGGTTAAAACTAAAAATACAACTAATAGGTGAGGGACGCACTTGTTATTCTTTTGTGAATCTTCAAGGAAAATTGCAGCATATATATATTGATCAAAAATATACGGAAGCGGCTTCTTATCGCTTGTTGTTACCGGATTTATTGCCAGAATATAAAAAAGTCATCTATATAGATTGTGATATTATTGTTCGTAATGATTTGGTTCAACTTTATCATTCCATTGATTTAGGAATGAATTATCTGGCAGCTGTGTTTGAAGCTTCTATGGATTTTCAGTTGGACCATCTGAAAACAATAGGATGTAATCCGAATGAGTATATTAATTCAGGATTTCTGATTATGAATCTGGAATTGATGCGGAAGGATAATATGGTTGAAAAATTTATAGAAGCTTCAAAGGTTGACTATTTGGAGTTTCCGGATCAGGATGTCCTTAATCAACTTTGTAAGGATCGAATATTAGCCTTGCCTCCCTATTATAATAGTATCAGGACTTTTTATCTGCCACAATATAAGAAATTCTTTTTGCAGAAGTATACAGAACAGGATTGGTTAGAGGTTCACCGGCATGGTACAGTACATTATACCGGGGCAAAGCCTTGGAATCAATTCACGGTGCAATTCCAGCTTTGGTGGCAATACTATGAACAATTGCCGGAGATTATTAAAAAGGAGTGGCAGGTTGATAAGAAGATTTATTTCTTATCTAAGCTTTATAGAACATCTTGCGGGACCTTTGTGGTAGATAAACTCCAGGCATTATATCGCAAAATGAAATATTAATGATGGAGAAAATGAAGTTAAAAGAACTAGTAAAGCAGTTTATTCCTATGAATTACTGGAATACCAGGCGTAAAGCATCTATCATTAGACAGCAAGGGAAAGTAGCCGACTTTTGGGCTCCTATTCTTAAAGCTTATTATAATGGTGAGATAGAAAGATACTCACTGAAGCCTAAAAAAAAGTTGGGTACTCAAAAAGTGATTTGGCAATACTGGGGACAGGGCATTGATAAAGATGAGTTACCCGAAATCATACAAATATGTTTTGATTCGGTTGACAGGAACAAAAATGATTATCAAGTGATTCGCCTGACGGATATAACTATATCTGAGTATATAGACTTGCCGGATTTTGTTTGGAGAAAGCGTGAGTATGTACAGTTTACCCGTACATTCTTTTCTGATTTGCTTCGTGTAGCCTTATTGAGCACTTATGGTGGTGTATGGTTGGATGCTACTATTTTACTCACTGGAAGTATTCCGGCTGTCTATGAGAAGACTGATTTTTTTATGTATCAGCGCTCTGATGAAGAGAAGAACAAGAAGTACTGGGAAAATGTTTATGCTTATTATTTTGGCTGGGAACCTAATTTTAAGGTGCGAATGTTGTCTAGTATCCTTTTTGCTCAAAAAGAGAGCGAGATTATTTCAACTCTAACCGATCTTCTGCTTTATTTTTGGAAAACTCAAGACTCGCTGCCTGATTATTTTTGTTTTCAGATTCTATTTAATGAATTAGTAGCCAACTACCGGCCTGCTGAAAATTGTCCGATAGTAAACGATTGCATTCCGCACATCATACAAACAAAAATAAATGGAACTTATGATGATGTGTCATTTGAAGAAGCCTTGGAGCTAAGCAATATTCACAAAATGACTTATTTTGATGCTGCTGCAATGATACGTCTCAAGATGGTGTTACGATTAGCCCGAAATGCTTGACTACAGTATGAAACATGCATATTTGATAATGGCTCACCACGAGTTTGAGGTTTTAGGGAAGTTGGTTCAGGCCCTTGATGATGAACGAAATGATATCTATATTCATTTTGATAAAAAGGTGAAAAACTATCCATTGCTTAAGACAAAGTATACAAATTTGTATATTCTGCAAAAGCGGACAGACATCCGTTGGGGGCACATTTCACAGATAAAGGCGGAGTATGCTCTGTTTGAGGCTGCTTTTATGCAGGATCGATATGATTATTATCATTTGCTTTCCGGGGTACATTTGCCTCTGAAGTCCCAAAGCTATATTCATCATTTTTTTGAAGGTCTAAAAGATAAGGAAGTATTGGTGCATGTCCCAAACTCAGATTATCAGACGCACCTTAAAATGCGGAGATATAACTTCTTTACGAAGAATTTTATGCATAAGGTTCTTTTTATAAGAAGAATAAATCAGCTATTGTGGAGAGTATGTATTCGTATTCAAAAAGAATTGCATATATGTCGGAATCGGAATCAATCATATACTAATGCGGCTAATTGGGTGAGTATAACAGGTAAATGTATAGGTTATTTATTGCAGATTAAAAAAGATGTATTGCGAAAATATCGTTTTACTTTATGTGGGGATGAGTTTTTTATCCCCTCGGAATTGGGTAAATCGTATTTAAAAGATCGTATATACTATGATGATAAACTATTGAAATGTGATTTTGATGGTGGTTCCAATCCTCGTATATATCATTTGGGAGACTATGATGAATTAATCAGTTCGGGTTGTCTGTTTGCTCGGAAGTTTAGCTATACGGATATGCATATTGTTGACAAAATATTGATTCATATCACCGCTGATCAAGAATAATGAAACATGCCTATTTGATTATAGCTCATAATGAGTTTGAAATTCTGAAACGACTGATACAGGCTCTTGATGATGAACGAAATGATATCTATATCCATTTTGACCGAAAGCTGAATCACTATCCGGATTGCCGGACATCGTATGCTAAACTTACTTTTTTAGAGGAACGTATGGATGTCCGTTGGGGAGATATAAGTGTAGTAGATGCAGAATTTGCATTGTTCGATGAAGCTTATCGACGTGGGGAATATAGTTATTATCATTTGTTATCGGGTGTTGATATGCCTCTTAAAACACAGAACTATATTCATCGTTTTTTTGAAAAAAATGCGGGAAAAGAGTTTGTTGGCTACTATCAGGGAAATATATCCAAAGAAATTGACCGTAAAGTTTGTAGATGGCATTTGTTCCCCAAAAGTTTTAAGGAAACTGAAGGCGGCTTGGCTGTAACAAAGCGTGTTTTACGTGCAGGATGTGTCCGGCTGCAGTCTTTACTCGGGATTCGGCGGAATAAGGATATTAATTTCAGAAAAGGTACTCAATGGCTAAGTATTAGTAACGAGCTTGTTGGTTATTTGTTGCAGCAGCAAAAAGAGGTACGAAGAGTTTATACCCATACTTTTTGTGCGGACGAAATATTTGTGCAGACTATTTGCTGGAATTCTTCTTTTCGCGACAGAGTCTACGATATGCACGATGAAGGACACGGTTGTTTGCGGATGATTGGGTGGAAAGATAACCAGCTGGAAGAGTGGAAAGAAAAAGACTTTGAAATATTGATGAATTCGGAAGCATTGTTTGCCCGGAAATTTAGTATACGGCATATCGAAGTTGTTGATCAAATTCTGAATGAAATCAGTAAATGAAAGAAAACCTTGAGAAAAGACAATCGGAAGTGATTGCAGCTATGAGATTTCCGTTGATGGTATTGTTGCTTTTTGCCCATGTGCTTCCCATGACATCAATCCCTATAGAGATGAATTTCTCAGAAATGAATGTATATCATCTTTTTTCAGAAGGCATATCTCATAATTTGTCCCGGATACGCAATCCTTTATTCTTTTTCTTCTCTGGTTTCTTCTTCTTTCGCAAACTAGAGAAATGGAGTCTTGATTTTTATCATCTTCAATTAAAAAAGAGAGTAATAAGCCTTTTGCTTCCTTATTTATTATGGAATATACTTATGATATTGGCTGTCTATATAAAGAATTATGCGTTTATTTTTCTTTTTTCAATGGAACCGGGGGAGGAACTACAGGAAGTCAGGAATAATTCTTTGTATATGTTGTTTTGGCATACTCCTGTGAACTATCCTTTGTGGTTTTTGCGTGATTTGATTTGTATGTCTGCGTTGTCTCCATTATTCTATGCTTTCTTCAAGTATCTGAAAATATATGGATTACTTATTCTGCTCGCTCTGTATTTATCTGTTTGGGAAACAAATATTGCAGGACTGAGTATGACAGCTATTATGTTTTTCGGAGCAGGTTCCTATATGGGAATTTATAAAAAGAATGTTCTGGCGTTTTGTTCGAAGTTCCGGTATGTGACAGCAATAATCACTCTCATGTTTTTATGTTGCGCTATCATTTGTAATGGGAGGGAGCTTCATGCGTATATTGTTAGAATATATATATTGTTTGGCATAATAACAGCTTTCAATTTGATGGACTGGTTAATAGATAAGGAAAGTTGGAAGAATCTGTTTTGTAAATTATCGGCTACAGTCTTTTTTATTTATGCAGCCCACGAAATATACATCATTAACTGGACAAAGGGCTTCTTCTCCCGTACTTCTCTTGCAGACTCCGGAGGAGGATTAATGCTTAGTTATTTACTAATACCTTTTATTACTTTAGGTGTTTGTCTCGGTCTCTATTATTTTTTGAATAGAATGGCCCCCAATATGCTTGCTTTGCTGGTTGGAGGACGAATGAAAACTCAAATTATAAGAAACAGCAAATGAATATTGGAAATATAACTATTTCAGTGATCATTCCTGTATACAATGCGTCAGTAACTTTGCCTCATTGTCTGGAATCCTTGCATAAACAGACTTATAGAAATTTGGAGCTTTTATTTGTGGATGATTGTAGTACAGATGAAAGTTTGTATATACTAACATCTTATGCGGAACAATTTGCAGAGATCGATTTTACAATCAGAATATTACAACATGAACGAAACCGAGGTGTAGCGGCGGCACGTAATACGGCCCTGAAGTGTGCTACCGGAGATTATATTTATTATGTAGATGCGGATGATTCTATAGAACCGCACACATTGGAATGTCTGGTCAATGAAATCAATCACAAAGGACTGGATATAGTGGGGCACGAGTGGTACTTGACTTTCAATTCCAATGCACGCTATATGAAGCAGCCGGCATATACTACTTCCGTTGAGGCATTACGAAAAATGATGGGTGGGGTAATGCGGTGGAATTTATGGCTTTTTCTGGTTCGTCGTTCTCTTTATGTAGAGAATGATATTCGTTTTACAGAAGGTTTGAATATGGGTGAAGATATGATGGTGATGATGAAATTGTTTATCTGTGCCGGGAAGGTTGGCATTGTTCATCGTCCTTTTTACCATTATAGACAAAGTAATCCGGAATCACTGACAAAGATTTATTCACAAGAGCATATAATACAAGTAGCAAATAACGTATATGAGGTGGAAAAATATGTAAATGCTTCCGCATATGCGGATTCATTAATAGAGTTTATTCCTTTTCTTAAGTTGAATATAAAGTTGCCTCTTCTTATAACAGATGATAAATCGCATTATGAACAATGGCTGGAATGTTTTCCTGAGGCAAACTGCTATGTCATGAATAACAAACTTCTTCCTTTAAGAACACGGATTATACAGTGGATGGCGGTAAAACGATATTTCATTTTGTTGAGGTTATATTATCGGACGGTATTTAAGCTGGTTTATGGTATTATTTATAAATAATATAGTTGGAGAATGGTGCGTTTATTGACTATGTTATTGATATCAATGGTTGTGAGTGGCTATTATTTTCCATTCAGTTTTTCTGTCTTACCGCAACTGAACACTAAAATGGCATTAGCGATGTTAGGTATTGCTTTGGTAGCTTATCAGGGATTTCAAAAACATCGGATTACTTTTTCGAGAGATTTGCTGGGTGCTATTGTCTTTGCTTTTATTTTCTCATTTATCTGCTTTGTTGCTGCTGACTATAATCATACAGATGATTATTCTTATGTCACTTACTTCGTGTCCTTTTTTACGTGGTTGGGAGGTGCATATGTGGTTTGTTATGTTATTCGCGCATTTCACGGTAAGGCGACATTAAATTTGCTCATAGCCTATTCGGCTTTTGTATGCGTGTCTCAGTGTATATTGGCAATTTTAATCGATAGATTCTCGGCATTCCGGGCTTTGGTAGATACCTATATCTCTCAAGGGCAAGAGTTTTTTCAGGAAGTGGGAAGATTGTATGGTATCGGTGCGGCATTGGATCCTGCCGGTGTAAGGTTTTCTATTGTGCTTCTTTTGATAGTCTATCTTCTCTGTGAGGATGAGGGTGTAAAGCAGGTTAGGTGGAAAACTTTTGCCTGTTTATTCGCTTTTTTCGTGATTGCTGTTATCGGTAATATGATTTCTCGTACTACATCTGTCGGATTATTCCTGGGAATAGTATATTTAATATGCTCTACAGGTATTTTCCGTTTGGTAATCAAGGGTCGTTATATCAGGCTTTATTCTATTTTAGGAGGAATGTTGATCGTATTTACGATGTTATCGGTCTATTTATATAATAACGATCCTTTTTTCTACAAGAATATCAGATTTGCCTTTGAAGCTTTCTTTAACTGGGTGGAAACGGGAGAACTAAGAACGGATTCAACGGACAAATTAAATACAATGATGTGGGTTTGGCCGGAAGATGTTAAAAGTTGGATAATTGGCACAGGCTTGTTTGCTAATTTTGTGTATAGCACAGATATTGGCTATTGCCGTTTTATTTTGTATTGCGGTTTAATTGGCTTCGGAACTTTTGTTTTGTTTTTTGTGTATAATGCCTGTGTGTTTGCATGGAAGTTCCCTTCTTTCCGGCTTTTTTCTTTCGTTCTTTTATCATTGAGTTTCATTATCTGGATGAAAGTAGCTACTGATCTATTTTTTATTTATGCTTTATTTTATTGTCTGGACTGGAAAATGGAACCAGTTCTTATAGAAGAATGAAAATCGTTTACTGTATAGCCGGAACCTACAATTCCGGAGGAATGGAACGGGTATTGGCAAATAAAGCCAATTATCTGGTCAGTCATGGATATGAAGTTGTTATTATTACTACAGATCAACGTGAAAAGCAATCCTTTTTCGAACTGGACCAACGTATCAACTGCTGTGACTTGAGAATCAACTATGAAGAAAATAACGGGAAGTCATTTCTTAATAAGTTAGCCAATTATCCTTTCAAACAGTGGAAACATCGGAAGAGGCTGACGGCTTGTCTGAAACAACTTAAGGCTGACATTGTGGTTTCTATGTTCTGCAATGATGCTTCTTTTCTATGGAAGATTGATGATGGCAGTAAGAAAGTACTTGAAATTCATTTTTCCCGTTATAAGCGTTTGCAATATGGACGTAAGGGAGTCTGGAAAATTGCAGACCGATGGAGAAGCCGGATGGATGAAAGAACCGTGAGGAAATACGATCGTTTTGTAGTACTGACTGCCGAGGATAAGGCATATTGGGGAAATCTGTCCAATATGATAGTGATCCCCAATGCATTGAGTCATTCTACAACAGAACTTCATCTTTCTCCCCTTACAGCCCGAAAAGTGATTGCAATAGGGCGATATGGGTATCAGAAAGGGTTTGACTATTTGATAGAAGCATGGGAAATTATTCATTGTGCCCAACCTGCTTGGACACTGGATATAATTGGTGATGGAGAATGGACGGACCGTCTGCAACGACAAATTAAGAGAAAAAGGCTGAATCATTGTGTCTTTTTGAAACCACCGACCGGACAGATAGAAGAAGAGTACCGACAAGCCTCTTTGCTGGTACTGTCTTCTCGTTATGAGGGGTTGCCTATGGTATTATTAGAAGCACAGTCGTTCGGATTACCCATTGTTTCTTTTGCCTGTAAATGTGGCCCTGGAGATGTAATAACTGATGGTAAAAATGGTTTTTTGGTATCGGTAGGAAATCTTCCGATGTTAGCCGACAGGATAATGAGACTGATGGAAGATGAAGGTTTGCGTAAACGTATGGGAATGAATGCGTACCATAATTCAAAAACATTCTCGGAGGAACGAATTATGCAATGTTGGATTGATATGTTCGATAAGTTAGTATCACAAAGATGAGTAGCAAGCGAAAGACGATTGTTGTCTCAGCGGTTAGTTTACGTAAGGGAGGTACATTAACGATATTGCAAGATTGCTTATGTTATCTTTCTGCTTTGGCAGCCGACGGCAATTATCGGGTTATTGCATTGGTACATAAAAGAGAATTGGCTGACTATCCGCACATTGAATATATTGAAATGCCGGACGTTATCAAAGGGTGGGGACGACGTTTGTGGTGTGAATATGTGACAATGTATAAATTGTCACAAAAAATAATGCCTGTATATTTATGGCTGTCTCTTCATGATGCGACTCCAAGGGTGGTGGCTGAACGTCGGGTTGTCTATTGCCAGACTTCTTTCCCTTTTTATAAATGGAGTTGGAGGGATTTTCTGTTTGACTATAAGATTGTTCTATTTGCTTTATTTACCCGTTGGATTTATCGGATCAATGTGCATCGGAATACTTACCTGATTGTACAACAGGAATGGTTACGTTCCGGATTGAGCCGGATGTTGGGGGTAAAAAAAGAAAAGTTCATAGTAGCTCCTCCGGAACGTAAAGAGAATGATGTGATTGCAGAAATAGTAGAACTTTCCTGTTTTACATTCTTTTATGCTGCCACACCAGATTGCCATAAGAATTTTGAGCTGCTATGCGACGCTGCTTCTCTGTTGGAACAAGAGCTTGGAAAAGGAAGGTTCAAAGTGGTCTTGACTATTAGCGGACAAGAAAATAAATATGCACAGTGGTTATATAAAAAGTTCGGTTCGGTAAGTTCGATAGAGTTCGCAGGATTCATGAGCAGAGAAAAACTTTTTGGTTATTATCATGCAGTTGATTGCCTTGTGTTTCCGTCAAAGGTGGAAACATGGGGATTACCCGTATCTGAATTTATGGCAACGGGTAAGCCGATGCTTCTAGCCGACCTTCCGTATGCTCACGAGACTGCCGCTGGAAGTATGCAAACTGCATTTTTTAAATTGTCGGACCCGGTTCAATTAATGAATCTGATGAAACGGTTATGTGAAGATGACTTTACTTTTCTAACGAGTATCGGTACTTCTGATAAACGTTTCTCATTCGCTTCATCCTGGCGGGAATTATTCGATTCTATATTAAATTAATTTTTTCAGTCCGGTACTATATATGCGGTAAGTGACAAACTAAACTTATGAAGAGTAAGAAATAGATATTTTATTAAAAATGAGAATACTACAAATAGGCAAATTCTATCCGATAAGGGGAGGGATAGAGAAAGTGATGTATGACATCACAATGGGACTGTCACAGAGACAGGTTTATTGTGATATGCTATGCGCCTCGGCCGAAAAACAGAAACCTGAGAATCTATTATTGAATGATTATGCACGTATACTATGTGTGTCCACCTGGAAAAAAGTGGCGGCTACTATGTTATCTCCGGCTATGATTTTCCGGTTGCGTAAAATAAACAAAGAATATGATATCATTCATATCCATCATCCGGATCCAATGGCATGTCTGGCATTATTCCTGTCTGGTTACAAAGGTCCGGTAGTCCTGCACTGGCATAGTGATATACTGAAACAGAAAATGTTGTTGAAGCTCTATTCACCATTACAAAATTGGTTGCTTCGAAGAGCAAAAGTAATTGTTGGCACCACCCCCGTTTATGTACAGGAATCTCCGTTTTTGGAAAACATACAGCGCAAAGTTATCAGTGTTCCTATCGGAATAGATGAAATGAAGCCGGTTCCCGGGCGGGTGGCACAAATAAAAGAAAGATATGCCGGAAAGAAAATCATATTCTCTTTGGGACGTCTGGTAGAGTACAAAGGCTATGAATATCTGATAAAGGCTTCTCAAAAGTTGAATGACGACTATATTATATTGATAGGTGGCAAAGGTCCCCTTCAAGAGTATTTGCAATCCTTGATTGATGAACTGGGAGTGAGGAAAAAAGTAAAACTGCTGGGATTTATAGATGACAAAGATCTGCCGGATTATTTCGGTGCCTGTGATCTGTTTTGTTTAAGTTCGATTTGGAAAACGGAGGCTTTTGGTATTGTACAGATTGAAGCAATGTCCTGTGGAAAGCCTGTGATTGCTATGAATATCCCGGAGTCCGGAGTCAGTTGGGTGAATATAAACAGGTTCTCCGGAATTAACGTAAAACCTGAAGATGCAGATGCATTGGCAGAGGCGATTACTGCTGTTCTGACAGATGAATGCCTGTATGAAGAGTTAGCAAGAGGAGCGCGAAGACGTTATGAGACTATGTTTACTAAAGAGCTAATGACAGAACTATGTCTGAATCTTTATTCGGGAGTATTGGACAGTTCTGAAACCGATTATCCGGCCAACAAAAAAGAATGAATTCCGAAAAGTTGTAATCAAAGAAAAACAAGCTATATGAAAAGAAATGTGTATGTGGGAGTACTTTTGACAGCGTTATTGATGACTTCTTGCATCAATACGAAAAGAATCGTTTATCTGGAGGATATGAAAGAATCGTTATCTTATCCGATGAATGCCCAACCGGAAATGAAGATTCAACGGGATGACCGGCTTAGTATTGTTGTCAGTTCACGGAATCCCGAACTGACGGTTCCTTTCAATATATCGACCGGAGGAAACTTTCAGGTAACTTCCAGTGGAGATGTAGCTACCGGTACCGATATGCAAAAATGTGAAAAAGGGTATATGGTAGATTTGAATGGATATATCGAATTTCCGGTTTTAGGAAAACTGAAAGTGGTAGATTTATCATGTAAGCAAGTAGCTGAGCTAATTAAAAAGCGGCTGATTGATGAAAATCTGATCAATGATCCTTTGGTATTTATCGATATTTTGAATATAAAGATTACTGTGATGGGAGAAGTTGAAAGTCCTCAGGTTTTAAAGATAGATGATAGCCGGATTACTTTGCTCGAAGCAATCACCCGAACAGGCGGAGTGACTTCCAATGCTCTTTTGGACAGGGTAGCGGTCATTCGCGAAGAAGGGAACGAACGCAGAATGTATATGCATGATATCCGTTCGTCGGACATTTTCTACTCTCCTTGTTATTATTTACAGCAGAATGACATGGTATATGTACATCCTAAGTTTGCAGAAGCCAATACGAAGGAAAGACGTACATTAAGTTTTTATTCGTTCGGTCTGACTCTTTTAAGTTTGATTACTACAATAACTGTCTTATTAAAATAATAGCCGATTACTGCATATGGAAAAACAAAAGAAGATGGCTTTGACAGAGGAGGAAAAGTCTATTAATATCGTTGACCTTTTTATATACCTGATAGCTCATTGGAAATGGTTTGTCCTTTCTATTCTGCTGTTTGGGGGATATTTCTGGTATAGCTACTGTGAGACCCCGTTTGTATATAGCCGCACGGCAATAGTAATGATTAAAACACCAGCCAATTCGCGGTCGGCAATGCAGTTGAATAACGCTGATTTCATAGGCCAAGTCAATGTGGCGAGTGAAATTCTGCAATTCAAGTCGAAGGAATTGATGCGGAAAGTGATAGATCGTCTGCATGCGGATGTCAGTTACATGGTGCGTGATGGCCTGCGTCCCAGAGAACTCTATACGGACTCTCCTGTACGGGTTGCCTTTCTGGAGGCTGGGCTGGATGAAGTGTGTTCTTTGTCTGTTATACCTAAAAATAAACAGCAGGTGGAGTTGGCAGACTTTTCGCTCGATGAACTCGAACAACGAAAGACTGTGAATCTGAATGACACTGTTGATACGCCATTAGGAAAACTGATTGTATTTACTGCTGAAAATTATAGTGAATCCTATTTTGACAGACCAATCAAGGTGACCAGTAAGTCCCGGGAAGGGATGGTCGCTTTCTGGCTCTCTAATCTGACAATCAGACAGATGAGTGGTGATGCCGCTTTGCTGAGTATGACTATGAATGACCTGTCACCTACACGGGCAGCCGATATTCTTGATATGTTGATTACCGTTTATAACGAAGAAGCCATAAAGGATAAAAACCGTATTTCCGTGAATACGGCAGAATTTATCAAAGAGCGTCTTCAGATTATTGAGCATGAATTAGGGAGTGTGGAAACTGATATTGAGGATCTGAAAAGAGCGAATAACGGCGTTGATATTAATACAGTTGCAGGTATGTATATACAAGATAGCAGGCAATATGAATCATCAATCAAGGAACTGGATACTCAGCTTCAGTTGGTATCATTTATTAAACAGTATTTGCAGGATTCAAACAAGGATGACGAACTGATCCCCAGTAATATCGGACTGTCTGATCTTAGTATTGAGAGCCAGATTTCTCGCTATAATGAAACGTTGCTGCGTCGTAACCGTTTGGTAAGTGGCAGTAGCAGCAATAATCCTGTTGTTCAGGAGTTGAATCGTATCATGCAGACGATGAAACAAAATATTTATATGGCAGTAGATAATTTATCTAAAAGCTTGAGACTGAAGAAACAAGATTATATGCGTCAGGAGAGCCATGTGCGTCAAAAAGTGCAAGCCGTTCCTGGGAAGCAAAGGGAAATGTTATCTATAGAACGGCAACAGAAAGTAAAGGAATCTTTGTACATATTCCTACTGAATAAACGGGAGGAGAACGCTTTAAGCCAGGCGATGGTGGATAATAATGCAAGAATCCTTGATCCGGTTTCGGGAAGTAACTTGCCGATCTCTCCCAATAAATATAAAAAGATGATACTCGGAGTAGGATGTGGTATCATTGTACCTTCTGTCATTCTGTTATTGATTTTAATGCTGGACACCCGGGTGCATAATAGAAAAGAAGTTGAGGCTGTTGTCAGTGCTCCATTCCTTGCGGATATCCCACAGACAGCCAAAGCGTCTGTGGATGCACACGAAGTTGTAGTGCGTGCACGGGGACTTGATCCGTTGTCCGAAGCTTTTCGTATCCTTCGCACCAATTTAGGGTTTATGCTGTCACAGGCGCAAGACCATAAAATTATCACATTGACTTCTTTTAATATAGGGGCTGGCAAAACTTTTGTTTCTGTTAATCTGGCTGCCAGTTTGGTGCAGACCAAAAAGAAAGTTCTTATACTTGATCTGGACCTTAGAAAAGGGAAAATGAGTGAGATGGCGCATAGCAAGCATGTCAAAGGAGTAGCACACTATTTATCCAATCCATCCATTGTTGTAGACGATCTTATTCTGCGGGATGCTTTCGGTGAAGGGCTTGATTTAATTCCTATTGGAGTCATTGCGCCTAATCCTACAGAATTGTTGTTGAGTAGGCGACTGGATGAATTAATGGATAGACTCAGAGAATTATATGACTATATCATTGTAGATAATGTGCCGATAGGATTAGTGGCAGATGCTTCCGTTGTCAATCGTATTTCGGACTTGACATTGTTTATTGTGCGTGTCGGAAAAATCGACCGGCGGCAACTGCCTGAGTTGGAACGATTGTATCAGGAACACAAACTCACTAATATGGCGGTTGTTCTCAATGGTACGAAAAAAGGCAGTAGCGGCTATGGTTATGGTTACGGTTATGGACAGGGTTATGGTTATAAGAATGCGGAAAAGAAGAAGGGATTATTTGGACGGAAGAAAAAGAAATCCCGGAAATAATGCTATCATTTCTCTCTGACAGATGTTCCGTAATGTCTATATTGAAAATTAAACGGTCTTTTAATCTGATTCCGTATAAAGTGAGAAGGTTATCGGATTTTATGTGAACGATAAACTGAAAAAAAAGCCCCAACTTTGCAGTTGGAACTTGGTATATTGAATTTTAATGAAAAGAATCACTTATGGGAAAAGTAATTGTTCTATCGGCCTTGTTGCTGATAACAGGAATGAGTGTTTATGCACAAGAGGACTACTCTAAATCTTTAAAAACGACAACTACAATCGTAGAAAATGCTGATAAATATAAAGTAGAAACCAATCGCTTTTGGAGCAACTGGTTTGTAACTGCCGGTGGTGGCGGACTGATCTTTTTCGGTGACCATAATATGCAGATGAAATTTGGCGACCGTCTGAGTCCGGCACTTGACATCGGTTTTGGAAAGTGGTTTACCCCCGGCATCGGTATACGCTTCATGTATAGCGGACTGACTATCAAAGGTGCTACACAGAACGGCAGTCACTCTACCGGAAAAGTGTACGATGCTTCACAATGGCTGGACGAACAGAAATTCGACTTTATGAATATTCATGGAGACGTGCTGTTCAATGCCTCGAATCTGCTTTGTGGTTATAATGAAAAACGTTTTTGGTCTGTAACTCCCTATGTCGGTTTAGGCTGGATACTCACATGGGAAAGTCCGCGTGCACGTAACTTCAATGCCAGTATCGGTTTGATCAACTCGTTTCGTCTGAGTTCTGCGTTCGACTTGAATCTGGATGTGCGTGGTACTGCGACAAAGGATGAGTTTGACGGTGAACGTGGCGGGCGTAAAGAAGAAGGATTATTGTCCGTAACAGTAGGAGTTACTTATAAATTCCCACGGCGTACATGGGGGCGCAGCACTGTCAAGACCATTACCTTTAGTGATGAAGAACTACGTCTGATGCGCGAACAACTGAAAGCGATGAATGACGAGAACAATCGTCTGAAAGACGAATTAGCAACTTCCAATAAGGTTACGGAAAGAGTGGTGGAAACGAATATCCTCTCTGCTCCTTATCTGGTCACTTTCCAGATATCAAGGTATGCTCTTAGCAATGAAGCTCGTGTAAATATCGGATTTCAGGCTAAGATAATGAAGGAAAACAAGAATGCTGTCTATACGATTATCGGTTATGCCGATAAGGGTACAGGGACTAAGGAGTTTAACCAGTTTTTGAGCAAGGCTCGTGCGGAAGCAGTCTACAACTGTCTGGTCAATGAGTTCGGAGTACCGGCATCGCAACTGAAAATAACTTATGAAGGTGGTGTGGACAATATGTTCTATGATGATCCGAGAGTAAGCCGTGCAGTGATAACGGTGATTAAATAAACCCTTTTACATAAATATGGATGAGATGAGATAAAAAACACACTTATAAAACAATTTGTAATTAGTTGAAAGATGCATAAGCATCTATAAATCTCATGGGGCATAACTTCGGTAACGGAGTGCCTCGAAAAATAGTCATCTGTGAAGATGGTCGCTATTGCTTGTTTGAAAGCATCTTTTTCCAGTGGGGGAGAGGTGCTTTCTCATGGCTTAGTCCGTTAAACACTTGACAAACGCCTTTTATTGTTGTATATTTGTAGTTCCAAACCTGAACTGAATAATATAAGAACGATAAATAAAATGAGAAAATTAGTATGGAATCATCGGCTGCGGTGGTATAATATAGTAACAAATAGTGCTTATCTCTCTGACGTATAGCCGAGGATAGGATGCTCCGATATAGGAAAAGGCTGCGAACTTTATGAGGTTTGCAGCCTTTTTTGTATTATAAATTCAATCCTGATTCTACAAATTCCTATTTTAAAGTTTATAATAAACGAGGGGTACGTTTATAATAAACGATCACAGTATTTATTATAAACCCGGTTGCCGTTTATGCATTGAACTGTAATTATTTTCGTATGCTTGGAAGTCTATAATTGGAATGAAATAAAATGCTGGTAATTATAGTGAACATGTATGGCGTCTGTGATCTGTCAGATATGAAGTAAAATGAAAGAACAACGGCTTTCTTTCTCCAAGTTTGTGCTCTATTCTTTTTCTAAGGGAGGTGAAGACGGTGATCATTTTTGATATTCAGCAGTCTGGATTCTTGCAGAGGACAGACGGTTATTCCTCTAAATGCAAAAGTTTTAATTTCCTTCCATCTATTTAAGAGTATTTACCTTATCTTTGTTGCCGAAATAAAATATGATCATGAGGAACACATTGTATATTCTATTGGCATTGGTTACTTTATTTCTGCAAAAGGTAAGCGGAGAAGAGAATTCTAGTTATTATTTTACTCACATAAATGGAGATAACGGGCTTTCGTCGAGTAACGTGAAAGCGATTATCCAGGATAGCTACGGTTTTATGTGGTTCGGGACGAAGAATGGTCTCAATCGTTTTGACGGTACTTCCATCCTGCGGATGAACTGCGAAGATCATCAGTTAAAGAAAGGCAATAATAACATTTCCGCTTTGTATGAGGATGCCAATCGCACACTTTGGGTGGGTACGGACAGGGGTGTCTATTTGTATCATCCGGCTTCTGATGTATTCACCCATATAAACCAAAAGACAAAAGAGGGTAAAACAATGGATAACTGGGTGTCGGCCATCGTAGGCGATACACAGGGTAATATATGGGTTATTATCCCCGATCAGGGAATATTCCGTTATAAAGACAACGAATTATATTTTTATGAAATCAGCAATAGGAGACAATTTAAGCAGGAATCCCCCAATTGTATTTGCGTTCGTGAAAATGGGGAAGTCTGGATTGGCTTCTGGGGATTAGGAATCTGTCGTTATAATCCGCAGAATGATTCGTTTGAACAGATAGTGGAGGATAGGGACGGACGTCCGTTGGTGGGGAAGAATATTAATTCTATCTGCGAGTATGGCGATTGGCTGATAATGGCTGCCAATGAAGGGGAATTGATAAAATATAATACGAAATCCCATGTCTTGGAAGATATAAAAGTAGCAGGAGCCGATAATACGTTCTATACTACGGTAGCCTATATGAAAGGTAAAATCTGGCTGGGAACCTTCAATGGACTGTACGTCATTGATGAGAAGAAGAACGAAGTCGTTTCGTTGAAGGAAGACCTGATGCGTTCGTTCAGCCTGTCGGATAAGATGATTTATTCGATGTGTCAGGATAGTGAAGGAGGGATATGGATCGGGACATTGTTTGGCGGGGCGAACTACTTACCCAACCGGAATCTGCAATTCGATAAGTTCGTACCCGGAAGTTCCGGAAATTCACTGAATACCAAACGTATCCGTGAACTGGCGGAAGATGTGAAAGGCAATATCTGGATCGGTACAGAAGATGCGGGAATCAGTGTGTTGAATGTAGAGAACGGTGTGATAAGGCAGGTAAAGGATAATAAATCCGGAAATCATCTGGTTACTTTGGCAGTAGTCCCTTTTCAGGATCAGATATATTGCGGACTGTTCAAGGCCGGACTTGACGTTATTCAGGTTCCGGGATACACTGTCAGGCATTATACTCCGTCGGAACTGAAGATCGGAGAAGGCAGCGTATATGTTTTCCATATAGACAGGAAAGGACGTAAATGGCTGGGAACAGGCTGGGGACTGTATGTTGCCGAGGCTGGTTCATTTAATTTTGTGAATGTCAAGGAGACCGGATACAACTGGATTTTCGATCTGTGCGAAGCGAAAGACGGTTCTGTCTGGATTGCCACGATGGGAAGTGGCGTGTGGAGATATTCGCCTCAGACCGACTCCTATAAAAAGTATGAAAGCAAGGAAAATGAACCCGATGGGCTGAGTTCAAACTCAGTCAGTTCCGTTATGCAGGACAGTAAAGGACGTGTCTGGTTTTCTACCGACCGGGGCGGAATCTGCTATTACAATGAAGAAAAGGATAACTTTGTCACCTATTCAATAAAGGAAGGATTGCCCGACGATGTTGCCTACAAGATTCTGGAAGATGAAGAAGGAAATCTATGGTTTGGGACGAACCGCGGACTCGTTCGCTTTCATCCCGACAAGAATGATATACGTGTCTTTACGACAAAAGACGGGCTGCTGGGGAATCAGTTCAATTATAAATCGGCTTTGAAGGCGCGCAATGGCAAATTCTATTTTGGGGGCATAGACGGACTGGTCGCTTTCGACCCGAGAGAAGCGAAGACGGATGATTTTGTGCCGCCTATTTATATCTCCAAATTCAGTATATATAATAAGGAGGTGACAGTGCATACTGCCGATTCACCTTTGAAGGAATGTATCACGCATACTGATCGTATCGTATTGAATTATGATGAGTCGAATATTAGTTTTGACGTGGCGTTACTCAGCTATTCTACCGCTGAGGCTAACCAATATTACTATCGGATGGCTCCGATTGACAAGGACTGGATTAAAGCCGCTACCAATCAGAATATATCGTATGCGAAATTGCCTCCGGGACAATATACCTTTCAAGTAAAGGCAACGAGTAACGATAATGGAGGGCAATTTGTCGAACGCTCCTTGTCTATTGAAATACTACCGCCCTGGTGGTTCTCCCCTTGGGCATACGTATTCTATTTTATCTGGCTTGTCTGCGTGGTGGTATCCTGGTTCTTCTGGTATAAGCACCGGAAGGAAAAGGAAATGGAAGAGCGTCAGAAACTGTTCGAGATAGAGAAAGAAAAAGAGCTGTATGAGTCTAAGGTCAATTTCTTTACGGAGATTGCCCACGAAGTGCGTACTCCGCTTACTTTGATCAATGGTCCGCTGGAGACGTTGCAGGAGATGGAAATTGCTGACCCTAAGATTCAGAAGAATCTGTCGGTGATTACGCAAAACACCAATCGCCTGCTGACACTGACGGGGCAGTTGCTTGATTTTCAGAAGATAGGCGCTCATAAATTTGAGATGACGATGGAATGTGTGGATATTACGTCGCTGCTTCGTGAAACAGTTGCACGCTTTGAACCTACTATATCCAAGAAGAACAAAGAACTGACTCTTCATATTCCGGAAGAATCCATAGAAGCGGTCGTTGATAAGGAGGCTATCACTAAGATTCTGAGCAACCTTTTGAATAACGCTTTAAAATATGCCCGTCATTCTATTTGCGTGGAATTACAGAGAGAGATGGAGGCATTCCTTGTGCGGGTGACCAGTGACGGTGATAAGATACCGGCGGAGATTAGCCAGCAGATATTCGAACCGTTCTATCAGGCAGCGAAAAAAGACTCCGCCTCATTTGGTGTCGGCATAGGACTTCCGTTGGCACGTTCGTTGGCATCTCTTCATAGAGGCAAGCTATATTTGGACTCGGAGCATGAAGATAATTCTTTCGTTATTTCTGTTCCTCTGGTCGAAAATACCTTGCGGTCTTTGCCCAAGTTGGAAGAGATAACGGTCGAGACAGATACCCTGGGTGAAGGGGTGCCAGTAGAGGCGGAAATGAAAAGTTACGTTTTGTTGCTGGTAGAAGATAATGAGACCATGCTGGAATTTATGTCCGAACGCCTGCTGGAGGTTTTTACGGTGGAAACGGCGAAAAATGGACAGGAAGCACTGGAAGTGTTGAGGAGCAGACGGATTGATCTGGTCATCAGCGATATCATGATGCCCGTTATGAACGGGTGGGAGTTGTGTAAAGAGATAAAGTCGGATATGGACCTGAGCCATATTCCCGTCATCTTCCTGACAGCCAAGAATGATATCGACAGCAAGATCAACGGCTTGAAGATAGGTGCGGAAGCCTATGTAGAGAAACCGTTCTCTTTCAACTACCTCAAAACGCAGATCGTATCCTTGCTGTATAATCGTCAGAAAGAACGCGAAGCATTCTCCAAGCGTCCGTTCTTCCCGACGAATAAGATGCAGATGAATAAGGTGGATGAAGAGTTTATGAATAAAGTGATTCGTACCATCGAGGAAAATATCATAGATACCAATCTGAACGTAGAGCATCTTGCCGAGATTCTGGGCATGAGTCGTTCCAGTCTGCTGCGCAAAATAAAGATGCTTTCCAATCTTTCTCCTGTAGACTTCATCCGTTTAATCCGGTTGAGGAAGGCTGCCGAACTGATTCATGAAGGTAAGTATCTGATCGGGGATATTTGCTTTATGGTAGGTATCAATTCACCGTCTTATTTCAGTAAGCTTTTCCTGAAACAGTTCGGCATGACACCTAAAGATTTCGAGAAACAAAGTCAGGCAGACAAAGAAAAGATAGACATGCCTTCGTGACCGTCCGGGTGCACTATAACAAATGATGCATAAAAATGAAACATCTGCGGAAAATATGCTTCAGATGTAGTCTGCTGCTGCAAAAATGGTATTTTTTGCAGTAATTTTTAATATTCCACCTATATATATACTCCTACTTTTGCCACCGTTCCGGATAAGGAGAGATAATCCCTTTCGGCGAACGGATTGATTTATCCTTAAAAGTGAACTCTAATACTAACTTAAAATTCTGATACATGGAAAAAATCAGGCTTATCTATTTGACTTTGATTTTATTTTGCTGCTGCCAGCTGTCGGCACAGAATAAGACAGTTACCGGACAGGTAACGGCAGCAGGTTCCGAAGAACCGATTATCGGTGCGAGTGTAGTGGTGAGGGGTACTTCCAATGGTACTATCACCGATGTTGATGGAAACTTTTCTCTTTCAGTCCCTGTAGGGAAAGAACTTCAGATTTCTTATATCGGGTATATTACTCAATATGTAAGGGTTCCTAAGAATAATAAGGTGGCTGTAGTGCTGGAAGAAGACAGTAAGGCTCTGGATGAAGTTGTGGTGGTAGCTTTCGGTACACAAAAGAAAGAAAGTATGATCAGCTCCATCGAGACGATCAAACCCGCAGAGCTGAAAGTACCGTCCAGTAACCTGACGACTGCTCTTGCAGGTCGTATGTCCGGTGTGATTGCCTATCAGCGTAGTGGAGAGCCGGGAAAAGATAACGCAGACTTCTTTATCAGAGGTGTCACGACCTTCGGATACAAAAAAGACCCGTTGATTCTGATTGACGGTATCGAAACGACTACTACCGAGCTGGCACGTCTGCAACCGGACGATATTGCCGCATTCTCTATTCTGAAAGATGCTACTGCTACGGCATTATACGGTGCCCGTGGTGCCAATGGTGTTATTCAGGTAGCCACGAAGGAAGGTAAGGAAGGAGCGACTAAAGTGTCTATTCGTGTAGAGAACTCATTCTCTTCCAATACCAAGAATGTGGAACTGGCCGATCCGATCACCTTTATGCAGCTTGCCAATGAAGCGGTCAGAACCAGAAACCCGCTGGCTCCTTTGGCATATTCGCGTGAGAAGATAGACAACACGATCAAAGGTACGAATCCGTATGTCTATCCTGCCAATGACTGGAGAAAACTTTTAGTAAAGGATATGACCGCCAATCAGCGTGTTAACATGAATGTCAGCGGTGGTGGTAAGCTGGCAAGATACTATATTGCAGCTTCTTTTTCCAAAGATAACGGAAACCTGAAGAGCAATTCGATGAATGGTTTCGATAATAACATTAATCTTCGTTCTTATCAGTTGCGTTCGAACATTAATATTAACCTGACAAAGACGACGGAAGCTGTCGTACGTCTTTCCGGTACTTTTGACGACTATCGCGGACCTCTGGACGGAGGAGATGTGATGTATAAGAAGATAGTCCGTTCCAACCCTGTATTGTTTCCTGCCTATTACCCGTCGGATGCACTGCCTACGGCGAAGCACTTGCTGTATGGTAACGCTATCCGTGAGACGGAGGCGAACTATACCAATCCTTATGCCGAACTGACAAAAGGATATAAAGACTACTCCCGTTCTACAATGGATGCACAGTTTGAGTTAAAGCAAGACTTATCCTTTATCACGAAAGGGCTGAACATCCGTGGATTGTATAATACTTCCCGCTACTCTTATTTCGACGTTAACCGTTCGTTCAATCCTTATTATTATAATGTAAGTTCGTATGATAAAAAGACGAATCAATATAATATCGGTCTGCTGAACGAGAAGTCCAATCCGACAGACTATCTGGGATATAGCGAAGGCTGGAAAGATATACAGTCTACCACCTATATAGAAGCTGCTATGCAGTATAATCGTAGTTTCGATATTCACGAAGTCAGTGGCTTGCTGGTATATCAGCAGCGCGAAAAGATCAATGCGAACAGCGGTTCTTTGCAGAAGTCTCTGCCTTACCGTAATCAGGGTTTGTCCGGTCGTTTCACTTATAGTTACGACAGCCGTTATATGGCAGAGCTGAACTTCGGTTACAACGGTTCCGAGCGCTTCTATAAAAACGAACGTTGGGGATTCTTCCCCGCAGCCGGCTTGGCTTGGGTAATCTCTAATGAGAAATTCTGGCGTCCGATGAACAAGGTGATCCCTAAATTGAAACTGAAAGCAACCTACGGTCTGGTAGGTAATGATGCGATTGGAGACGAGAATGACCGTTTCTTCTATCTCTCCGAGGTAGATCCGAATGATTCAGGTAAGGGATATTGGTTTGGAACCAACTTTGACGAAGGAAAACCGGGAGTGACGGTGAAGCGTTACGATAACCGCCTTATCACTTGGGAACGGGCGAAAAAAGCAAACTACGGTTTGGAGCTTACTTTGTTTGATGCCTTGAATATTCAGCTGGACTACTTTACAGAGCATCGTACGAACATTTTGATGGACAGAGCTTCTATCCCGGCTGATATGGGTCTGGCTGCCAAAGTACGTGCCAATGTGGGTGAAGCGAAAGCAAACGGAGTAGACTTGTCAGTGGATTATAATAAGTTCTTCCGCAATGGGTATTGGTTGCAGGCACACGGTAACTTTACCTATGCGCACAGCGAATTTCTGAAATATGAAGAACCCGCCTATAACGAGAAATACAGAAGCCATATCGGTCAATCGTTGAACCAATGGTACGGTCTTATCGCCGAACGTCTCTTTATTGATGAATACGATGTGCAGAACTCCCCGAAACAAACCTTTGGCGAATATGGAGCCGGTGACATCAAATATCGGGATGTGAATGGTGACGGACAGATTACCGATGCCGACATGGTTCCGCTGGGATATCCTACAGTACCCGAAATTGTCTACGGATTCGGTTTCTCATTCGGTAATCAGCGATTTGATATCTCGGCTTTCTTCCAAGGTTCGGCACGTTCTTCCTTCTGGATAGATGCGAAGGCAACTTCTCCGTTCCAGCACATCAATCCTACGGATGACGATCCTTATCATCAGGATATTCCTTTATTGAAAGCTTATGCCAACGACCACTGGTCGGAAAGTAACCGTAACCTGTATGCCATGTGGCCCCGTCTGAGTACGACAGTGATTGAAAATAACGTGAGAACCAGCTCTTGGTTTATGCGTAACGGTGCATTCCTGCGGTTGAAAACGCTGGAAGTAGGCTACACACTGCCGGAAAGCTGGACGAAGAAGGCCTATATATCATCCGCACGTGTTTATTGCAGCGGAAACAATCTGCTCCTCCTTAGCGGATTTAAACTATGGGACATCGAAATGGGAGGTTCCGGACTGGGATATCCTATTCAGAGAGTCATCAATCTGGGTGTACAAATTAACTTCTAAAATCTAGGAAAGCATGAAAAATAGAATGATATACCAAATGAAGAATAAGGTCAGAAACCTGACATACTTCCTTCTGTTGATTGGAGGAACAGCATTGACACAATCCTGCAGCTATCTGGATGTAGTGCCCGATAAGATAGGAACGATTGACAACTCGTTTACAAACCGCAACGAGGCGGAAAAGTATCTGAATACTTGTTACTCATACATTCCGGGCAATGACAGCCCATACAATAATGTCGCTCTGATGGGTGCGGACGAACTCTGGAGTTATTACCCTCTTACTCCGTACAACGATTTTGGTCCTTGGAAGATTGCACTGGGACGTCAGAATGTCAATGATCCTTTATGTAACATGTGGTATGTATATTACCGTGGCATCCGTGATTGCAACATCTTTCTGGAGAACGTATCAGACATGAGCAAAGTAGGAGATTTGACTCCTTCCATGCGGAAGAGATGGCTTGCCGAAGTGAAATTCCTGAAAGCATATTATCATTTCTGTCTGTTCAGAATGTACGGTCCTATCGTGATTGCTGATGACAATCTCCCGATTTCGGCTACTCCGGAAGAAGTGAGAAAGAAACGTGAACCGGTAGATAAGGTAGTGCAGTACATTGTAGATTTGCTGGACGAATGTCTGGAAGATCTTCCGAGAGTGATTTCCAACAAAGGTAGTGAGTTGGGCCGTGTGACGCAGATCGCAAACCTGACTCTGAAAGCCAGACTGCTGGTAACAGCTGCCAGTCCGTTGTTCAATGGCAATAAGGATTATGCAAACTATGTGGATAAGGATGGAGAACATTTGTTTAACTCCACCGAAGATCCGACTAAGTGGGATGCCGCCATTGCCGCGTGCGAAGCCGCCATTGAAGCCAGTCAGGACCCGGAATTAGGATTAGAATTATACTCCTACAAAAGCAACCTGATCCTGTCGGATGAAACCAAATGCCAGCTTAGCATTCGCAACAGCGTAACAGAAAAGTGGAATACAGAACTGATCTGGGGACTTTCTTCACGTTCGGACGCACACTTGCAAAGTCTTTGTATGACTCGTGTCGGAGCTTACCCCAACAATATGTGGGGAGGACAGGAAATGCTGAACCCTACAATGGAAGCTACGAATCTGTACTACACAAAGAACGGTGTCCCAATGGACGAAGATAAAACATGGAATTATGCCGACCGTTTCAAAGTAAAGATGCACACCAACGAGCAACCATACGAACTGGCATCTTATTATGAAACAATACAGATGAACTTTGACAGAGAACCTCGCTTCTATGCCAATATCGGTTTTGACGGTTGCACCTGGTATCAGTATAACTGTCCATCAGACAGTGAAAAAGACATCTGGACAGCGAAGAACCGCGCCGGACAAGCACAGGGAAAACTGGGGACTAACAGCTATACAACCACCGGATACTGGACCAAAAAACTGGTCAGCGTCACTTATGAAGTTACCCAGAGTGGCTATACGACCGAAAGATTCCCTTGGCCGGAAATGCGCCTTACTGACTTATACTTACTCTATGCCGAAGCGCTGAACGAGAAAGACGATGCCAACAACCGTGAACTGGCTATCAGCTACCTGGATCAGATCAGAGCACGTGCCGGTCTGAAAGGAATCAAGGAGTCATGGGACACTTACTCCAAGTATCCCAATAGATACAAGACACAGGAAGGACTTCGTGAAATCATCCAGCGTGAGCGTGCTATCGAACTGATGTTCGAAGGCAGCCGTTTCTGGGATCTCCGTCGATGGAAGACAGCCAATAAGGTATTGAACGAGAAGATCCACGGATGGAACTTTGAAGGTGAAACTCCCGCAGAGTATTATTCGCAGAGAACCCTGTATACATTAAAGTTTATCGCTCCGCGTGATTATTTCTGGCCGATTCATCAGAATGACCTGGTAGTCAACCCGAAATTGGTTCAGAACCCCGGATGGTAATGTATGTCTCATTTTAAAATCAGCAGAATATGATATCACGTAAATTTATAATATGGGCTTGCGGCTTGCTTTTCGTTTTCGGTAGTTGCGCAGAAGATATGGTAAAGCCCATTGAAAACGATAAAGACGCCCCTGGCACTGTTCAGAACGTAAAAACAGAAAGCCTTCCGGGAGCTGTGAAGTTCACTTATACACTGCCTTCCGATCCGGATTTGCTGTATGTGTTGGCCAAGTATACTAATAAAACAGGAAAAGTAATGGAGTTCCGTTCCTCGTTTTACACGAACTCCGTTACGGTAGAAGGTTTTGGCGATACGGATACTTATAAAGTAGAACTGTACACTGTAGACCGTAGCGAGAACCGTTCTCAGCCTCAGATAGTGGAAGTCGCTCCGCTGACTCCTCCTATCCTGTCCTGCTACGAGTCGCTATCGGTGGTTTCTGACTTTGGCGGCATGACCTTCGAGATGGACAATAAGTTCAAGTCCGATCTTGCTATCTACGTCTGTACGCCCGATGAATTAGGCGATATGGTGCTGGCCGAAACATTCTACTCGGCACGTGAAGAGATTGTTTATTCCGTCAGAGGGTATGATGCAGTTCCCCGTCGTTTCGGCATCTTCCTGCAGGATAAATATGGGAATGAGACAGATACGCTGTTCACCGAGCTGACTCCGATCTACGAAAGGGAACTGGATAAGACGAAGTTCAGGGAAATGTATTTGCAGAACGATTCCCGCGTAGATTCGTACGATGGAAAGATGGAATATGTATGGAACGGAAGAATCTCCAAAGATGGTGACAGTGGTGGCGTAGGACTTCACACTGGAACAGGCACGAAAGACGGTCCGGCAGTATTTACCTTCGACCTTGGCGTACTGGCTAAACTGAGCCGCTTTGCACTGTGGGCTATTCAAGACGAGAAGCACTTCTATAACGACATGAGCCCGAGACGCTACGAAGTATGGGGATGCGCTACGGAACCTAACCCCGATGGTAGCTGGGATCAGTGGGTGAAACTATTGGATATGGAGAATGTGAAGCCTTCCGGTTCGCCTATCGGTATCCTGACGGAAGATGATATCGAAGCCGCGAAAATAGGAGATCAGGCAAATGTTCCTCTGGATATGCCGCGTGTACGCTATATCCGTATCAAATGTCTGAAGAATTGGTCTAACAATTACAACATCTGTTTCACGGAACTCACCTTCTGGGGGAATGATAACGAAGAATAATTCAATGAGTGTTAACCGACTGATTAAAGCAGAAAGAATATGAAACAATTTATCAAACATACGCCCTATCTGATGTCACTACTGATGCTGTTGGGGATTACATCTTGCACAAAGATGGACGAATATCTGAAATATACGGATGGAAAGGAAATTCTTTATACGGGTATTCCTGATTCTATCGCCATGTACTCCGGCTACAACCGGGTGGTCTTCCGCGGAGTACTGGCATCCGACCCTAAAATAGCCAAGATAAAGATATACTGGAACTTGAAACAGGACTCTCTGGAACAGGATATCCAGAGAGAAGGGAATGATAATGTGCTGATTATACCGATTCCTCTGGAAGAAGGGACCTATAATTTCGAAATGCATACCTATGATAAAGACGGATTGCATCCTTCGGTTCCTTTCAACCTTACCGGAACGTCATATGGTGACTCCTACAAAGACGGGCTGGTCAACCGCTTGGTGAAGAAGGTAGAAAAGATAGAAGATGATGTAACGATCGACTGGTCGCCGGCAGAACCGACAGCTCTTTATACGATGGTGCATTACACTGATAATTCGGGAAAAGTACAGGAACTGAAGATCGAAAACAGCGAAGAAGAAACCGTCCTGAAGGATTACAAGAGTATGACCAAGTTTGATGTGCAGACTTACTTCCTGCCGGATGAAATGTCGATTGATACCTTTAAAACGGCAGTTGTCTCTTACGGAGTCAGTGAAGACATTACCGACTTGTATCTGAAGAACTACAAACGTCCGTTTGAAGGAAGGGATAAGAATGCGGATAATAAATGGGGAATACTCGTTGACTGGGACTTCACTCCCAATATCCTGAATCAGAGTAATGGAAAAGGCGGTTGGTCCGAAGACTGGGGCAATTATTCCATCCATCTGGAATCGAAAGACTGGGATGGAGAAGGAATCACGAATGGTAAGGTTTATCAAAGTTTTGAGTTGCCGGCCGGAAATTATCAATTGGAGTGTGAACTCGAAGGGGGTAGTAACGGAATGAACGGATATCTGGCAGCCAGCCGCGGCAGCGTATTGCCGGACATTGACCGATTGAAAGAAGAAGCATTGGGATATAGCCAGTACGGTGACTCCAATATGGGCGGAAAGCATACCCTGACCTTCTCTTTGGCGGAACCTGCTACTGTTTCGGTAGGCTGGGTAGTCACCTTCGGATCGTCTACTTGGATGAAAGTGCTCTATATCAAGCTGATGAATATAGCGGATATAGCCGAATAATTCGGTTCTTATAAGTGCTTGGAATAGTGGATATACACCATATATGCCCTGCATGCAGGGCATATAGATCCAACGCGCAGGACATATATACGCTACGAGTTGGACATATAGATCCAACAACCAGGATATATATGCGCTGCAAACGACATAATTACGATAAGAAAATAAATAATAATACTATAATCAATAATGTGTATGAAGTTTATAAAGAAAAAAGGTAAATCGCTGGGTATCGGACTTGCAATGGTTGGTTCATTGTTGGTGTCTTCTTTGCAAGCAGGCCCCGTTTATCTGCATAGTGGTGAATCGATTGTTTCCTGGAAGTTAAAGCCGGAGGCGGAAGTCGGAACAAATGTTCCGGCTCTGCTGAACGCAGGTTATGACACATCATCATGGGTGGACGCTGTTGTACCGGGCACTGCTTTTACTTCTTACGTAACGGCAGGACTGGAAAAGGACCCTAACTTTGGGGATAATATTCACAACGTAGACCGTGCAAAGTATGACCGCAGTTTCTGGTATCGTACAGAGTTTAAAGTGCCTGCCGACTTTGATAAAGCGCTGACATGGCTCAACTTCAACGGAGTGAACCGTAAAGCGGAAATCTACCTGAACGGACACCTGCTGGGGATACTCGATGGATTTATGCACAGAGGACGTTTCAATATCACGGAAATGGTGAAGAAAGATCAGCCGAACGTACTGGCAGTATTGGTTCACATGCCGCAAACCCCGTTGGCAAACTACGGCAGTCCTACTTACTTGTCGAGTGGTGGCTGGGACTGGATGCCTTATGTGCCGGGACTGAATATGGGTATCACGGATAAGGTTTATCTCAGCAACACCGGTACGGCAACGATCATCGATCCTTGGATTCGTACAGACTTACCATTGCCCAGCCGCACACGCGCCGATCTGTCGGTGGCGCTGGAAGTGAAAAACAGTTCTGACAAACCATCTAAAGTCGTGGTGAATGGTACGATCACCCCCGGTGATGTGAAGTTCACCAAAGAAGTAGATATTAATCCGGGTGCGACTTCGGAAGTGAAGTTCGACAAACGGTATTATCCGCAACTGGTGATCAACTCGCCGAAACTGTGGTGGCCCAACGGATATGGTGAACCCAACCTGTATACCTGTAAACTGGAAGTATCCGTAGACGGGAAAGTCTCCGAAACTAAAGACGTCACCTTCGGTATCAAGGAGTATAGCTATGACACAAACAACAACACCCTGCATCTGCACATCAACGGTGTACCTGTATTTGTGAAAGGAGCTAACTGGGGAATGTCGGAATATATGCTGAGATGCCGTGGTGAAGAGTATGACACCAAGCTACGTTTCCATCACGAAATGAATTTCAACATGATTCGTAACTGGCTTGGCTCTACTACCGATGACGAGTTTTACGAAATGTGTGATAAATATGGTCTGATGGTATGGGATGACTTCTGGATTAACTCTAATCCCAATCTTCCTTACGATTTGAATGCGTTCAATAACAATATGATAGAGAAAATCAAACGTGTCCGTAATCATCCGTCTTTGGCCGTATGGTGTGGTGATAATGAGTCGAACCCGCAGCCCCCGCTGGAAGGCTGGATGGCAGAGAATATCAAAACCTTTGATGGTGGCGACCGCTATTTCCAACCGAACTCACATGCCGGCAACCTGACAGGTAGCGGTCCTTGGGGAGCATTCGATCCTCGATTCTATTTCACTGAATATCCTGACGGACTGGAAGGTGATCCGGAGCGTGGCTGGGGATTCCGTACAGAAATAGGTACGGCTGTAGTTCCTACTTTTGAAAGTTTCAAGAAGTTTATGCCGGAGAAAGACTGGTGGCCCCGTAATAAGATGTGGGATTTGCACTACTTCGGTCAGTCTGCTTTCAATGCCGCACCGGACAGATATGACGCTTCTCTTGCCAAAGGTTTTGGCGCCCCTTCTGGAATCGAGGACTATTGCCGTAAAGCGCAGCTTATCAATATCGAATCGAACAAAGCTATGTATGAAGGCTGGCTGGACCGTATGTGGGACGACGCTTCCGGTATCATGACCTGGATGGGGCAATCGGCTTACCCCTCTATGGTATGGCAGACTTATGATTACTATTATGATCTTACAGGCGCTTACTGGGGAACGAAGTCCGCGTGCGAACCGTTGCATATCCTCTGGAATCCGGTGACGGACGCAGTGAAGGTGGCCAATACTACCGCAGAAAACTATCAGGATTTGAAAGCGGAAGTGACAGTCTACAATATGGACGGAAAAGCGGTTCCGGCTTATAGCAAATCCTCTGTTGTTCATTCAGCGTCCAATAGTACGCTGGAGTGTTTTACCATCGACTTTAATAAGGAAAGACCGAACCTGGGATTGAATCAGAAAGTAGTTGTTTCCTCTACTTCCGAAGGCGACCCGTCAATGGCTGTGGATGGAAAGAAAGATACCCGCTGGTCAAGTGCCTACCGTGATAACGAGTGGATATATGTTGATTTGGGCAAGGTACAGCCCGTTGGCGGTGTCCGTCTTGACTGGGAAGCATCTTATGGAAAGGAATACAAGATTCAGGTATCGAATGACGCCCAGCAGTGGGAAGAGGCTTACAGCACGAAAAATGGAATCGGTGGTGTGGAGCTGATTACTTTCCCCGAAAAGGATGCACGTTATGTACGTATGTTCGGCTTCAAGAGAGGCTGGTGGTACGGATATTCTCTGTGGAGCTTCGATGTGCTGGGAGGAACCGGTAAGAGCGAAGGTTTGAGCGATGTACATTTCATCCGTCTGAAACTGACGGATAAGAACGGTAAGCTGATTTCGGAAAATAACTACTGGAGAGGAAATGACCGCAGAGACTTCACTGCTCTGAACCAACTTCCGAAGGCCGAACTGAAAGTTTCTTCCAAAATGGAACAGAAGGGAGAGAAAGCGGAAATCCGTGCAACAATCGGACTGCCTAAGTCTGCCAAGAGTGTAGCTTTTGCTGTACACGTACAGGCTGTACGCACGGTTGACGGTGAACGTATTCTTCCGGCTATCATGAATGATAATTATTTTACGCTGATGCCGGGTGAAAATAAAGAGATTACTATTAACTTTGACAAGTCTTTGTTGAAAGGCGGTTCTTACAAATTACTGGTTACACCTTATAATAACTAACTTGCTATGACACTGAGAAATATAACTTGTGCTGTAACTTTATGCCTGCTTACCCTTTCGGGACAGGCTGTCGGAAAGACGGAGGTACCACCTTATAAGAATAAATCACTTTCCATCGAGAAGCGTGTAGACGACCTGATGGGACGGATGACACTGCGTGAAAAGGTTCTGCAATTGCAGAACCGGGGCGCAGGCCGTCTGGACGAGATAGACCGTATATTCAACGGTGAGAGTTATGGCTGTACCCACGAAATGGGTACGACTGCCGCCGAGTGTGCTGCCATGTACAAAGAACTGCAACAGTACATGCTGACGAAAACAAGGCTCGGAATCCCCATTATTACTTCTGCCGAAGGCATTCAGGGAATCCTGCAAAATAATTGTACGCTGTTTCCGCACGCTTTGGCACAGGGGAGTACCTTTAATCCTGCTCTGATCCAGCGCATGACCGAAGCTGCGGGAGAGGAAGCCAAAGTAATTGGTATCCATCAGATTCTCTCGCCCGTACTGGACATTGCCCGTGAACTTCGCTGGGGACGTGTAGAAGAGACCTTTGGTGAAGACCCTTACCTTATTTCCGAAATGGGTATCGCCTTTATCAATGGATATCAGAAAAACCGCATCACCTGTATGCCGAAGCATTTTGTAGCGCACGGCACTCCCTCCGGCGGATTGAACTGTGCGCAGGTCAGCGGGGGTGAACGGGAACTGAGAAGCTTGTATCTCTATCCGTTCCGTCGTGTCATCAAGGAGACGAATCCGTTGGCATTGATGACTTGTTATAGTGCTTATGATGGAGTAGCCATCACAGGTTCTCCTTATTACATGACAGATATTCTTCGTGGTGAGCTCGGTTTCAAGGGGTATGTTTATTCCGACTGGGGATCGGTGGACCGCCTTAAAACCTTTCATGCTATCACGCCCGAAACCGATGAGGCCGGACGCCTGGCATTGGAAGCCGGGGTAGACTTGAACATCGACTCTGCTTATGATAACTTCGAACGGATGGTACAGGAAGGCCGTCTGGATATAAAATACATTGACCTTGCCGTTCGCCGTATCCTGACGGTTAAGTTTCAGTTAGGGCTGTTTGATGCGCCTTATGGTGATCCGAAGGCAGTGAGTAAAGTTGTCCGCAGTGCGGAGAAAGTAGCTTTGGCCAAGGAAATAGCTGACGAGAGCGCTATTCTGCTTGAGAATAAGAATCAGATTCTTCCTTTGGATTTGGCTAAGTATAAGTCAATAGCCGTAGTAGGTCCGAACAGTAATCAGACGATATACGGAGATTATGCCTGGACTACCAGAGATACCAAAGAAGGTGTCACTTTGCTTCAGGGATTAAAGGAGGTATTAGGAAATAAAGTAACGGTTCGCCATGCCGAAGGATGTGACTGGTGGAGTAGTAAAAAGGATAAGATAGCGGAAGCGGTGGAAGCCGTTCGCGGCAGTGATCTGGCAATCGTTGCCGTCGGAACACGCAGTACCTATCTGGGCAGAAGTCCGAAATATTCCACTACCGGAGAAGGATTCGACCTCTCTTCGCTGGAACTTCCCGGAGTACAGGAAGAACTGTTGCAGGAAATCAAGAAAACCGGAAAACCGATGGTTGTCGTATTGATAGCCGGCAAACCATTGGCTATGCCTTGGGTAAAAGAGAATGCCGACGCACTGTTGGTACAATGGTATGGCGGCGAACAGCAGGGACGTTCGTTGGCGGATATCCTCGTAGGGAAGGTCAATCCGTCGGGACGACTGAATGTATCTTTCCCGCGTAGCACAGGCAATACTCCTTGCTTCTACAATCATTTTATCACAGACCGTAATGAACCGTTCGACCAGCCGGGCAGTCCCGAAGAACCGAAAGGACATTATATCTTTGACGCCCCCGACCCGTTATGGAGCTTTGGCAGCGGACAGAGTTACACTACTTTTGAATATGTGGATTGTGCGTTGAGTGATTCTGTATTGACCGACAAGGATCAACTGACGGTAACGGTAAAAGTGAAGAACACCGGCAAGATGGATGGCAAAGAGGTAGTGCAACTGTATGTACGCGACCGTTTCAGTTCCGTGGCTACTCCTATCCGCCAGCTGAAAGCATTCAGGAAAGACCTGATCAAAGCCGGTGCAACAAACACTCTCACACTGAAACTTCCCATCTCGGAGCTGGCACTTTGGAATGCCCGTATGCAGGAAGTGGTGGAACCGGGAGAGTTTGAGATTCAGATAGGAAGTGCCGCTGACAATATCCACTTCACGAAGGTGATAACTGTGAAGGGAAAATGACACCGAACGACAAAAAACGAAGAGGTCTGTTTCTGACGATAGGGTTGTTTATACTGCCGATTCAGCTGGTCATTAATCATTTCTATGGCGGGATTACGGTGAAATCTTTCATCGTGATACTGGTTGGCTGGCTGATCAGTATAGGCATGTTGTTTCTGGTCTTTCGTTCGGCATGTAGAAGATGAAGCTCGAGTATATACTTAAAACAATGATTATGAATACAAAAATCCTTTGCGTATGGATAGCGCTTCTGACTTGTCAGATAGCGGGTGCACAAACAAAGAATGTGACATGGGGAGATCAGGGAAACGGCACGTATATCAATCCGATATTGAATGCGGACTATTCCGATCCGGATGTCATCAGGGTAGGTGATAAGTATTATATGGTAAATTCGGACTTTCATTATATGGGCATGCCGGTGCTGGAATCCGATGATATGATTAACTGGAAGATTATCAGTCAGGTGTACCGGCGTCTGGATTTTCCGGACTGGGATACGAACGGAAATTATGGAGGAGGCTCATGGGCCCCCTCTATCCGTCATCATGACGGGAAGTTCTGGATTTACTTCTGTACTCCCCGTGAAGGGTTGATGATGAGTACGGCTACCGATCCTCACGGCCCTTGGTCACCCTTGCATTGTGTGAAACGGATTGGCGGATGGGAAGACCCTTGCCCGATATGGGATGACAATGGTCAGGCTTATCTGGGACGGAGCCAGTTGGGAGCCGGACCTATCATCTTGCATAAGATGAGTGCCGACGGGAGGACCTTGGAAGATGACGGACAGGTGATCTATACCGGTCCGGTGGCAGAAGGTACCAAGTTTCACAAGCGGGACGGATATTACTATATCAGTATTCCCGAAGGCGGAGTAGGTGAGGGATGGCAGACAATTCTGCGTTCGAAAAACATCTACGGTCCTTACGAGAAGAAAGTGGTACTGGAAAAAGGTTCTACCAATGTCAACGGGCCTCACCAAGGTGCACTGGTAGATACTCCCGAAGGTGAGTGGTGGTTCTATCACTTCCAGTTGACGGAACCGCTGGGAAGAGTCGTGCATCTGCAACCTGCACACTGGAAAGACGGATGGCCTGTGATTGGGGTGGACATCGATATGAACGGCATAGGCGAACCGGTAAAAGTCTGGACAAAGCCGAATACCGGAAAGAAAGTGCCTGTAAGCTTCCCGCAGGGAGGCGATTCTTTTGATTCGCCCGAGCTGAACTTGCAGTGGCAGTTCAACCATAATCCTTCTGACGCCGACTGGAACCTGACGGAACGAAAAGGATGGTTACTGTTGAAAGCTCTGAAAGCGGATCATCTTCGGGCATCACGCAATATGCTGACACAGAAGTGTATCGGATACGAGGGGACGGTTACGACAGAAATGGATATGAGTTCTTGGGCCGAGGGACAACGTGCCGGACTATTCTGTATAGGCAATTTGTTTAATGGCATTGGAGTACTCAAAGAGAATGGCAAGAACTATCTGTATCTGGAAAATAATGGTAATGTGGAGAAAGTAAAGCCGGTAAGCGGTAAGAAGATTTATTTCAGAGCAACGATGAATGCACGTACCAACCAGCATCAGTTGTACTATAGCACGGACAATAAGAACTTTACTCCCTGCGGAGAGCCTTATTCGCTGAGATTCGGTGACTGGAAAGGTGCCCGTGTCGGTCTGTACTCATACAATACGCTTCGTGACGGAGGAAATGCTTTCTTCAACTGGTTCACTTACGACTTTAACTGATTCAGTTCGTTCACAACTTTAATTGATTCAGCCATCCATAACTTTAACGACTTGATTTATAAACCTTATTAAATGTATATCATGAAAGTGAGAATCCTTTTTTTAATCTGTTTCCTTTGTATCACCTGTCTTCTGAACGCGGCGGACAAGCCTGTCATTCAGATTCATACGGATAACAGTAGTCTGATCTTCCACGTAGCCGACAACGGGCGGTTATACCAAAGCTATCTGGGCAAAAAGCTGAACCATGAGACCGATATTTCTCATCTTCCACAAGGGACGGAAGCCTATATCACCCACGGTATGGAAGACTACTTTGAACCTGCCATTCATATCCTTCACAATGACGGCAATCCGTCACTTCTGTTGAAGTATGTCTCTCATGAGACGAAAGCGGTGTCGCAAGGAGTTAACGAAACCATTATCACCTTGGGAGATGATAAATATCCGGTTACGGTAAAGCTGCATTACGTCACTTATCCTGCCGAGGATATCATTAAAACCTATACGGAAATCAGCCATAAGGAGAAGAAGCCCGTAGTGCTTCACCAATATGCTTCTAGTATGCTTCATCTGAATCGTGCTAAGTATTATCTGACTGAATTTTCGGGTGACTGGGCACACGAAGCCAATATTTCCGACCAGCCGTTGGAGTTTGGTAAAAAAGTACTCGATACCAAACTGGGCGCCCGTGCCAACATGTTTACCCCTCCGTTCTTCCAGCTTTCTCTGGACCAGCTGGCTACGGAGAATTGTGGTGAAGTGCTGGTAGGTACATTGGGATGGACCGGCAATTTCCGCTTTACTTTCGAAGTGGACAACAAGAACGAATTGCGTATCATTTCGGGTATCAACCCTTATGCCTCTGAATATTATCTTCCGGCAGGTGTCGTGTTCCGTACTCCCGATTTCTATTTTACCTATAGTGCAAATGGTAAGGGCAAAGCCAGCCGTAATTTCCACGATTGGGCACGCCGTTATCAGTTGAAGGACGGAGATGAAACCCGTATGACCCTGTTAAATAACTGGGAAGCGACTTATTTCGATTTTAATGAGGAGAAACTGATAGGACTGATTGGCGATGCCGCAGGGCTCGGAGTGGATATGTTCTTGCTGGACGACGGCTGGTTTGCCAATAAATATCCGCGCAGCAGCGATCATCAAGGCTTGGGAGACTGGGACGAAACGGCAGATAAACTGCCCAACGGTATCGGGCGTCTGGTCGAAGAAGCCACTAAGAAGGGCATCAAGTTCGGTCTGTGGATAGAACCGGAAATGGTGAATCCGAAGAGTGAGCTTTACGAGAAACATAAAGACTGGGTCATCCATCTTCCCAATCGGGATGAATATTACTTCCGTAATCAGTTGGTACTTGACCTGAGCAATCCGAAAGTGCAGGACTTCGTCTTTGGAGTAGTGGATAATTTGATGACTAAATATCCCGGTATCGCTTTCTTCAAATGGGATTGCAATAGTCCGATCACTAATATCTACTCTTCTTATCTGAAGGAAAAACAGTCGCACTTGTACATCGACTATGTTCGCGGTCTGTATAATGTATTGGAACGTATTAAAACGAAGTACCCTGATCTGCCGATGATGCTTTGTTCGGGCGGTAGCGGGCGTATCGACTATGAAGCGCTCAGATACTTCACCGAGTTCTGGCCGAGTGATAACACGGACCCTATCGAACGTCTGTTTATCCAATGGGGATACTCTCAGCTTTTCCCGGCAAAAACTCTTTGTGCACATGTCACTACGTGGAATCATGATGCAAGTATCAAATTCCGTACAGACGTAGCAATGATGGGCAAACTTGGTTTTGATATCAAATTGTCGGACCTCAATGATAATGAGAAGAAGTTCTGCCGTGATGCGGTCACCAACTACAATCATCTTAAACCGGTGGTGCTCGAAGGAGACATGTATCGGCTGGTATCTCCTTATAGCGGAAACCATACTTCCACCCAATATGTGGGGAAAGATAAGAAGGGAGCTGTTGTCTTTGCATTCGATATTTACCCCCGTTATGGTGAGAAACTGTTGCCTGTCCGTCTGCAAGGACTGGACGCCGACCGCCAATATCGGGTGAAGGAAATTAATCTGATGCCGGGCGCTAATTCTTCTCTGCAAGGAAACGGTGAGTTATTCTCTGGTGAATATCTGATGACGGTAGGACTGAATATATTTACAGGTCAGCGTCTGAACAGCAGAGTTATAGAAGTAGTTGCTGAATGACAGGACCGATGGAAATCCGTTAATCACTTGACAAACGCCTTTTATTGTTGTATATTTGTAGTTCCAAACCTGAACTGAATAATATAAGAACGATAAATAAAATGAGAAAATTAGTGTGGAATCATTGGCTGCGGTGGTATAATATAGTAACAAATAGTGCTTATCTCTCTGACGTATAGCCGAGGATAGGATGCTCCGATATAGGAAAAGGCTGCGAACTTTATGAGTTTTGCAGCCTTTTTTGTATTATAAATTCAATCCTGATTCTACAAATTCCTATTTTAAAGTTTATAATAAACGAGGGGGACGTTTATAATAAACGATCACAGTATTTATTATAAATCCGGTTGCCGTTTATGCAGTATTCTGTTGCTATTTTTGTATAGTTAGAATGTGCGTTCTCCGATTATAGCTAATTACGATAATTATAGTTGACAAGGGTTGCGGGTAATCTAACCATACAAAGCTCTTGAATACCTTACGTTACTTATGCGTGAAGTTCCAGTATAAACCGGCATCCCTTGGTGTAGCTTGTGTCCAATGTCAGACTGCCATTCATTTTGGTGGCGATGAGTGAGCAGATAGGTAATCCCAAGCCATCACCTGTAGTCAGGTCTTTGACCTGGGTGAAGGGTTTGAAGAGATTTTCCTGTTGCTCTGCCGGGATACCTGTTCCCGTATCGGTTATGATGAACTGATGGGTGTGTGCCCCCCGTTTCTTGAAGTCGAGGCTGATCCGTCCCTGCTCCGTATAGAAAGCGGCATTTTTCAGCAAGTAGAGCAGGATACGTTCCAGTTGTTCTTTATTTGTTTTTACTTGGAGTTTGGGGGCGTTTACAGAAGGGGTGACGTCCGGCTTTATAAATTCTTTCGCCTTCTCCATGACACTTTCACAGAAAGTACCCGCATTGACTTCTCCCATTTCATAAGGTTCGGTCAGTGAGTTCTCCAGGGAGGAAAGCTCTTGAATATTGTCGCTGAATTGCTTCAGGGCTGCTACTTGTGCCTGCATCTGCTCTGCGCACCTTGGAGCTTGGGCGGAGAGCTCTTTGGCGGAAGTCCCTAAAGTGTTCAGAGTCGGTTCCATTTGTGAGGATATGTTTCGGATGAACTTTGTTTTCAGTTCGTTGTGCTCGTTAGCTATGACCACGCTCTTTTTGAGTTTGCGGTTGCCGGTGATAAATTTCAGCAGTAAGATGGCAAGTACAATGATTGCGGCTACAAGGATAGCTACAAGCGTACAAAGTCCTATGATGATGTATTGCTTGGCGGATAGTGTACTGTCTTTGTCCTGTATGGTCTGCAGGCTTTCGTCATATTTTCGTTTCAGGACATTCAGCTCATCTTGGGCAGTCAGGGCTTTTACCGAGTCTGTCCATACAATATAGTTTTCGTACGTGCGTTCCATCAACGGAGCATTGTTGGCTTTGCGGGCGATGCCGATAAGAGTCTTGTAGCAGTCACTCACTTTATCGTAGTCCTTCTTTTCCTTGTATTGGCTGATGAGTTTGCGGAAACAGGCGTCTCCTTGCGTATTCTGATTGAAAGTATAGTAATAGTTGGCTTTCGTATAGAGCAGCACTTCCATTAAAGAATCATTTTTGGCGAGACTGGCAATCTCTTCCAATTTGTCCAGCTGGTTTTTTGCCTGTGCAGGATTCTTCAGTGAAATGTACATCTGCAACCGTTCCTTGCTGATGGGAAAGCGTAAGTCATAAAAGACTTTGTTTTGCTTCTGTTCGCCTGTCCAGATGAGTTGTTCCATATTACGGCATAATTCGAAACCTTCTTTGTAGAAGTTTTCTCTGACATATAGAGCATTGGCTTGAATACCACATTCTATAGCTTGTGGATAGTTCTCTCGCACGGCAAATGCTTCATACGCTTTCTTAAACAGGTAACGGGCTTTGATGTAATCTTTCTGCTTCAGGCTGCTTAAAGCCTGTTCTTTTAGTTCTGTGGCTTTATCCTGAGGTGCTTGTGCATAAACTGACAGATAAAAACAAAATGTGATTAAAAGAGTTACAATGGACGTTTTCATACTATTGCTTTTATTATTTACTACAAATGTAAAACAAATATATGAATAAAAAAGATATAGCCAGTAAAAAAAATATCGCTGTTTATACGAAGCTAAGCGGGAACAATATGTAGAATACTTAAAAAATCATTTGTCGAATGTATAAATAGTTCTGTGGCGATACTCTTCCCCCGGCATGAGCAGGCAGGACGGAAAATGCGGATGCGAAGGGGTATCCGGAAAGTATTGTGTCTCCAGACATACACCGATATCCGGTGTGGGAGCGAGATAGCCGGCGGTATATAATAAGACACCGGGTAAGTCAGTCCTGACAGTCAGCCTTCTGCCGGAGAAAGGGTCGGATAATACGGCGGCTGTCAATAACGTGTCGGACGACTCTTCTTTCAGGATATAGCAATGATTGTATCCCTTGTTCCAGTGCAACTGCTCGTTATCGTCGTAAAGATGTGCTCCGATGCTGCGACTGGTGCTGAAATCAAACGGACTGTCTTTGACATCCTGTGCCTGTCCGGTAGGAATAAATTGTGAGGTTGTCTCTAATATTCGTGCAGCAGGTATCATAAGCTCATGCTCCGTTATTTTTCGTTTGTCGCCGGACAGGTTGAAGTAAGCATGATTGGTGAGATTCAGATAAGTAGGGCGGTCTGTGGTTCCGTGATAGCTGATTGTCAGTTCGTTGGTTTCCGTGAATTGATATTCCACTTCCGCCTGTACATTTCCCGGATATCCTCCTTCCATGTCCGGAGAGTGGAGAAGGAAACGGATGCCGGAATCTGTCCGTTTCCATTGCCATATCTTCTTGTGAAAGCCGGATAGTCCGCCGTGATTGGTGTTCTCTCCGTCGTTTTTCTCCAGCAGATAGGTAGTGCCTTCGATAGAAAAGGATGCCTGATGAATGCGGTTGGCAAACCGGCCGACAGTGGCTCCCATATAATAGGTGTCTTTGAGATATCCTTCTGCATGGTCATATCCCAGCAGAATGTTTTCAAAGACGTCGTATCGGTTCGGCATATTGGCCGAAACCCAGGTGGCTCCCAGGTTTGTAAGCTCGATGGAGGCTCCGGTAGCATTGGTCAACCGGAACAGATAGATGGAATCTCCCGATGGAGTACATCCCCAATGTGTAATTGTAAACTGCATAATCTGCTTATTTTATATGAATCTTTTGCTTTGCAAAGGAAAGCAAAATCAAAGAATCAGAAAATAGAGAAAATCAGTTTAAAGATGGACAATTATAAGAATTGTGTCTGTGTTTTTCTATCGAAAGGAAATGGGGATGTGCTCTCTCAACGGAATGCCGGAAGGTGTGTTAAAAATCGGTAGTATCTTAAATCTCCTCCTTCGGGAAGGAGGAGTACCCGCAGGGGGAGGTGGTAGGTGAATACGCAATTCTTTCATTCATAGTAAATTATAGACAACTCCATTTTAGTTACTATTGACTTTTGACACATTTACATTTGCAGTATTAAATATCACAACAAAATATAAGTGTATATTTGAAAAGTAGAGTTGCAGTGAACTAACTTTGACACTAGTCTTAAATGACTATAG
>NZ_JAMOKH010000079.1:0-2907 GCF_023656585.1 Bacteroides sp. B1-V-101 | reverse complement strand
CTCGTACAAAGTGAAATCATAGCAAGAGGTCCAAACGAATATAATTGGTTCATTAATCCGTTGATTGTCTTTAATGGGGATAGGGTTTCATTTACAAAAACATACGTTCGGAAAAAGACTTTAGCTGCCCAAAAGAAAGAAGAAGCAGAGAAACGACAGTTATCACTTGGTTTTGATGAACTGTAACACTCCATTGAGTGAAGCTGCCGTTTGGTCGCTCCCCCTTTGGGGGCGGGGGGGGGATAGATAAAGTTCCTCTATGTAAAGTTATAATGGGGGATGAAAGGCAAGGTTCGCTAACCTTACCCCGATTGTTTATGCTTCCCAGCATTCAATCTATCCCCGTTTATGGGTTTCTCTTTCACCCTACAAAGATAACCTCATGGGGGAAAAATGTCCAAGAATATGGGGTAAAAACTATCAAGTCGGTAGAAAATAAGTATCTTTGAAGTACATTTTTAGTAGAGGTACTGGTATGCCTAGACGAAGCAGATAGGCAAAAATAAAGCCGCTGGGGATGTCGGATGTCCGTCAATTAACTCCAGCGGCTTGTATTTTGGTAACTCTCCCGTATCGGTCAGCTACCGTTTGGTCAGCAACAAAGGTAGTACTTTATTGTCGCAAATCCAAATGTTTTCCCCTTTATTTGTGCATTTACAAAACATTCACTAACTTCGCACCTATGCAGTATGGTGATAGCACACTAGCACCCTAAAGGGTACGTGTGTAAGGGGACAAGCCCCCTTAACCCCCTGTCAGCCGGCTGTCACCGGCTGTTATCGATTGTCACAAAAATGTTAACTTATGGGAGCAACAAGTATTCATGTACAAGCAGTGAAGCCGGGGAGCGAGATTCACAACTTTAGGGAAAAAGAGTTGGACTATGTTCGTCCGGAACTTAGTCATTTGAATGAAAGCTGGGTTGGAGATAGCATCTCCCATCGGCTGGAGAGTGCGAAACAGAGATATTTCGATACGGTTGGGCAGAAGATGCAGACTAAAGCAGCACCCATACGGGAGGGGGTAATAGTAATCAAGCAAGAAACCACCATGCAGGAACTCCAGCAATTCGCTGCGGTCTGCAAGGAACGTTTCGGTATTGAAGCGTTTCAAATCCATATACACAAGGACGAAGGATACATGAACGCAAAGCAATGGACACCTAACCTTCACGCCCATGTAGTTTTCGATTGGACGCAGCCGAACGGGAAGAGTGTGCGTTTATCGCGTGATGACATGGCAGAACTCCAAACCATAGCATCTGAAGCACTGGGCATGGAACGTGGTGTTTCTTCTGATCGCAAACACTTATCGGCTATGCAGTACAAGACCGAATGTGCGAAAGAACAGCTTCAGGAACTATCCAACGATATATCCAGTGCGTTAGACAAGCACAAGGACGTGCAAAACCAGCTTCTTCAGCTTCAGAAAGAACTACGTTCCATTGAAACAAAGAAAAACGTCCAAAAACTCATTTCTAAGGCTTCAGAGAAGTTTTACGGCTTGATAGGGAAAACGGTTAACGATAGGGAAAAAGATGCCTTAAAAGCCAAAATAAAGGCTTTAGAGGGGGAAAATGAACAGCTATCCGATAGACTGGGAAAGGCTATACTTGAAAAAGAGCGAAACGGCACAAAGGTATTCAAAGCCGAGAACGACAAGGAGTATTATAGACAGCAAATGGACAATGCAAGGACAACCAGTAACCGACTAAGAACGGAGAACCAAGAACTAAAGACCGAAACCAAGGAATTGAAAAAAGAACTTGGTAAGATGAAAGACTTGTTCAATTCCGAACAACTGGAGGCTTTAAGGCATCATTTCCCAAACATATCAAAAGCTATGGAAGAGGGGAAAGACCTACTCAAGCAAATCACCAGAAGCAGAGGTTTCGGCATGGGTATGTAACCCCCCCCGCCCCCAAAGGGGGAGCGACCAAACGGCAGCTTCACTCAATGGAGTGTTACGCCGTTCGGGTTCGGAAGAAATTTTGCAGGGTTCGAAAAACGGTTGTGTGCTTATTCGAAAAAAAGTTTATGGTGTGGGCGCTCGTCGGGACGGGTGGTCCCGCCCCTTGCCGCTGGGCGCTCCCCGACCGATGATTTTTTAAGTAGTTGATTATATGCCGTTTTTAGGGTATAATAAGAACTTAAGAAATAGAATAAGTTAAGTAGTTGATACTCAATATAGGGTATTTTCCATATTGGAAAATCTGATTTTCCATATTAGAAAGTCACTCTTTCCTATTAGATGTTAAAAAGGAAAATATATTTTGCTTTTTTATTGTATTAATGGAAATTTAAATATTCCTTTGTGGAAAATCAAATTATACTTTTTCACCGATATATAGAAAGTCAAATTTGCCTAAATAGAATGTTTATGGAAAATAAGAAAGTACTCAAATTAACCGATTTTCAAAAAAACGAAGAAAACCCCTTTATGAAACAAGCAATTGAAGGGATTGAAAATCACGTTGTTAAGAAATACAAAAGTAGTACGGGAAGTGATAAAAAAGCTGTAGTTGCTGTTGCTGATACAGATACAGGAGAAGTATTCAAAACCTCGTTTATCCGACAAATAGAAGTAGATGAAGAGCAATTTGCAAAACTATACCTTGCGAATTTTGCCGCTTTTTTCAATCTATCACAATCAGCTATTCGGGTTTTCGGGTATATTCTAACTTGCATGAAGCCTAAGAATGATATGATAATTTTCGATAGGCGAAAATGCTTAGAATACACCCAATACAAATCAGACAAAGCCATATACAAAGGATTGGCAGAGCTCGTACAAAGTGAAATCATAGCAAGAGGTCCAAACGAATATAATTGGTTCATTAATCCGTTGATTGTCTTTAATGGGGATAGGGTTTCATTTACAAAAACATACGTTCGGAAAAAGACTTTA
>NZ_JAMOKH010000078.1:0-3614 GCF_023656585.1 Bacteroides sp. B1-V-101 | reverse complement strand
TGAATTTTGTTCCACATAGCCGTTTTTTGCTATAACATAGCTAAGTGGGAAAAAGAACAAGCAATATAATACAAATATTCTCATGCCTATTATATCTAATGGTTCAGCGGGGAACGCTGTAAGCGTTATCCCGGTTTATTATCAATTCTCATTTCATTTTTTCTCACGTCAATATAAAGCAAATCATCATGGTCTGTTATACTATACAGCTCCATGAAATCCTCTGTTACTAAATAATATTCGTCAAGCCCTTCGCAATCACCAATAAATATATGTATATCAGACAATTTTGCTTTGTAAACCACAAATCCAATATGCTCATAATCAATGAAGAAATAGAAAACGGTATTTCTATCTATTAAATCCAATAGATGAAAGTAAGGGTCTTCCATGTTACAATCGATACTATATGGCACATACTTAAAACTCAACCATAATGCATAAGGGTTTCCAATTACAAATGTGTCATATAACCTTTGTACCAAAATCTCTTTATCGGCATCTTCTATTTTCTGAAATGGAAGATGATTGTCTTCGATTGTACGTTCTATTTCTTTGAAAAATAAATCATCTATCATACTTAATATTATTCCATGTGGTGATATTCCATATTGTAAATATGGTTCTACTTTTATTCTCCAGCCAACCTTTTCTAATATTTGATTTTTATCCATATTTCACACTTTTATTGATAATGGTTCAGCAGGGAACGGCTTGTCCGTTATCCTGCTTCGTTAATGGTAAATTATATTTTTCCCTGTCTGTGCAATGCCTCTATGAAAAAGCAAGTAAAGGTTGCCACTATATATACAGTAAGTGCCCACACTCCAACTTTACGTTGCACAGAGTTTTCATCCTCATACTTGGTTATAATTCTTCTGTACCTTTTCTTGAAGAAAAATCTGCCACACAGCAATGCTATTAAACTGCCTTCAATGATATAGTATTGAGTATCGGACGGATAATCAATGATTCCGTATTGGGTTAATATACCCCATGCGGTTAATACATTTGTACTTAACATGACCGAAAACAAAAGCATTGCCAAAAATGTGGCTCCTTCCGATACAGAAGAATGAAGCCATAATCTATAAAACCTATAATATAAATAGTCTATCATATACCTTATTACCATTAATGGCTAAGCGGGGAACGCTGTTAAGCGTTATCCCGATTTGTTAATAACTTTTTCCTTCTCAATAGATGCGAAACTCCAATTGTCAAAAGCAGATAGGCAACCAGTAAACCTTGATAAAACCAATACTCATGAAATTTGCCTATGTCTGCTAAAAAAATCTTTCCGCTTGAACCTTGATGAACCACGAATCTATATTCATCACAAAACAAATAATATTCAAAACTCATTAGGTAGGCAAGTGCCAATATAGATAAGGCGATTAGGCGTGATATTTTATGATGTAGCCACAAATCGCTTCCTATAAACAGCACTGAAAAGACAGCCCAATACATAGATGCAAGCGAAAAATGCCACCCTGTTTCGTATAAGGGGTTTATAATACCGACACCTGCATAAAGCGTACTTGCCAATAGTAAGTAATACAATATTATTTTTATAATTTTCATGTTTCGCACTATTGTTATTAATGATTAGAAAGGGGCATCGTCAGATGCTATCTTTCGTTGTTACCGATATTTTTCCTTAATGTCTTATGAATAAAGTTATCCAAGTCTTTGGAGTTATAGAATTTCCATGTTGAATATGCAATCATATTACCTTCCGGATTGTGTGATATACTCCAATAATTCATACATTCTTTATCCACATATTCCTTTATTCTGATAATTTCTTCCAGCGATAAACTGCTTAATTGAACAAAATATTCGCCAGAATAATCTTTGTTGATAACTGATGTACTATCAACAAACTTGTTCATGTGTGCGATACAAGCATAAAGGGCATATCCTTTTGCTTCTTCAAACCTTTCTCTATATGCAACCTTTTGCGTTGTACAACTTGCGGTTACATAAAGTATGCACACTATTGTTATTATCATTTGCATATGCTTCATGTCTATAACTTTATTCGTTGTCGGTAATGGTTTAGCGGGGAACGCTGTAAGGCGTTATCACGCTTCGTTAACATCATATTTTATTCTCATTCCAGTGTACCATGTCGTATGGATAGTAGGGCAATCCTTTCAAGCTGGTATCATCCAGCCCCAAGACCTTGACTAACGCACCGCTTTCAAAGCTCCAATAGCCGTCATGTCTGATACCATATTTATGGTCGTCATGCCAAGCACAATCAGAATGACCTCGATACCATTCCTTTTTAAGATACTTCTCTAATTTCTGAATGGACAATTCTTTACTTTGATTGTTGCTGGAAATTATAGACAATGTACTTTGATAAGGAACTGGAAACAATACTGTGTCAGAACATCTTTCCCAATCAGTTAATCTGTATTTTATTAAAAAATCATATAAGGCATCATTAACATTTTCATTGTCAATCATGCTTGATAATATCCTTATATTTTGTTCATCTGTATCTAACATAATTCCAATAGACAACATCCATAACATCTGTACATACATACCGGTAATCGTCCAATGATTTGTTAGCGTTTTCACTAAATTATTGTAATCATCTTTCAATTTTGCCATATCTTCCCCAACTGAATACTTGGTTAGAAATGAATTCAATTTACATCCAAAAAGTGTAACTGTTTTATTGTAAGCAACATTAGAATTTGGAGCAGAGTATAATTGAATATGCTCTTTCTCTGCATTGATAATTTCCATAATACTGCTTTCTAACTGTTTACACCTTTTGGAATATCCAGCAAGTTGTTTCCTATACTGTTCTTCAGTAAAAAGTTTATCTCTTGTTTCCATATATGGTACACTGTTTTTGATGTTAATGGTTCAGCAGGGAACGGCTTGTCCGTTATCCTGCGTTGTTAGCGAAATATTCTATTCTATCCTTTGTTAGTTCTATCAAAATGAAACTAAAAGAACAAGCAATCAAAGCCAGTATATAGGATAAAAAATAGCATTTCAGATATTTATTTATACGCTCTTTCCTGAATTGTTTGAAATAGGAGATATACTTATCGCTCTTAAATAGGAATACTTGATTTGGAACATAAAGCAAGAGAACAAGAAGTAAAAAACTAATAATGAAGTTACTAACGTCACGAAACATAATACCATACCAAGAAATATGTGTTATTGCCATTACCACGTTCAAAATAGTAAGAATTAGCATTATCATGAAAATACAAGTTCCCCCACCGGCTTGCATAAGAATAAAAGGGGAAAAATCCTTTTCTCTTTCTTCTGTTCGCTTCACAATATCCAATGATTGCCAAAAAATATTTTCTTTCTTATAAAACTTCCGTGTGTATTTGTTGTCAATCAAACGGAACAGGTCAATTGCACGGAAGCACTTATACAAAAGTGCATAAGTACAATAGTATAATATGTTCCAAAATAATTCTATTCGTTTCATTTTGATATGTTTTCGCTAATGGGTTGAAAAGGAACTCCGTTCAGGGGTTATCTTTTCTTGTTAATAATAGAGTTTATTAGACTTACAAATAATCCACGTACCATTTATCTTCGTTCAAAAATCTTCTTTTTTTACTATC
>NZ_JAMOKH010000077.1:0-4095 GCF_023656585.1 Bacteroides sp. B1-V-101 | reverse complement strand
AACTCCTTATACTTCCGTTCTTTAAACTCTCAAAACTTTAAGGTCAGAGATTAAAAAAACAGTTCCCACACTGCCTCACAGTCCAAAACAAACTCAAAGAACACAAAAAATCCGCAAAAAGCCAAAAACAGCTTCCTGCGGACAAAGGTAATAAAAAAGTCGGATTATCGGTTTATGATATGCGTATAAATCTGTGTGCTTTCCAAACAGCCGTGTCCCAAAAATCGAGCGATATTCTCCACGCTCATGCCGTTCTGTAACAGATGTGTAGCTATGGAGTGGCGTAAAACATGGAAGTGTAGCCGCTTGCGTTTAATCTCTTCGTTATCGCATTGCTGATGTAAATAGTGCAAATCCACCGACAGGGTTATTTTCTTCTGCACAAAAAGGCGGTCATGCCCGCACCTGATTTGATTGCGGAAGTTGTAAATATAGTGCTGCAAGGCTTTGTACACATTGTCGCTCATCGGTACTATCCTGTCCTTGTAGCCTTTGCCCTGCCGTATAAAAATCGTTTTTCTATTGAAGTCTATTTCTGCGGGCGTAAGGTTGTATCCCTCGCTTAAACGCAATCCGCAGGCGTAGAAAAGTACAAAAACCAACTTCAACTGCTCCTGTTTGAGTTGCCTGTGTTCGTGGTCTAAATGCGGGTACAGGTGGTTGATAGCCTCTTGCAGCATTTTTATCTCTTCCACCGTAAAAGGTTCTATTCGGCGTATCCTTTGGGATTCGTCTATGGTAATACGGCGGTTGGTGGGAACAAGCGATGTCCGTGCTCCCATTTGGTGCAGAAACTCGCACAACTTGTCTATGGCGGTAAAATAATCGTTCAGATAGGAAGCACTTAACGTTCTGCCCTTAAACTTGGTATTGGGGCGGGTCTGTTGGCAGTCAAAAAAATCGTTGATGTGCTTTTGTTCGGCTTGAACAATGTGGGTAATGTCTTTGCTTTCAAGCCATAGAAAAAAATCTGTTACCCTATAACCGTAGTTACATACCGTTTCGGTAGCAAATCCCAACGTATCCAACCAAAAAACGTACTGTTCGTGTATTGCCTTAAAATGCGTGTTCATTGTTTTAGAACGGATTAAATTTTGTGATGTCTTCCGCCAGTTCTTCAATGTGGTTGGGCAGATACTCCTCCGTACTGATGATACTTTTATGCCCCGCCATATATTGGGCTTTACGCAGTCCGTATGTCCTTATCCAATATGTGATAAGTGAAGCCCTTATCTGTGCGAGGGAGACAAAGTGCCTGTCTATACGTTTGAGTGCTGTCGTAAGCTGTATCAATGCCCGTGTGGCGTGTTTTTCACTGTTATCCTGTCGCACAGGCAAAAACAATGTGCCGCTTTGGCTCTTGCCCGTCAGCAGGGGACGTATCCCGTTCATGTAACGTATCAGCGTACCTGTTTGCGTGGCGTGCAACGGCAGGATTCTGTCCCTGCCTCTTGTGGTGGTCTGTACCGTTACGGTGGCTTTGTACAGGTCTATATCTTCGGTTTGTAGATGTAACACTTCCCTTGTGGTCAAGCCCTGATGTATAAAGAACAGCAACATCACATGGTTACGGGTTTTGGTGTGACAGCTCTCTTTATAAAGGGTTGGACGTATGCCCGACAAGGATTTTTCTTCCGCCGCTTTTACATAGAGCTGATAATAGCTGTCGGCAAGTTCGGTCAGTTCTTCAGGAGTGTAGATGTAATGCAAACGCCGTTTTTTAACTCCCCGCAGTTTGATGAGTGCGGTGGGATTAAGACAGATAATCCCCTGCCCGACAAGACAGTCAAAGTAATGTCGCAGGGCGATAAGTCCGTGATTACTGCTTACGGCTTGATGGTTCTTATGGTGTTTTAGGTAGCTTAAATAGTTTAAAATGTCTTTCTTCTGTACGTTTATCGTATCTTGGTCGCCGTACCACGATATAAAAAGACTGACTTGTCTTGCGTATTCTTTTATCGTTACAGGGCTTTTGTCTTGCTGCTGTAAATAGTTTTTAAAATCTTCCATTCTCTTGGGTTGCATCTTTTCATTCATAAATTTCTTTTTTTGTGTCGTCCTACTCCCAAAGGCTTGTTATAAAGCGGTTTGCGGGTCGGTCATCGGGGATTGGCTTACTGTCTTACTGCCTGTCGCAGCGAGGGTATAATAATACTGTCGGTTTTTCCATTCCCGTTTGAGTTTTCCCTGCTGCCAAAGACGTTTTAAATAGCGGGCTTCGGTGATTTGACTTCTGCCTGTCAGGGTGGTAAAATCGGCTGGAATATATTCCCGGTCAGGACTTCGGGCTTCAAGTTCCAAAAGCAATTTAAGGGTATATTCCTCTTTGTCGTCAATGCGTTTACGCTTTGAGGGCTTTTGCGGTGATTCCGCACTTAATCCCGTTGACGGTTCTTGTTCGGATTCTGCTTTTTGCTCGGGTTCTGTCGGCGGATTCTGTTCTTTACGGTAAGCATTCCAGACATCTTTTAAAGTGGCTTGCATCTCCTGTTCGATACGTCCCTGCACCTCCTTTTGATTTCCGAAGTCCGTAAGTTTGTAAATAAATCCCTCCCTGTGCTTGTTTCCGCCTGCCACTTGGATGTATGAAAACAGCTTTAACTCCTGCAAATAGCGGTTCAGCGTGCGGGGGTGTATCGGTTTGGTCTTGCGTATATCCAAAGCGGTGAACTGTGTGGTCTTTGCCTGTTGCAGATACTCCGTAAGCCACTTGTAAAAGCCTCTTACGGACGTGCTCAGTTCATCAGCCCGCCTGAACAGCGTGTTTTTGAGCAGGGCAAACGCCATTTCAATATCCTGCGGATGGGTGCGGATAAATATCTCTCCTGTATCGGTGTCGGTCAGCCGTTCCCTTTGGTATTGGAAAAAGAAAGTGATCGCTTCGATAAAGTTAAGGAGTAGCAACAGCGATTTGCGGGGATAGGCTATATCTTGAGGCAGGTTTATCAATGTGGCATACGGATTGACAACACTGATGTTTTGCAGCGAGGCAATCACGCATTTTAAAAGGTGCTGGGCTCGGGCAATATCTTCGGTTCTTATCTGTCCCGCCCTGCACTTCTTCTGATACTCCATAACGGCAAGGTCTTGGGCGGGACTGTGGTTCAGGTGCAGGCAGAGAAACGGCAATCCGAGTTCTTCAAGATTTTTGTCCGAGTAGGCACAGGCTATCAGACAGAGTTTGGCTATCACTTCAAAGGTGGTGGAATGGAGCATTCCGTCTTTGTCCTTGGTGGCACGTGTATTTACCAGCCGTCCCTGCGTCTGGAGCGTTGCCAGCGGTTGCAACATCTGTGTCGTCCATTCCAAATCTTCGATAAAAAGGGCTTTGCCGTTAATATCCCCGCTGTCGAAGTAGTACAGGGCGTTTGCCGATATACGGCTGTGGAACGAGAACGAACCGTCGGGCATACACTCCGAGAGCTTTTGCAGGATATAACTTTTACCGATACCCGATTTTGCCAGACACAAAACCGAAAAGGGATTGGCCGACTTGTGCGACGCCAACGCCAAGAACAGGATAAGGGCGTTACGGTCTTCACCCAAAATGCCGATGGTGTTCAGTTGCTCCATCAGACTGCCCGACAGGTTCTTTTCCGAAAGAAAACGTACCGCTTTGCGTCTGTCTTCCTCGCTCGGAGAAAAAGCCTGTTGCGGGGATTTGCCCGTGTAACGTAACTGTTGCAGGCGGTATTCTTCCAACTGCAAGGTAAGGGTATAAAGGCTGCGGCTGGCTTCGAGGAGTTTCAGCCCCCATTTATCACAAAGGGTTCTTTGAAGTTTGTCGGTTTGGTTGTCATTGTATAAATCCAATGTGGTGCGCTGCGGCGGATAGTCATTGTACGTGATGCGGAGCGTGCAAACCATGCGTTCCACTTGCGACAAATCCACTCCGCCCAGCACATCAACCGTTAACAGGTCATCCGTATAGGTGATGAAACGGGAGTTTGTAATCTGTAAATTCTTCATGCTGTAATTGTTTAAATGTCAGGCACGAAATAACACAGATTATACGAGAAATGAAAATGAAGTTATTAACACAAGGGGATGACTGACAACCATTTCCCTCTTTTCTTCTGATGGTTTTAAGGGATT
>NZ_JAMOKH010000076.1:1449-4855 GCF_023656585.1 Bacteroides sp. B1-V-101 | reverse complement strand
GCTAAACGTATATATCGCGATCCGCACCGTCCGAAAGAAAGTGAACGGGCAATTAGTAATGCTCGGCTTTGATGTTACCACCTTTACACCTGCATCCTATCAACGTCATCGTCTTTAACGACCCTAAGAAATCTAATCTTGTGGCTGGCTTCGTACTTAGATGCTTTCAGCACTTATCCAATCCCGACTTAGATACCCAGCAATGCACCTGGCGGCACAACTGGTAAACCAGCGGTCAGTCCAACACGGTCCTCTCGTACTAGTGTCAGAGCCACGCAAATTTCATACGCCCACGATAGATAGAGACCGAACTGTCTCACGACGTTCTGAACCCAGCTCGCGTGCCACTTTAATGGGCGAACAGCCCAACCCTTGGGACCTTCTCCAGCCCCAGGATGTGACGAGCCGACATCGAGGTGCCAAACCCCTCCGTCGATATGAGCTCTTGGGAGGGATCAGCCTGTTATCCCCGGAGTACCTTTTATCCTTTGAGCGATGTCCCTTCCATACGGAAACACCGGATCACTATGCTCTAGTTTCCTACCTGATCGACTTGTTAGTCTCCCAGTCAAGCGCCCTTATGCCATTACACTCTACGGACGGTTACCAATCGTCCTGAGGGCACCTTTAGAAGCCTCCGTTACTATTTTGGAGGCGACCACCCCAGTCAAACTACCCACCAAACAGTGTCCTCGCAACTACGAGTTAGAACTCAAATAATCAAAGGGCCGTATTTCAACAGCGACTCCACAAATACTGGCGTACCTGCTTCGAAGTCTCCGGCCTATCCTACACATCAATTACCCAAATTCAATGTTAAGCTATAGTAAAGGTTCACGGGGTCTTTTCGTCCCATCGCGGGTAATCGGCATCTTCACCGATACTACAATTTCACTGAGCTCACGGTTGAGACAGTGTCCAGATCATTACACCATTCGTGCAGGTCGGAACTTACCCGACAAGGAATTTCGCTACCTTAGGACCGTTATAGTTACGGCCGCCGTTTACTGGGGCTTCAATTCAATGCTTCTCTTGCGATGACATCTCCTCTTAACCTTCCAGCACCGGGCAGGTGTCAGGCTGTATACGTAATCTTTCAATTTGGCACAGCCCTGTGTTTTTGTTAAACAGTTGCCTGGACCTATTCTCTGCGCCCAACTCTCGTTGGGACCCTTTATCCCGAAGTTACAGGGTCAATTTGCCTAGTTCCTTAACCGTGAATCACTCAAGCGCCTTAGTATATTCAACCCGACTACGTGTGTCCGTTTGCGGTACGGGTACCTCAAGGATTAAGTTTAGCGGATTTTCTTGGGAGTATGATTACACGCACTATTGGATTGTTCCGAAGAACGCTCCATACTATCAGGTTCGACTCTCATCCCGGATTTGCCTGGGATGATCAACATCTACACCCTTCAACGGACTATTCCGTCAGTCCGCGGCGCTGTCACGCCTCCGTCTCCACGTCACTCCTTAAGGTAGTACAGGAATATTAACCTGTTCTGCCATCGGCCTCACCGTTCGGCTGAGCCTTAGGACCCGACTAACCCTGATCCGATTAGCGTTGATCAGGAAACCTTAGTCTTTCGGCGAGGGGGGTTCTCACCCCCTTTATCGTTACTTATACCTACATTTGCTTTTCCACACGCTCCAGCAAAGCTCACGCTTCACCTTCGACGCAGAGTGGAATGCTCCCCTACCGATCATTACTGATCCCATAGCTTCGGTAAAACACTTAATGCCCGATTATTATCCACGCCAAACTCCTCGACTAGTGAGCTGTTACGCACTCTTTAAATGAATGGCTGCTTCCAAGCCAACATCCTAGCTGTCTTAGCAATCTGACTTCGTTAGTTCAACTTAGTGTTTATTTGGGGACCTTAGCTGATGGTCTGGATTCTTCTCCTTTAGGACATGGACCTTAGCACCCATGCCCTCACTCCTGTGATAGAACTAATGCGCATTCGGAGTTTATCAAGACTTGATAGGCGGTGAAGCCCTCGCATCTTATCAGTCGCTCTACCTCACATTAGTAACTCACAAGGCTGCACCTAAATGCATTTCGGGGAGTACGAGCTATCTCCAAGTTTGATTAGCCTTTCACCCCCACCCTCAGTTCATCCGGAAGCTTTTCAACGCTTATCGGTTCGGTCCTCCAGTTAGTGTTACCTAACCTTCAACCTGACCAAGGGTAGATCACTTGGTTTCGCGTCTACTCCTTCCGACTCGACGCCCTGTTCAGACTCGCTTTCGCTTCGGCTGCGCATCTCAAGATGCTTAACCTTGCCGGAAAAAGTAACTCGTAGGTTCATTATGCAAAAGGCACGCCGTCACTGCTTACGCAGCTCCGACCGCTTGTAGGCGCACGGTTTCAGGGACTATTTCACTCTTCTATTCGAAGTGCTTTTCACCTTTCCTTCACAGTACTGGTTCGCTATCGGTCTCTCGGGAGTATTTAGCCTTACCGGATGGTCCCGGCAGATTCACGCAAGATTTCTCGTGTCCCGCGCTACTCAGGATACCACTACGCTTAATTTGACTTCGTATACCGGACTATCACCGTCTATGGTTCCACTTTCCAGAGGATTCTACTCATCAAATGTCTTGCGACATCGTGGTCCTACAACCCCACACATGCCGTAACATGGGTGGTTTGGGCTATTCCCCGTTCGCTCGCCACTACTAGGGGAATCATTATTATTTTCTTTTCCTACAGGTACTAAGATGTTTCAGTTCCCTGCGTTAGCTTCCATCAAAGATGGATGACATTCCTTCAGAATGCCGGGTTGTCCCATTCGGAAATCTCTGGATCAAAGGTTATTTGCACCTACCCAGAGCTTATCGCAGCTTATCACGTCCTTCATCGCCTCCGAGAGCCAAGGCATCCGCCATGCGCCCTTGCTTACTTTCTTTCAAACTTACTTTTAAGTATTAGGTATCAAGTATCAGGTATTAACCCAAAGTACTTAATAGTGTTGTACTTAAAACGTACGGTTCGATATATACTTTTAGCTCTTTACTAAATTTTACTTTTTGTACATCATGTCAAAGATCGTTTCTCTTTTCAGAGATGGTGGAGAATAACGGATTCGAACCGTTGACCCTCTGCGTGCAAGGCAGATGCTCTAGCCAGCTGAGCTAATCCCCCAAGAGTAATTGAACATTCCAACACTGTATTGGCAACGACAATTTTTGTTCGGAGTAGTCCCAGGCAGAGTTGAACTGCCGACCTCTACATTATCAGTGTAGCGCTCTAACCAACTGAGCTATAGGACTAGTTCAACCTTGTCTACCTGATGTTAGACTCGGCTTCTTTCTTTCTCTTGTTTATCTCTATCTATACTTCTATAGATGGTTGATCTATATGTTATAAATAAACAAGTACCAGTAGTACAATAATAGAACC
>NZ_JAMOKH010000076.1:0-1349 GCF_023656585.1 Bacteroides sp. B1-V-101 | reverse complement strand
ATGAAATCGTTGTAACGACATCGCTCCAGAAAGGAGGTGTTCCAGCCGCACCTTCCGGTACGGCTACCTTGTTACGACTTAGCCCCAATTACCAGTTTTACCCTAGGACGCTCCTTGCGGTTACGTACTTCAGGTACCCCCGGCTTTCATGGCTTGACGGGCGGTGTGTACAAGGCCCGGGAACGTATTCACCGCGCCATGGCTGATGCGCGATTACTAGCGAATCCAGCTTCACGAAGTCGGGTTGCAGACTTCGATCCGAACTGAGAGAGGCTTTTGGGATTAGCATCCTGTCACCAGGTAGCTGCCTTCTGTACCCCCCATTGTAACACGTGTGTAGCCCCGGACGTAAGGGCCGTGCTGATTTGACGTCATCCCCACCTTCCTCACATCTTACGACGGCAGTCTCTCTAGAGTCCTCAGCATGACCTGTTAGTAACTAAAGATAAGGGTTGCGCTCGTTATGGCACTTAAGCCGACACCTCACGGCACGAGCTGACGACAACCATGCAGCACCTTCACAAATGCCTTGCGGCTAACCTGTTTCCAGATTATTCATTTGCAATTTAAGCCCGGGTAAGGTTCCTCGCGTATCATCGAATTAAACCACATGTTCCTCCGCTTGTGCGGGCCCCCGTCAATTCCTTTGAGTTTCACCGTTGCCGGCGTACTCCCCAGGTGGAATACTTAATGCTTTCGCTTGGCCGCTTACTGTATATCGCAAACAGCGAGTATTCATCGTTTACTGTGTGGACTACCAGGGTATCTAATCCTGTTTGATACCCACACTTTCGAGCATCAGTGTCAGTTGCAGTCCAGTGAGCTGCCTTCGCAATCGGAGTTCTTCGTGATATCTAAGCATTTCACCGCTACACCACGAATTCCGCCCACCTCTACTGTACTCAAGACAGCCAGTATCAACTGCAATTTTACGGTTGAGCCGCAAACTTTCACAACTGACTTAACTGTCCACCTACGCTCCCTTTAAACCCAATAAATCCGGATAACGCTCGGATCCTCCGTATTACCGCGGCTGCTGGCACGGAGTTAGCCGATCCTTATTCATATGGTACATACAAAATTCCACACGTGGAAAACTTTATTCCCATATAAAAGAAGTTTACAACCCATAGGGCAGTCATCCTTCACGCTACTTGGCTGGTTCAGACTCTCGTCCATTGACCAATATTCCTCACTGCTGCCTCCCGTAGGAGTTTGGACCGTGTCTCAGTTCCAATGTGGGGGACCTTCCTCTCAGAACCCCTATCCATCGAAGGTTTGGTGAGCCGTTACCTCACCAACTGCCTAATGGAACGCATCCCCATCGATAACCGAAATTCTTTAATAAT
>NZ_JAMOKH010000075.1:0-4909 GCF_023656585.1 Bacteroides sp. B1-V-101 | reverse complement strand
CGAACACTTCCCGGTACTGGCGACCACCAAAGTAGTTGTTCAGTCTTTGAAGTGTCCCCTTCAGCCGGGCGATATCCCGGAAAAGTTCCCGTTCTTCTTCTGTGTACCTCTCCCTGGGACGCCCACCAAGGGATAAACTGCGGCAGTACTCCGATGTGCTCAAACCGCACCGGGCTGCCTGCTCCGAAAGTGCCGCCTTTTCAAGTGCGGTGCATCGGAATGTAATCTTTTCGCTCCGTCTTACTTCCATGCCACAAAGATAAGCAAAAAATCTTTTTGAGCAAAGCGAGAAAAGCAAGAATTGTCCGACAAGGACACTTCTTGCTATACAAATACATACCGCATGGGAATACACACAACGCTGACACGCTGCATAGGCACACATTTTTTTTCTCTTTTTCCTGCCTTTTTCACAACGGAATACGGAGAACGGTCAAGGGGACGGGCTGGAAAAACCGCACGAGCCTGCGAGCGCAGGATTTTTCCGGATCCGGACTTGCGGAACCCTTGACAGTTACGGAGTATGGAGTTACATTTGCAGACAGAAAAGAGAAAAATTACTTATTCAGTAATGCTTTTTCTTTCTCGGCTAAGTCCTCCAATTCTTCATCACTTATAGGAATAACAGTATAGGTTTTCCCCTCGTGATGAATAAGTACATTGTCGCCTTTACTCGCCAAATCAAGCATTTCCTCTATTCGGTCAGCAAATTCCTCGGATGTAAGATTTATAACTGCCATATCTTCAATTTTTACATTGTTTTTTTACGTCATTTATCGTCATAGTGCCCCCAAACAGAAATAACAAAAACAACAATGGTGGTTTCGTTCACCGTATATCTAATACGGTTTTTCTTATCAAGCTGCCTTGACCATACACCCTGCAAATACTTCAACTGTTCGGGGTGTCCAGTCCCAGTGTATGGATGTTCTTTCAGCTCATCCAATAGCCTTTCTAACTTTTTGAAGAGTTGCGGAGAGGACTTTCTTAGCAACAGTACATGTTTTGCAGCTTCTTTTGAAAATTCTATCTCATACATTGCACTCATCCTCTATACGGTTCAAAAAATCATCTAATGATTCATCCTTCCGCATTTTAAAAGTTCGTCCCTGCTTAATATCCTCAATACCCCTCTGAATAGCCTCCAATTCTTCCCTTGAGGGAAAATCCTCTTCCGTAGCCGCATATACGACTATGGGGGCGGCATTACGACGAGAAACAAAGATTGTCTCTTTTTCAGCCAGTTCAAAATATTTCTTCTGATTGGCACGAAATTCACGCGTTGTAATTATCTGCATAATATTTATATATTTGATTTACAGCGCAAATATAACTATAAAAGTCCAACTTCCAAATTATCTGTGTACTTATTTGTGTACACGCCATTAAAAGCCATATTCAAGCCTACCGCCCGTTGGTTGGTGTTGCTTTGCTTTTTCCTCTCTTTTTGGGTTGATATTCAGCCTTTTTCCCTCTAAATTCCCCTTGTCTGTTATAAGCATCGTCTGTAATATGCTCTATCACTTTTACGGAAACACCGATAAACAAAGGGATTAAAGCATGTGTTTCCCTACATTTTGGGAGTTTCAATCCTACACTTTGGGAGTTTTTAAGACGCACTTTCCCTACACTTTGGGAGTTTTACCCTTCTTTTTTTGTTTATATGTAGGTATTTTATATCTTTGCAACAAATCAAATAGTTATGAAAAAGAAGCTACCTATTACCAAAAATAAAGACGTAGTTGTATCATGGGTATATACATGGTCCAAACAGCAAGACATGTCCATACACGAACAAAGAATAGTTCTTCGCATACTGGAAGCGTGCCAGGCTGAACTAAAGGGAGTAAAGCTGAAAGATTATGCAGGCACGAAACGAAAATTTGAGCATGGACTTTGGGATGTTGATGCGCAAATGCATGTATCTGACGTTATTTTTTCCGGACGTGACTACAACGAAATCATAGCTGCACTCGATTCACTGGCTGGACGTTTTTTCACTTACGAAGATGATGATGAATGGTGGAAATGTGGATTTATATCTAACCCGAAATACAAAAAGCATACCGGTATTATAACATTTCGTGTATCTAATGACCTTTGGGACGTGTTTACCAAATTCGCAAAAGGATATAGGGAGTTTGAACTAAACAAGGCTCTTGCGCTGCCTACGGGCTATTCGCTTAGGTTTTATATGCTCATGAGTGGGCAGGTGTACCCTTTGGATATATCACTGGACAACTTAAAAGAACGACTTGGCATACCTGCGGACAAATACAAAGACAAAAACGGAAAAGACAGAATCGACAACTTCGAGGAAAGAGTATTAAAACCAGCAAAGGCTGCGCTTGATGAAAGCTGCCCATACACATTCAACTACGTAAAAGTGCGTGAAAACCCTAACAACAAACGTAGTAAAGTAACTGGATTTAGATTTTACCCAGTATATCAACCTCAATTCAGGGATGAAGAACTGGAAGTAAAAGAACTTCAAGCGAAAGTAACGGCACGCCACCAAATAGATAACCATGTGTACGAATATCTCCGTTATTCCTGTGGCTTCACTTCGGAAGAAATAAACCGGAACAAGGAAACGCTTATAACTGCACAAGAAAAAATAGCCGACCTTATAGGAGAACTGGCAATTCTAAACGGAAAATCACGAGAGAAGAACAACCCTAAAGGGTGGATTATAAACTCTCTCAAAGGGAAAATAAAAGACAGCTAAACAACTAAAAGTACCTCCCTAAATGTCATATTTTCAAATCATTTTCTAAATTTGCAATTGTAATCTTTAAATATTTATTCATGAAGAAGAAAAATTCACTGTTATTTATACTGCTAATGTATTCTTTGACAATGTTAGCACAGAAAGATATAACAAAATTTATGGGAATCCCCGTAGATGGATTTAAAAAAGATATGATTCAGAAACTTAAAGCTAAAGGGTTTGAATACGACAATGAAATCGATCTTTTAACGGGTGAATTTAATGGCGAAAAAGTAAACATTTTTGTCGCCACTCAAAGCAATAAAGTATGGAGGATTGTCGTAGCAGATGCGATAGAAAGGAACGAGCATGATATTAAAATTAGATTCAATAACCTTTACGACCAATTCAACGATAACCCTAAATACGTTCCTAAATTGGAAGATAACGATTATATTTCTGAAGACATTAATCTTGCATATGAAATGAAGGTTAGAAACAAAAGATTTGAAGCTGGATTCATGCAAATGACAAATCCCAAAAGTCCTCAAAACTCACCAGAAAAGATACAACAAGAATTAACTCAAAAAATAAGCGAGATATGTCCAGCCGAAGAATTTATAAGAAAATCAGAAAAAGAAAAAGAGGACATAACCAAAGAAGCAGCAATGAACATCGTACAAGAAGCTGCAATGCGCTCCGTATGGTTTATGATTAGTGAAAAATATGGCAAATTCTCACTAATTCTTTTTTACGATAACGAATATAATAATGCTCATGGGGAGGACCTCTAAAAAACAAATAGACGACGTACATTTTTGTACGTCGTCTATTTGTTGCCCTTTTGTTCTATTGCCTGCTCTTGGTAATATTCGTAATACCGTTTGTAGTTATCCCGGTCTTTGGCTGCATCCACCCAAAGATAACACATGAGGCAAGCGAACAAAAGGGAAATAACGACACAAAGAATGGAGTAGAACGAAACCCGTTTATCCACATAGCCACCGCTTTTCATCCTGTTCCCCTGCCGTTCAAAGTCCGCTAACACGTTTTTTAGGCATTTTTCAGCACTTTCAAGGCTTTCCCCGTCTATCTGTACCTTTTTGGATGTTGCGTCCTCTATGCGTTTCGTATAGGCTTCCACACGCTTCAATTCTTGATATACCAGTTCTACCGCAAGCTGCGGGTTCACTTTCGGGGTGGTGTCTTTCCTGCGTGGTCGGTATTGTCCTTGCTTAGAGGTGGAAACCTCCTTTTCCGGACGTGAGTTTGTTTCCATGTGATATGTTCATTGAGTTATACTTCAGTTTGCTTTGTGTCCTCTCGATATGGGCGAAAGTGTAGCCTTTCCCTATCTCGCTTGCCTTGTACTCCGTACCGCTCCGGGCTGTGACATAGTAGCCGTTAAGTTTCCCGGTGCTTGCCCTGGCTTCTCGGATCTTGAAGCCCAGTTTACCAAGTTCTTCTTGAAATTTGGTTAAGTCAAAACCCTGCATTTTCTTCAGTACGCTGTTCATGGCTTCCTTGATTTCCTCTTTGTTGGCTTTGCCGATGTCCTGCGACTGCACGAAGTTCCGCTCCTTGGCTATGGCGTTGGCGGCTTCCGTTGCCCGTTTACCTATCCAGTTGTCCCGGTAGAGTTCCCCGGAAAGGGATATCCGGTTTGCCAGTATGTGCAGGTGGGCTTGTTCTTTCTTACTCTCTGTCCTACTGTGTTTGATGATGATGTACTGGTGGTTCACCAGTCCCATGCGCTGCATGAAGTCGTTGCCAAGTTCTGCCCAGTCCGCATCGGTGAAGCTGGAACTTTCCTCTATCGAGGGGCTGACCTCAAAACGCAGGCAGTTGTTCTTTACGTTCGGAAAATCAGTGAAGTAAGGTTTCATCTCCTGCACCATTTCCGCACCCGTACACCCGTAAAGCTCATGCCGGGCTATCTCGGTGGCTGCTGCCTGCCCGTCTATCTCCTTGGCAAGGTCATACTCCAGTGCCGCCACGCCATGTGATATGCTTTTCCCTTTCCCTATCATCGTGAGAGTATTTTTTGGAGTTCTGTGATTAGTGCCCGGTTCTCCTCGAACACTTCCCGGTACTGGCGACCACCAAAGTAGTTGTTCAGTCTTTGAAGTGTCCCCTTCAGCCGGGCGATATCCCGGAAAAGTTCCCGTTCTTCTTCTGTGTACCTCTCCCTGGGACGCC
>NZ_JAMOKH010000074.1:0-5717 GCF_023656585.1 Bacteroides sp. B1-V-101 | reverse complement strand
TAAAATACAAAGCCCGTTGGTTACTGCCTTCGGGCTTTCGTTTTTTCTCAGCCCAAAAGTAGGTAATTCATTCCAAACCGCCAAACATCATTCAAAAAACCTACATATAACAAGTCAAAAAGCATTTACCACGAAACTTTCTAGTTTATCTAGTATGGGGGCTCGCCCCCATTCCCCCGGCTGCGCAATTCTGACACAAATACACTACTAAATCCACAACAGACAAAGATACTTCCGGAAAAAAAACTATCTTTGCCGTACACAAAGACAACCCTTGCCGAGCGATACGGGAGAGTTGCAAAAAAAACACCGGAGTGAATTGACGGATATCCGACATCTCCGGTGGTATTTTTTTTCTTATCCCCCTCCCGTCCCCCAAAGGGGGAGCACACAAAGACAAGCCCTGCCTTCACTCAATGGAGTGTTAAATAGTTGCATATGGGTCAAGTTCCTTAATCCGCTTACACAAAAAATCAAAGCGTTTCTTTGTAAGTGGTGTAAGCGTATCGAGATTATCTCCATCGAAATTCTCCCCAAAAATAAGGTCGTTCATTCCTATGCCGTGATTGTAGTTCTCACGCACACAGTTGCGCAGCGTCCAAAGGTTACGCAGGTTTACCCAGTCTGCTGTGCGGCTCTTTACCCTGCGGAACAAGATAACGGCAGTCCGCAAATAGTGCCCCACATGGTCGTAATCGTGCAAGACACGTTTGCCCAAATAGTAAATATCCAAATCTTGTTTTTCTCTGTCCTCGACTACTTGACAGAGGAAGAATGGAATATCCTTCAGGTTATCCCATTCGATGTAGTCAGTTGGTTTCATAATGTCTTATTTGCATTTTTCTTTCCGTACTTTCCATTATTCACAGAACATTTGCTGAAATACTTCACGTAACCTTTTTATCTCACTGAAATTCAAATCTCCAATCTTTCTTTTCAGCCGGCTTTTATCCACCGTGCGAATTTGATCAGTGGCTATCTCTCCTTCACGCCCGGCTACAGAACACAGAACCCGGTAAGGATAATTTCTTATCGTTGAGGTTATCGGAACAATGACTACTGTTGTAAGGTACATATTCAAATCTGAAGGAGTGACAACTACACATGGCCGTGTCTTTGCCATTTCACCCCCACGGGTAGGGTCTAACTCTACCCAATACACTTCATACTGTTCTACCATGTCCAATCCTCAAACTTTTCATCCTCAAACACATCAGGGATAAGCAACTCATCATCCCCATTCTCATGGGCACGTTTGGCAGCTTCCGCCCATCCCTGACGTGGTTGTGCCTTTATCACAATATTGTTCCCGTCCAAAGAAATGCTCACAGCCGATTTCAAGGACAAACGCAACTGTTTCAATACTTCGGAAGGAAGTATTATCCCCTTGCTGTTTCCAATCTGAATAATATTCGTTACCATAATGTTATAACTTTATAATTGATTATCACGATACAAATATATGTAAAGTTATAACAATAACAAAAGGAAAAACAACTTTTTTCCATTTTCACCGAGAACCCTGTCAATGGCTGCACTCGTCGGGAGTGTTGGTGCACCCCCTTGCCGTGCAGCGCTCCCCGACCGATGATTTTTTATTGTGCCTTGTGTCCTTTTCCCTTTTGTCCGGCTTCTGTTCCCAAGCACATCCGGAACACATGGCAGAGCGCTTGCAAATCCCGTCCGGAAGGCTTACCTTTGCAAAAGGTTATAGCACACTATAACCCCTAAAGGGGTTGTGTGCGAGGGGTGTCCCCTCGACCCCGTGCGATGTGACGTTTCACGCCACATCTTCTAAACAGACATACACACCTAAAACCTAAAGATATGGCAAAGACATGTATCAGAGTGGAAGCCTGCAATATAGGCAGCTCGGAACGTCACAACTTAAGAAGCAAGGAGCTCGACTACATCCGTCCGGAACTCACACACCGCAACGAACAGTGGGTAGAATGTTCCATTGCCGAAGTACATCGGGACATAACGGAAAAATACAAGGAAGCCACCGGACAAGGATTACAGAAGAAAGCTACCCCAATCCGGGAAGGGGTAATAGTAATCAGCGAGGAAACCACAATCCAGCAGCTTCAAGACTTGGCCGAAAAACTGGAAGAACGCTTTGGAGTGCACGCCTTCCAAATCTACACCCATAAGGATGAAGGCGCAAACGTATGGGACGGAAAGGAAGAAGCATGGAAACCGAACTATCATGCGCACATGATCTTTGACTGGACGGACGGCCATACAGGAAAAACTGTAAAGCTGAACAGACACGACATGGCGGAGATGCAGACTATAACAGCAGAGTGTCTCAACATGGAACGTGGAGTTTCTTCAGACAAGAAACACTTGTCGGCCATGCAATACAAAAACAAAATGGAAACAGAGAAAGCTGAACAACTTCAAAAAGACATCGAGCAACTAAACAGGGCATACACTGCCGGAACCGAGAAAATCACCACAGTCCAAAAGGAACTTAGTACGGCACAAAAAGAGCTAAACAGCATGAAAACCGACATACACATCAACGAAGCCAAAGAAGCTGCCGCAAAAGCCGGAAAAACCGTATTTAATGCCGTTACAAGCGTCTTTAATGTAGGGGAAGTAAAACGACAAGCCAAAGAAATTGAAACCCTCAAAAAAGAAAATTATAACCTCTCATTCAAGAATCAAAATTTAGAAGGACAATTAAGAACCAACAACATCGAGATGCGAAGGGTACAGGAAACAACCGACAGACAGATAAAGGCAGAAGCATCCAAACTAAAACCCATAACCAACCTTTTTCCGGAAATGGAAAATGCACAGGAAAATATAGAGGAACTCCAAACTATGGGAATACAAAATAAAGATATCCGACAACTTCTTATTGGAAAGGAAATATACTACACTGGAAACCTTTACGATAAAGACAAGAGAAAATCATACCAAGTTAAAAACGTGAAAATAGATATCTCCAAAAGTCAGAATGGTATTACTACAATTTGGCTAAATAACATCCACTTTAAAAACTTTCTTAAAGAACTTTGGAATACACTACAAAAGACTTTAGATAACGGTAACTGGCTACACCGATAGAAAGACACTAATTTGAATTGCACTTCTCTTTTTTGAGAAGTGCAATTCAAATTAAATCCCGTTCATTTTTTAACGACTAAAGGTGCAATTAGCTATAAAACCAAAAGAAGGAGTAGTACCTTTTCCTTTAAACTCCCATTTAAAACCTTGACCAGGTACATTTGCATCCCAATACGAAGTCCAAGTGAAAGTGTTACTCCATAACGGTCCAGTTCCACTAAAAGCAACACTTTCAGGTGTCGTTATATTATCATCCGGACTTGGTTTAGCATTAGGATTTAATACTTCAAAGAAATAATAATTATTCTGTATTGAAGCATTCAAATCAACTTGCATCTTTAAAGTACGACTGGAATCGTAAAAAACTCCGGTAGTGCTTTGAGAACCTCCATTAATACTCAAAGAAGGGAGAACAGCCCTCGTTTCCGTTACAACATCCCTAAATACTGAAAAATCAAAATTAGCATCCTCCTTCACCTTTTTAACCAAAGTCTTTCCATTTACAGAAAAAACAACATAAGCGGTATTAGGATTTGAAATAGCACTTGCCACTTGAGCATTTAAAACCTGCAGGTTATTCTTATATTTCTCAATACTCAAAGGACTAACTTTTTCTAAATCCTGCCAATCCGAACCTGTTACATAAGACAACGCCCTCGTTTTCTTATTCTCATTGAAATAGTATTCATTTGTAATCTCATTTACATCAACAAAACGAGATAAGACCTCCATATCAGATACAGAATCACTAACCACAGGTTCTATTACTTCATTATCATTACACGAACAAACACCCAAAACAGTCAGTAGACTGATGAACATAAACATTACTTTTTTCATAAATCCTCCTTTTTTAAAGTTAATAAATAAAGGTTTCGCCCAAAAATATAAAATTTCTCCTATTTTTGCATTGAATATTAAATATTTAACTATGAATAGAATAATACATATCTCTTTACTTATTTCAACAGTATCACTTTTTCTTATTTCAAACACCGGATGTGTTGAAAAACAAGGATACTACAACCATGGAGAAGAAAGCATAATCTCATTAATTTGTGATATTACATGGGCTGGTAAAAAAACAACAGACGAAAACGGCAGTGTCTGGCAAGGTACATACAAATTCAATAAAAACGGAACATATACCCGTACAAATATAGAAATCGACAAACAAGGAAATAAAAAAGAAGCCAATATCTACGGACAATGGTCATTCGGTGATCCAAGTTTCAGTACCATTTATTTTGGTGGAGAACATTACTGGGACATAGACGAGCTAACTAAAAACAAATTTTCCTTCTATGACAGAAGTGGAAAATTTGGCGATCCTTTCATGAATAGAGAATACATAGAACTCACACCATACCAAGAAAACAATACAACAAACTAACAACTACCCACTATTAGGAAAAATATCCTCATCTAAATAAATATCCTGCAAAAGTTCATCCTTCCGGGTGACCTTATAACAACACAATGCCTCCCCAGTTTCCATATTATACCAATCAGCCACCTTATCTTTCACAGACATATACCAAGTATAACAACCATCTTCAACATTCAATCCCTCAATATTAAGAACCAAATCCTCATCTCTAAAATCATTCAACGCTTCATCTCCGATCATGGTGCGGAACTGTCCGAAACTACTCATGCGCTGCATCCCATGCATGGCAGTATAAATCATATCCAAAGCCTTATAATTTATCTGAATCTTTTTTTTACCGTCACGACCTTTCGATTTTGAGACAGAAGCCTTTGAAGCATACTTAAAAACCTCTATCGCTGCATTTTCAAAATCCTCTATCTTCTTATATTTCTGAAAACGGGCATCAGCAACCGTACTACCATGCAATTTCTTCCATTGGGCTACTACATATTTTGCAGCTTCCAATGAATCAACAATAATATGAAAATGATAATGGAACGAAAACAAATCCTTTTTTACTACATGATAGGTACACTCCTTCTTAATCACCCCCGAAATACCAAGTGAACGAAACTTGTGTTTCGTCCTTATACCATCAGCCCACATCCGGTTACATCTACGCATGAAATCTCGCAATACCCTTGCATCATCGGTTACACAATTTTGCAAGGTAAGCGTCACAAAATAAAACTCTCTGCCTTCCGAAGCCAAATACTTCATAACCGGAAGGAACTTCTTTACATTTTGTGCCGTTTGAATACGCTGACAGATAGGACAAAAAGCCCGATGACAATAATGGGAATGCGCCTTACCTCCCTGCACAGTATAAACATTTGAACACACATGGGCATCCATATATGCTTTCATCAGCTTACTATCCGGATTCTTTTCCGAAAGTTTTCGAGTAAAATTATGGGATATGATTTTTACTTTAGCCTTTTTTTTAAGACTATCAGAACCGTTTTTTAACGGACTTTCTTTGCAGTTGGTTATATTTGTTCTATCTTTGCACATATGAAATTTTGATGTGGCTTTCGTTTGGTATCCGCCCCGCCAAGAACGAACACAAACGATTGCTAATTCTTAAAATACAAAGCCCGTTGGTTACTGCCTTCGGGCTTTCGTTTTTTCTCAGCCCAAAAGTAGGTAATTCATTCCAAACCGCCAAACATCATTCAAAAAACCTACATATAACAAGTCAAAAAGC
>NZ_JAMOKH010000073.1:0-7109 GCF_023656585.1 Bacteroides sp. B1-V-101 | reverse complement strand
ATTCAGCCTATAGTCATTTAAGACTAGTGTCAAAGTTAGTTCACTGCAACTCTACTTTTCAAATATACACTTATATTTTGTTGTGATATTTAATACTGCAAATGTAAATGTGTCAAAAGTCAAAAGTAACTAAACTCTCCTCCTTCGGGAAGGAGGAGTACCCGTAGGGGGAGGTGGTAGGTGAATACATTAGCTATTGATATTCAACTGTGAAGTACACCTACCACCCCGGCTTTCAGCCACCCCTCCTTCCTGAAGGAGGGGAATTTAGTTACTTTTGACACACCTTCATTCGGTATGCCACTGATTGCAAGAAGTTTAAATAGAGCAGAGTGAAACCGTGAGACTAAAATTATTTTTTCTAAAGGAGGAAAGGATGTCTATTTCTTCCGGCTATCTATTTCTTTAAGCAATTCATCCACAGCCATTTTGAGTTGTGTATCCTCTCCTTTCACTACAGTTTCCGGGCTGTTGGCAACCTTGATATCAGGTTCCAACTGAGTATTTTCCAGATAACTGCCATCCGGTAGACGATAACCGATGATAGGAATCCCAAATACCAATGAAGGATCCTGCAAAGTTTCCCAAGACACACTTGTCATAGTTCCCGGAACAGGCATACCTACCAGTTTTCCAATACTCTGATGCTTGTACACCCACGGGGTGCCATGCGCATTCGAATAATTGGCTTCACACTGCAACATAATAGAAGGCTTGTTCCAGCGACGACTTGGCATATCACAGGCTTCACGTCCGCGTACCACCTGAGTGAAATATTTCTGACCGCTGAAAAGTATTTCAATATCTTCATGCAGACGACCACCTCCGTTAAAACGGGTATCAATCACAATTCCGTCACAGTTATTGTATTTTCCCAGAATATCCGAGTAAACAGTACGGAAACTGCCATCTCCCATAGATTGAATATGAACGTATCCCAAACGACCGCTGGACCATTTCTCCACATCCTCAGCACGTTGCTTTACCCAACGTTTATATAATAAGCCATTAAGCTGTCCGCTTGTGACAGGTTTTACCACTTCTTCCCAACGTTCCTTATTCTGCGGGTTGTACAGCGAAACCAGTGTTTTCTTTCCTGCCTTATTATTCAAGAGATCAGTGATGTCCTTATCCGGAGTTATTTCTTCCCCGTTGATCTTTTCTATAATACACCCTGCCTTTACTTTGGTACGGGAATGATCGAACGGCCCTTTCTCTACAATTTCAGCAATCTGCATACCCTTTCCCTGATAATTCCAGTCAAACAATAAGCCCAGATTAGAGGTTACATCCCCATTGCCTCTCGGAGAATAACGTCCTCCGGTATGCGAAACGTTCAGTTCACCTAACCATTCGCTCAGTAATTCTGCAAAGTCATAGTTATTATCAATATGCGGCAGAAATTTGCGATAGGCTGCTGTCATAGCATCCCAATCCACTCCGTGCATATTAAGATTGTAGAAACGTTTTTGATGTTGTTTATAAACATGATCGAACATTGCCTCACGTTCGGCTGCCAAATCCATTTTCATTTCAGCCTGATAACTGATAGATTTCAGAGCATCCGACTTCGCGTCCATTTTCTGCATATTTCTGCTTCCCAGCAAGAAGATATCTCCTTTTTTATCCAGCATCAGTGATGACCAGCCGGAATTAAGTTTATGGAGACGCTTCGTGCCTTTTTCACGAAGATTCATTTTCCAAAGGTCATACCCCTCTTCGAAAGCTGAGAAGTAATACAGATTTTCTCCATCTTTGGAAAGAATAGCACTACCTAAATCAGAAGAGTTAGGAGTCAGGCGTACAATACGGTCCTCAATACCGCTGAGTTCCACAACAATATCTTTCTTGTCTGCCTTGTCCTTTTCGGTATCCTCCTTATCTCCTTCTTTGTCTGCTTTATCTTTTTCTTTGTCTGCCTTGTCCTTTTTAGACTGACTTCCGTCCTTTTTCTTATCACCGTCTTTCTCCTTTGCTTTCTTCTGCTCCTTTTCAAATTCTTTAAGCAGTTCGAAATCCTCTTTACTCAAACGGTAACGGTCGTAAGCATCCTGATTCAAGAATACCAGCATCACATCCTGTTGTGATCCCCAGGAAGCATGGGCACGCATACCATAACGTTCGGTCTGAAACAGAATGGCATTTCCATCCAGCACCCAACGTGGAGAGCCGCTAATATAACCGCTGTTAGTCAGATTAGTGATAGTACCTCCCTGCGCACTGACAATGCCGATATCCGAATAGGGATCATGACGATTGCCAATAAACTCAAGCGTAAACCACTTGCCATCGGGCGACCATTCGTAGTCGAATCCGCCTCCTGTATTGTACCATGTAGAACCGTCTGTCACCTGACGTACTTTTTTGGTTTTCAGGTCGAGTACCATCAACCGGTTACGGTCTTCGATAAAAGCCAATTCCTTACCATCCGGAGAGTATTGCGGGTAAGCACGTTCTACGGTTTTAGAGGGGAGCAATACTTCCTCTTCAATAAGAGTGGCGTTAGGGAAATTCGCCTCTTCTTTACGAGCTATCTTAGCGGTATAAAGTTGCCAGTTACCGGTCCGCTCGCTGGCATAAACCAGTGTACGGTTGTCGAGAGCAAAAGATACACCGGATTCCTTTGCCGGAGTATTTGTTATTTGCTTGGTCGTAGCATAATCGGTTGAAGTCACAAAAACATCACCTCGCACAATAAAAGCCACCTGCTTGCCATCCGGAGACACAGAAGCAGAAGTCGCACCCTGAGAAAATCTGAGAGTAGCAATCTCTTTTTCATCATCACGCACAAGATCAACATTTACTTTCTTCGGGCGGGCATTGGGCTCTTGTGTATAAAGTTCTCCGTCATACGTATAGCATATAGTTCCTTTATCGCTGATTGACAAGAAACGTACCGGATGCGTGCGGAAAGTGGTGATGGCTTTCACTTCCTGCGGAGTGTTCAGGGCAAAATTATATACATTAAATGAACCGCCATTGCGCTCACTTAGAAAATAGACCGAATTACCATCCGGTGCATATACCGGATTACGGTCTTCTCCTTCACGATTGGTCAGATTGGTATGTTTTCCGGTCGAAGCATCGTACAGCCAAACGTCTCTTGTTATAGATGAGGTATGGTGTTTTCTCCATTCATCTTCAAAACCTTTGCGGTCCTGATAAAGGAAGTTTTTTCCCGATTTATCAAAGCATACCCATTCGGCAGGAGTAGCCAACACTTGTTCGGTACGTCCTCCGGTAACCGGAACTTTATATAATTCCGTCATGGCTCCGGTAGGAAAAAGGGCACTTTGCGCAGGGTCCTGAATGGAGGCGGAGAAAAGTACAAATTTGCCATCAGGGGTGAAAGCCGAAGGGATTTCCGAGGCAGAATGATAGGTCAATCTACGTGCAGTTCCTCCATCAGCAGGCATGATGAAGAGATCGAAGTTTCCATTCCGGTCACTGGCAAATGCGATTTGTTTACCATCGGGCGACCAGACAGGATTAGCCTCATAAGAAGCTTGTGTTGTTAATTGGGTAGCGGTTCCCCCTTGAACGGGGACTTTGTAGATGTCGCCTTTATAACAAAAGACGATTTCCTTTCCATCCGGTGAGATGCGTGCATCACGCATCCACAAAGGGGTAATAGCATAGCTGGATAATGCAGTCAGTACCAGCGCTAAAGAAGTTATAAGTTTCTTCATATCAAATTATTATATATTTTGTTCTTAAATACTTGTCTCTATTTGTTTTCCTGTGTAGTTATAGAATATCCTGTCGCCAAAATCTTTATAAAAAGAAGCATATTTATCTACTCCCGTACAATGGCAGACACCTATCTCTTGAGGTAAATATTCATGCAAATAATCGGCAATAACCTGATATTTGAATTCTTCTGCATTATGAATATGAAAGCCTCCTAAAAGCAAATTACAGGAAAGTTTTGGAAATACCGTTCGTACTGTCCGCAATATATTTGTAATGCCCCGGTGAGAACAGGCACTTAAAACGACAAGCCCTCCTGAATTAACCAGCACCATAACCAATTCATCCTGAAAAGTATCCGGAATTTTACAACCATCGTCCTTCTGAACCCAAAATCGTTCAAAATGAGTATCCTCACTATTGATAATATCGATAGCAGGCAAAAGAAATACTCCGGAAACCAGTTCAGTCTGCTCATCAATAAAATAGAAACGGGACAGGTCGATTGAATGGATATGCTTCATCCCGTTCTCGCGTTCATCCTTGAACTTGGGAAAGAAAACTTCCCGTTTACAGACAATTGTCGCTTTCGTATTCAATTCCATAAAATAGCGTAGCCCACCTGTATGATCACTATGCCCGTGAGATAATACCAGATAATCTACTTTCTGAAGATCGATATGTAACAAACGAGCATTATGGATGAATAAATCGGAAGCTCCCGTATCAAAAAGTAATCTGTTTTCCGGTGTCTCAATATAGAGGGAAAGCCCATGTTCTGCCTGCAATTTACGTCCATAGACACAATTTTCTACAAGAGTCGTTATTTTATAGTTCATGTGGTTTGGTTCTTAATCAAATAATACGAAATAAAAAGTTCTGCTACAAAATTATAATAATTCTACGGCAGAACAAGTAATCAATCAATTTAAATCGACTGTAAGGGTAAAAGATTTTGTTTCAGGCTTCTATTGCCGAATTATTCATTTTGTAGTTTGAATACAAATAATTACTTTTACATCCATATCAAACCCTTTAAATAAAGAATCAAAATGGAGAAAGAAGCAAAAGGTAAAGTAAATACAGTTCAGATACAGTACTATCAATCTCCATGCGGGAAATTGATACTCGGTTCTTTCGAGAACAAGCTCTGTATGTGTGACTGGGTGGTGAGTGAAGAACGCAGAACAACAATCGATAAACGAATACAAAAAGCGCTAAATGCTCAGTACGCAATAGAAAATTCTGAAGTGATAACGCAAACGATCAGCCAGCTAGATGAGTATTTTTCCCGTCAAAGGACTACGTTTGATATTCCTCTGCTTCTTGTCGGGACAGAGTTTCAAAAGAGTGTATGGAATGAATTATTAAACATTCCCTACGGAACAACGATATCTTATGCTCAATTATCACAGAGACTGGATAATCCTAAAGCTATCCGCGCGGTAGCCTCTTCGAATGGAGCAAATTCTATTTCAATACTTATTCCTTGTCACAGGGTGATTGGCAGCGATCATAAACTGACCGGATATGCCGGTGGTCTTGTAGCTAAAAAGACTTTATTGGAACTGGAATCGAACGAAAGAAGATTATTGTAACAGAATCATTAAACTAAACTTCTCTCATTAAATCCAGACAAAAATATGGTGTCACTATCCCATTACTATAGTGTCACTATCATACTGCTTTAGTGTCACTATCCTACAGGTATAGCGTCACTATATACTCAGCATAGTGACACCATCCTGAAAGGTTGTTATATAAGACGGGAAATATTTACCCAAAGCGAACGTTTACACCATTTTTCCCATCTCATAGGCTTCCTGCATATAGGGAGTATCTTTTATTTCTCCTACCTTCCAGGCACCTATTCCATAAATCACTCCTTTTTCCTGCGGATTTTCCAGACAATCAAGGAAGCCACGGAAACCATCAATCGTACGTTCCATCATCCCCTTATCATTCTCCGCCGCTGCAATAATGAAATAAAATTCCTTATTCGTTATTTCCGTATAACGTGCACAACAACGGTCAATCATAATCTTCATCTGTCCGCACATCGTATAGAAATAAACAGGTGTTGCCATTACGATGACATCAGCCGCAATCATTTTCTCTACAATTTCTGCTGCATCATCTTTCTGCGGGCAGGGTTTGCCATACATGCTGCAAACACTACATCCCGTACAAGGATGAATTGCTTTCTCTTTCAGAAAAATCTTTTCTACTTCATTGCCTGTTTCGAGGGCACCTTTCACAAATTCGTCACAAAGCATATCAGAATTACCGCCCTTTCGCGGACTGGACGAAATAATCAGAACTTTTTTAGCCATAACTTTATTACTTTTATTTTTTGAATTTCATGAATCAGCTTTTTCACTCTGCAAAAATAGACAATTTATCATATAGCAAATGTAGATAAATTACAGAGATGTGTACCCTAATTACTGATTCAAACATTTTCTGCCATTTTTACTTTTTATCAATATCCTTTTCATCTCATCCATAATCGGTCTTTCGGCAACACAAACATAAAAAAAGATTTTCTCTGCCCATATATAATTCATATCTTTGCCTATGATACGAACAACATAATGCAATGAAAAAAATACAACTGACCAACGCACATAAAGAAAAATTATTTCAAATCCCTTTATTTCGGGATTTACCTCTGAACATCAAGGAATCTCTGTTGGACAAACTGGATTTCGTTATCTATGCAGCGGATAAAAAAGAAATAGTTGTTACGCAAGGTACACCTTGCAACAAACTATATGTGTTATTGGAAGGAAAACTACGCACGGATATCATTGACGGATTGGGGAACGAAGTGATGATTGAGTATATCATCGCACCACGTACCTTTGCCACCCCTCACCTTTTCAATTCAAACAATACGTTGCCAGCTACTTTTACTGCTTTGGAAGACAGCGTGGTACTCATGGCAACCAAAGATTCCACTTTTAAAGTCATCAGTCAGGACCCGCAGGTATTGCACAATTTTCTTTGCATCGCCGGAAATTGCAATATATGTACCGTATCACGTTTGAAACCTCTGTCGCGCAAGACTGTACGCGAAAGGTTTATTGTTTACTTATTCGAACATAAGAAAAAAGATTCTCTGACAGTAGAGATCATGCATACCCAGTCCCAGCTTGCCGAGTACCTGAATGTATCACGGCCTGCTTTATCCAAAGAAATCAATAAGATAATCAAGGAAGGACTGATCACAATGGAAGGAAAAAAGATCGAGATTCTGAATAAAATGGCGCTGGAGAAATACTTATAATAAAAAGAGAAGGTGAATTCTAAGTCCTCTCCAAACAATATCTATAAAATCTTACCCAAGTTTACGAACATTAACGTATCCTTGGGTAAGTTTGTATATAGACATACCTACTCTTCAGAAGTGTATAGCT
>NZ_JAMOKH010000072.1:0-7241 GCF_023656585.1 Bacteroides sp. B1-V-101 | reverse complement strand
CATTATCAGAACTTTTAGGAATTTCCGATAAAATTATTCAATTGTTTAGCAATCATTTGTTTTGAGTCTTAATCAGTTCTGATTATATTCCGTCTATAATTGTAGAATAACATTCAAACAAGATACGATTATGGACATATTTAATCTGAATGAAAAAGTCAAAGGGCTTGTTTCTTATTTACAAGACACAGGTTATTCAGCCATGTACATAGACTATGTGAAGAAAATGGCTGAGTGGTTATCGGGCAATTCCGAACATTACAAATGGAAGAGTCTCGCCGATGTTGAACCGACACTAAAAGAATTGTGGTCCAACAAGTATACTTGCAGAAACAAGGTACGCCTGTTACGTGTAATCTGCCAATATATCGAGAATGGATTATTACCCGACGGATGCAAACACTACATCAAACCTCACCACTACGAATTGCTTGGCGAAGAATACAGGAATGTAACGGACATGGCTTTCAACGTGGTAGGCAGGCGTTGCAAATTTTCAACAAACGTGAAGTATGCGCTATCTTCGTTCTTCTTCCGGTTACAGGAAATGGGTGTGTATTCATTCGAATCAATAACAGAGGATGCGGTGTTGGAAGTGTTTTCCAAAGACGAAAAACAGAAGATGGGCCATTCGCTCAAATATTCGGTGGAGTATGGGCTGAAAGCCTGTTTGCCTTACTATGGCAAATCCGTTGAACGTATAATCGCATATCTGCCGGCCATACCCAACATGCGTAAGAACATTCAATACCTTACAGAGCAAGAACTGACGGCCATCAGGCATACCTTGGAGCACGACGGCACAATATCCCTGCAGGACAAAGCCATCATAACCTTGGCCATGTACACGGGATTGCGTGGGTGTGACATCTCAGCTCTCACGCTTGAGAACTTCGATTGGGAACACGACCTTATAAAAATCACACAGGCAAAAACGGGACAGCCCCTTACATTGCCGCTTCGCGCCGTAGTCGGGAATGCTGTCTTTGATTACCTGCTCAAAGAGCGTCCCCAATGCCCGGAACCATATGTTTTTCTCACAGTACACGTGCCACACAGAAGACTCCACACAAGCAATCTTGATGCCATATGCTCAAAAGTCATGTGCAAAGCAGGAATAAGGCAAGGTGAAAATGAAAGAAAGAGCATGCACCTGTTTCGCCACCATGTAGCGACATCCCTGTTGCAGGGCGGTGTGCAACAGCCTGTTATAAGTGCCACCCTTGGCCATTCGTCCCCAAGCTCTCTCGACCGCTATCTCAGTGCGGAATTCAAACACCTGAAAGAGTGTTCGCTAAGCATCGAGGGATTCCCGGTTGGAAAGGAGGTGTTTGGCAGATGAAAACGACTTCATTCCTTTCCAACGCGATAGAAGGATACGTAAAATACCGCAAGGCTTCCGGGCGTGACAGCCACAGCTATATCAAGAACGTAATACTATTTGACCATTTTTGCGCGAGGGAATATCCCGGACAGATCGAACTATCCCAAGAAATCGTGGACAGATGGTGCAGGCAACGTCCATCTGAATGCACAAACTCTTGCGTGTCACGTGTATATCCTATTCTGGACTTCATCAAATACATGAACAAACGTGGAATGACAAAAATAGCCCTGCCAAAAGTGCCAAGGTCTGTGCCAAGAACTTATACGCCGCACCCTTTCACATATGATGAATTGAAACGCTTCTTCAATGCTTGCGACAACACAAAGCCAAGACGTGGCCGTCTCGCCACAATCCAACGCATGACACTGCCAGTATTCTTTCGCTTATTGTACAGTTCTGGGATGAGGACAACCGAAGCCATCCTGCTGGAACGTGATGATGTAAACCTTGAAAATGGCGTAATTTCCATCAAGCGAAGTAAAGGGCATGACCAACATTATGTCGTTCTCCATGATACAATGTTGGCTCTAATGCGTACTTACGACGAGAATATATCTAGGTTAGTCCCGCACCGCAAAGTGTTCTTTCCGACACCGGATGACAAGTCTCACCCTTCTGTTTGGGTTACGTATCATTTTCGGGTGTTGTGGCAAAGTTGCAATTCATCCTACGCTATCCCATATGAGCTAAGACACAACTATGCCATAGAAAACATAAACAGCTGGACACACCAAGGATTTACCATCCATGACAAGTTGTTGGCTTTAAGCAAGAGCATGGGACACCGGCAAATAGAGAGCACGCTGGCTTATTATTCCTTGACCCCAGCGATTTCTGATATAATGGAATATACAGAGAATCAATTATTAAAATTAAAGACAGATGAAAAAGAAGATTAATCCGCAAGCAATGCAGATAGCTGATTATCTGCATGACTGGCTCGAACACTATGTCCCTTCAATCAAGGCATGCAGTCCTCACACAAAGAGAAATTATAAGATCTCCGTGAAACTCTATGTAGAATTCCTCAGAGTAATAAAAGGCACTACACCAGAAACATTAAGCGCAGAATGTTTCTGTATGGAATATATAATGGAGTGGATTATTTGGTTAAAGGAAAATAGGGGTTGCAGTCCAGCAACATGTAATGTAAGATTGTCAGCCTTGCGTGTTTTTCTGAAATATTTGTCGTTTAGAGATATATCCTATATGTCTGTTTTCTTACAAGCGGAAAATGTTCCAAATGAGAAAAACTCTAAAAGAAAGGTCATCGGGCTCAGTAAACAGGCTGTTGATGTATTGTTGTCCATGCCTAATCAAGGGAGTACTATAGGCTTTCGTGATTACACTCTGATGCTTCTCTTATATTCCACCGCTGTGCGCATCAACGAGCTTCTGACTCTGAAAATTAGCAATATTGTTATAGACTGTGTAAAACCTCACATAATAGTCATTGGCAAAGGAAGAAAGAAACGTCCGATTCCTCTTTTGGCCAAGCCAGCACAATGCTTGAAAAGGTATCTTATCAAATACCATCCGAAACAGAATGATGCAAATGCATTACTTTTCTGTTCTAAGAGCAAAGGCATATATGTCCCGATGTCCGCTGAAAACGTGAACAAGATGCTGAAAAAATATGCCACAATGGCTCATGAAAGGTGCCAAGATGTTCCTATGGATTTACATGCCCATCAATTTAGGCATGCCAAAGCTTCACACTGGCTTGAAAACGGGATGAACATAGCCCAAATCTCATACTTACTTGGGCATGAAAGTATTCAAACCACAATGGTATATCTTGATATAACCACAAAACAAGAAGAAAAAGCTTTGGAAACCCTTGAAGGCGAAAATCAAAAGAAAATGAGAAAAAAGTGGAAGACAGAGGAAGGAAAAGCAAATCTTGAAATACTTTTAGGACTTACAAAAACAAATTGAGTAGGAGAAATTTTACTTCTTCGTTTTCCTCTTACCCGATTAAGATATACAAGTACTGTTTGGTATATTATATAAACTTCCAGCAAGGTATTATACCTGCTGGAAGTTATGTTACAGTTCCCAATTAAGAACAGAGTCTAAAGGATGCTGAGATTGATATGCGGCAAATAATTTCCTCTCATTTATAAGCGTTGATTCATCTCGTTTTAACACATTAGAAATAAAGTTATTCAACGATTTTGTACCTCTTAGAATTGGAACGATTTGAAGATACTCGGGTAAGACTGATTGTGATATTTCTTTTAATGTTAACCCTACAACAGTTGTTCTATCATATCCATATCCAACTTCCCAAGGGATCCATTTTGAATCCAATGCATTTTGGGATAAAAGACATAACATGTGCGTGCTGTTTCTGATACCTGTTTTAATTGCACTTACAACCGAGTAAGGTCTCGTTCTGTCTATTTTTGTATCATATTCATCAAAATAGACATCAATACCAGAAGTAATAAAATAGTCTGCTATTTTTTTAGCAGTGTCCGCATCTCTTTTTTGGTGACTTATGAATATACATAAACCACTTCTTTGTGCAATGGAATTTTCGGTTAAATAAAATCTATTTAATGCCATAATCTATTATTCTACTTATCCATTTTTTTTACGCATTGGCCTTGATAAATCATAAGTGCAAGTGGCACGACTATTATATGCATTATCAATCATCTGTCTCAAAATATCTGGTGTTAACTTATCCCAATTGATTACAGATATAAAGGCATTGGGTTCGAGCAAATTATCAATGATGCGTTCCGGTAAGTATGGATAACGCCTATGATACTCTTCTCGGCTATCAATAGACATCCATTGTGTCGTCTCTGGGTAGAACGTTTTCTCACTACTATGAGCGCATGTATAATATTCGCTTTTAACAGATGGTAGTAATATCACAATAATGCCGGACTTCTTATTCACCGTACCATCGTACATACTTGAATATAACTCCCAATCAATATGCTTGCGATTTTTTGTTTCAGTTCCTACAAGTAAAATGGTTACGGTTGTATCCTTCAAATGCTCGTCGCGTATATATTCGCGTATCTTTTGGTCGTCCCAATCTTCTGGAATCTCGCCCATGTCAACAGAGCCATCAATGAATACTTTATTTTTTTCAGCCCAACTAACCAAACCTTCTTTATATTTCTGGTCATTGGCATGATGAAAACTTACAAATACTTTATGCATAATTTATATTAATAGTTAAAAGCTTTATTAATACCCTTGAGAATCAATGATATTATCTCGGGAATATTAATAGAGTTGAATAAAATTTCATTTTCATCTTTATCAAGTCCATTTCTAAGAACCTGATAATCCTTATTTTCGAATTTCTTTAGTTCATCGTAATTTATCGTTGGCAGACAACTCATTTGGCAATATTCAATTAAATTTTTATAATCCTCATTGGTTTTTGCTTCTTCAAATAGTTTTTCTGCCGTAGTTTCACCTTTCATTAGTTTCACTATTTGTGCAGAAGCTCCACCAAATCCTCCTAATAAATAAATTGGATGTTTTTTCTGTATAGCACAAATCGCCTCTTCAAATATTCCGGCCATACGCCCCTTAAAATTGACAATTTTGCCACCCAAAACGATACGTGCATTAACATTCTCTTCCATTTCTTTACGCATAATAGATAAAGAATTTGCCCAAAGAAACATTTTGCTTGGCGTAGTTGGCTCAAAGAACTTCCCCTTATCCTCCTCACCTACACCTTTGGGTATTTCTGTTTTTACTATTTCCACACGGTCGTATTTAAATTCAGCGATGTCAGATTTTGAGAGCCTATTAAATATAGGCCAAGCAAAATAATTTGTGAAATAGATTGTACTTGGATCAGACTTTTCTTTTATGCCATACTGACATGAAAGATCGCATAAAAGTTTTGTGAAACCACCAATTCTAAGATCACCTCCATACACCAATTTAGCTCCAGTAACAAGCAGATGACGAGCTATTTCAACAGATAAATCATCAAACATGGCTTTGCCGATTCCTTTAGTTAAAGCCTCCGGAGTTTCCGAAATAGAAATTGCGATTTTCTTATCCTGTATCTTATTCATATTTGAATATAACTGACTCGGAGTAACAAAACTTGTAATCTTACCATTTTTATTCAAAACCTCCAACTCTTCACGACCTAACGGTGGTTCAGGATAGAGTATTGATTTTATATTATCTTCAATATTAATTAAATTCATTAATTCCGGAGGAACAGGAAGAATAGAAGTATTTTGCAAATCGCACTTCATTACCAATTGCTCAAGATATTCTTTCTCATAATATTGGTCTAACGCAGTACGTAGAAGCAAGATAATTACGTCATCCCATTTGCCATTAAATCTAATCTTTGGCATATTACCCAAATACGGGAATGTTCGAGAAGAAACTCCATTCAATACATTTACTAATATTGAAGGTACATTATTTTTCTTACCAGAGATAGCTTCAATTCGACACCATTCTCTTTCTGAATATGTATCAGATTCTATGATAACTAATAAGGATGAAGCTATACCTGACTGAATCTGTTGGGCAAATTGATGACCATCCAAAATATCATTAACATCGAAGAAAGAATCGAGTTTAGTATCTGAACGCAAATAATCTCTTAAAGAAATTGCCGTAGATTCACCTAAATGATCTTTATCCTTTTTAGAATGGCTAATGAATAATTTTAGCTTTTGCCCAACTTTATAAGACTTTAAATAGCGTAAAATGTTATCATAAAGTCTTATTTGAAATTCATGCCAATCAGTTTCAATATTCTCATTTTTCAAACAAATAAACTGTTCTTCTTGAAGAAGTGGGTTTATGTCGAAAGCATACTTGGATAGTTTGACGGCAAATATTTTTAGTGCCCCATTGTCTTGTTTTACTAATAATTCTTTTATATACTCATCCCATATAGTATTACAATACATATTGTCATCAACCAATAATATTGCAATAGTTTTATTACTGAAGTTTATATCTATCGGGGTAATTTGATTGGCCATATCCGTTCGAAAGAACACTGGTATATCAAGCCCATCTTCAAAAGGCCTACTTGAATTACGACACAGAAGATGGTAAATTTTCTCATATGTTTCGCTACCTTTAGTATTATCCTTGTCATACAAGACATATACAGAAAGAGGTGTTTTAAAATTAGAACTCATAAAACAAAAAATAGAAGTAATTTATACTTAAGTTAGAGTTTTAAATAAATATCAAAATGTTAAGATACAGCACGTAAGTGGAATTATTCATTAATATTATGGATGGTTAAACTCATGCATTATGAAAATTCCATGCCTATCAAATACAAAGATACAATAAAAAAGGAAAATTATCTCATATTTCCGATGCAAAATATGGTTATGTTATGTAAAGTTGATTCATTAGTAGTAAATGTCATTTTTCATACAAGCTCAAAACTATATGCCAACGTAACATCTTCTAAAAAATGCCAAGTAATAAAGAATTGACAATTTGATATGCCCGGTGTTATTGGAATGGGAGTTACGCAACGGCCTGAAGAATTGGTACAGAGTTCAACAGTCAAGAATGTGGGAAACAGAATACAACCTATGTGCTTTATTGGACAAATACTAAAAACTTCCACTGAGCAGTTTCTCTTTAGAAACAGGAGGTCAAATGCAATCAGAAAAATCATTAAGATATCCAAATTTACGAAAAGGACTATTGAGCAAATACAAACATTACAGCCTTATCTCCAAATTGATACAGAATATATTCTATACCCTGCATATTACGACCGTAAAAATAATCAGAACTTATTATATAAAAAAGATGCTGAATTTCAATATATTTAGAATGTCAAACAAAAAAATAAGAAAGTTCTGATAATGGC
>NZ_JAMOKH010000071.1:0-9790 GCF_023656585.1 Bacteroides sp. B1-V-101 | reverse complement strand
TCTTGTTTGAATGTTATTCTACAATTATAGACGGAATATAATCAGAACTGATTAAGACTCAAAACAAATGATTGCTAAACAATTGAATAATTTTATCGGAAATTCCTAAAAGTTCTGATAATGGCTCTCATCGACAAAGAGGTGGTCGATGCCCATGCGCTTGAAGTCCGCCACGTCGTCCTTGCGGGTTTCGATCTCGTGGAGCAGCTCTTTCAGCCTGACCTCAAGGTTCATCTTGCGTTTCTCCATGCCCTTGATCTGTGCGTTGCTCACTTCCGCACCCTGCTGGTAGAGGACTTCGAGGTTCTCTTCCACACTGTCCAGTTCCTGTTGCAGGATGTCACGCTGGATTTCGGGGGACTGCGGTATCATGCCGAACTGCTCGTGCGAGAGGATGATGGCGTCCCAGTCGTTGTTCTTCATCCGGTGGAAAATCTCGACACGGCGCTCCGGCGTGAAGTCCTCCTTGCCGGGATAGAGGACTTTGGCGTTCGGGTAGGCGGTGGCGAAGGTCTGTGCGATCTCGTGGATGTTCGCCTTCAGGCCGGTGATAAGGGGCTTGTTCGCCAGTCCCAGACGCTTCATCTCGTAGGCGGCACAGCACATGATGAGCGTCTTGCCGCCACCCACCTCGTGATCGGCGATCCCCCCTCCGTTCTGCTTGAGCATCCAGATGCAGTCCTTCTGGCTGGGATACAGGTCGGGAATGCCCAGCCCCTTGAGGTCAAGACCGGGAAAGCTCTGGTGCGAGCCGTCGTACTTGGGACGGACGAAGCAGTTGAACTTGCGGTTGTACATGTCCGCCATTTTCCGCTTGAACTCCGGCGACTGTTCCATGAGCCAGTCGGAGAAGCCGTTACGGATCTCGTCAATCTTGCTGTTGGCAAGCAGGGTAACCTCCGGATCACGTATCTTCATTTCCTTGCCCGTCTTGTCCAATACGGTCTTGGTGATGTTGGGCGTGGTGTTGTGGATGGCATGGCGCATAAGGGCGATGCCGTTGAAGATGCGGCTTTCCGAACGCACCGAATATTGGTTCATGATGCGTGGGGAGGTCATGTCGGCCTTGATGCTGTACTCGTCGTTGCTGGCGGTATAACGGACGGACACGTCCGTGTCGAACAGCCATGAGGCGTAACGGCTGTACACTCCCGCCGGTATCCAACGCTCGCCGAAATTGAAATCCAGATCCTCGAAAGGTATGGGCGTGGGCAGCGACTGCCGCAGGGCTTCGAGGGAAATACGTGCCTCGCCGTTGTCGGGATGCGACTGCAAATATTCCTCGATGTGTTCGGCCTTGGCCATGACGTTGCCGGAAATGAAACGGTCGGCAATCTCGTAGTTCTTCGAGAGGGGATTGTAAAATATCCGTCCACGCAGTTCCTCCAACAAGTCAGATTGCGATTTGTCGGTCAGGGACTCCATGTACGCCATGTCCACGTTGCCGTACTTGTTGAGCGAGGCGGTGAGTGCCTCGTGCACGTCATCGGTATGGGTAATCTCGTTGATGTTGTACGAGACGGGATGGTCGAAGATGTCGGCCTTGACCGCCCGGCCGTCGATGTAACGTTCCAGCGACAATATCTCACGGTTGCCCGCATCCATGCGGAACAGGTCGATGTTCTTCCTGTCGTTCAGATTGCCGAACTGACGGATGAAGTCATCGTAAAGAGTGTTGAGCATGGTACGCAACGCCGGATTTGCGGCATGGGCGGCCGCCTCGTTTTCGTACAGATGATGGTAGGTGTCACGTATCTCGATGTAGAGCGACGCACGGCGTCGCTGGCGTTCGGGCAGATCCAACGGGTTGAATACCGGTGCGGCCCCGCCAATGGCGGAGAGGTAGCCTATCTGCCCGTCATCGTCCACAAGGGAGCCGTTGCGGTGGTGTCCCTGCAGGCCGGCCGGATAAGGACGGGGCTTCATGCGTTCCTGCCGTGCGGCCTCTTCCTCCTGCCGGCGGCGTTCCTGTTCCTGCCGTTCCTGCTCCTGCCGCTCTTTCTCTTGGGGAGTCGGTTCGGCCGGGGCGGGATGTTGTTCCAACGGTGGCATATCGAAAAGGGACAACTGCCCGGAGTCCTTCTTCGTGCTCCTTGTTTTCCTTTTCCTGACCTGTGAACGCTCCTCTTGTGTGAAGCCGAAAAGGTCGTACAGGGACATGACCGGCTCCGGCGTGGTCTTTGCGGCGGTTGGCCGGGCATCCGTTGAGGGCTGCTCCGGCGTGAGAGTCCGACGCTCCACCTGTATCGTCTGTCGATCCGTAGAAGTGGAATGTCCGTTCATGTTACCGGACCGGTTGATTTCCCGCACCTGTGCGATGCGTTGCTGCATGGTTTCCGCCGGACGGCTCACCAGATTGCGGAACTCCTGCACGGGTGAATGGCGGAGATACAAGTCCAGATCGAGCTGTTCCGAGAGGTTGCGGTCAAGGAAATACTTCATGTCGGCGGCGATGGCTTCCATACCCCCGTCATGCAGGTAGATGCGTGCCGGCTTGCCGTAGGGATCGGTACCGACATGGCCACGTGTATGCACGATGGCGGCGGTATGCTCGAAATACTCGTTCTGCGTCGTCCCGTCGGCCTGCGTGCCGACTTCCACGAAAGACCGTTCGAGTGACGTATATTCCCTTTGGGAAAGCGTGTCCTTCTGCAAGATGATCAGGTCGCTGCCCACCTCCGTACCGGCATAGTCGGTAAAGAGGTTGTTGGGCAGGCGGACAGCCGATAACAGCCGGGATCGGTTCATCAGGTATTGCCTTACGGGATAGGCCATAGCGGAGTTCATCACCCCCTGTGAGGTGATGAAGGCGAGGACGCCTCCCTCACGGACGGCATCCAGCCCTTTGGCGAAGAAATAGTTGTGCAGGCTGTTCAGCGCAAAACGCCTCGCCGTGCCGTTGTCGAAGGAGGGATCGAAAACACGTATGTCACCGAAGGGGATGTTGCTGCTCACCACGTCGAAATAGCCGTTGCGGTGCGGGGGCAACTCCTCGAAGCCCTTGATATTGACCTGCGCTTCGGGATGGAGCCGGGCAAGGATGCGGCCGGTAAGCAAATCCTTTTCATAGGCAACAATTTCGGGAGTGTTGCCGGATGCGGAGTGGCATTGCGGTCGGAAGGCCGAGACAAAATTGCCGGTTCCCGATGAAGGATCGAGAAAACGACCGGGCGACACTCCGTGTTCGCCCAAAGAAGAGGCAATGGCATTGACAATCGCCGGCGGCGTGTAGAAAGCGGTAAAGGTGGATGCCTTCACGCTTTCCACCAGCTTCCTGTACTCACGCTCGTCAGCTGCTCCGTCACGCAGGACGTTGTGAAGTTCCGTAATCAGGGGGAACAGTTCACGGTCGGCCTGTGTCCAGCGGAGTATGTCGGTGAGTTTCCCGAAAGGGGAAAGAACCGCCTTGATACCTCCGAACCCGGAGTAGGCGGCGAGTATGCCCGCTTCCTCCGGTGTGGCGGTGCGCTGTTCCTTCTCCAAACGGAACATCAGCCGGATTGCCTCTATATTGTCCCTGAGATGCGCCTTTTTATTATAAGCCATTCTCTTCCAACCAGATTACAACCGTACCTGTCAGCTCGTCATAGAGCTGCCCGAACTCCGGGCTGAACATGAAATCATCCGAGAGCGTATAGCCGGCGAAGACCTTCCGGCATTCGGGAAGCAGCTGCAAGGCCACGCTGCGTGCGCTGCCTTCGGGGACTTCGGCGGCGAACTCGTTCCAGAGGACGGTAACCAGCGTGTCCAGAGGAGAGAAATGCAACCCCTGAAAAAGCAGGGCGTTCGCCTGTTGTGCCGCATCGTCGTAGGTCAGGCCGGAACGGACGGCTGCGCTGAAGGCTTCGGCGGCCTGCTCGCTGCGGGTGGCGACAAAAGACTCGTCATCCGCCAAATCGGGATGCGACTCACGCAGGAAGGACAACAGGGTAAGACGGTAGTAAGACAATTCATCCGGTTCTTCCGCTACGGATACCGGCACGTTGGATTTATTCTGATTCATATAATTATCGGATTATTAAGTGATACAATTCCGGACGGGTTATCTCTTCCTGCCGCTTTTTTCTCCCTGCGGTTTCCTGTCCGGGAAGGAATAGCCTACGGTAAAATCGGGATTAAGCACCAGTGCGGCATCGAAGCTCCTGCCCTCACGGTTCCTGAAGCCTTTGACAAGAGGGGTGCGGCCTGTGGTCACCAGCCCGACAATCAGTTTGTCGGTCAACACCTTGCCTCCCTTGTTGCGGAACAGGGTGAATCCGCAATCGACATCGGCGCATTTGGCGACCTTGTCGAAGAACAGGATGCGGCTCTTCTTGCATTTGGGACAGGTGCATTGCTCCCCTGAAGGAGCTACATCGAGGGTGGCGGACAGCAGTTCGGCAACGACCTGTGCGGTATAGATCTCTATGTCCCGGCGGAAAGAGGGCGCATCGGCCTCTCCGGTTTCTATTTTGGCGAGGGTTTCCTCCCACGCCGCTGTCATTTCGACATCGGCAATCTTCTTGTCCTTTACCGTATCGTAAACCGCCAGTCCTTTTTCGGTGGGCACAAGGTTCTTCTTGTCCCGGCGTATATAGTTACGGGCGAACAATGTCTCGATAACGGCCGCACGGGTGGCCGGAGTTCCGATACCGGCCTCCCGGATTGCGGTACGCAGCTGCCCGTCGCCGATCTCCCTGCCGCAATGCTCCATAGCTGAGAGCAGCGAACTCTCGGTATGCAGCGGTTTGGGCTTGGTCTGCTTTTCCACCGTTTCGGAAGCGAGCAGCGGCAGGGTTTCATCCGTCTGTAACTCCGGCAATGTGGTTTCCTCCACCTCTTCTTCCGGTTCACCACGCACGGCACGCCAACCGGCGGATTTGACGACCGCCCCCTTGATGGTGAATATCTCACCGCCTGCGGACAAGGCAACTTCGGTCATTTCCTTGACGCAATGCGGGGAGAAGGCTTCGAGCAGGCGTGCGGCAACCATTTCGTAGATAGCCCGCTCGTCCTGCGACAGACCTTCGGGCAGGTTCTCGGTAACGAGCAGCGCATGGTGGTCGGTGACTTTGGCATCATCGACCGGACGGCGGTTGAGCGGTGTGTCCCGCAAAGCGGATGCGATGGCGGCGAAGCGTGGATATTGTTGCAAGAGCGTTATGCGTGAGGGAATCTCCTCGAAGACATCTTCGGATATATAACGGCTGCCGGTACGCGGATAACTTAGCACCTTCTTCTCATACAGGCTTTGCGCAAGCGTGAGCGTCTTGTCGGCCGAGAAGTCCAGTTTGCCGTTTGCCTCTTTCTGCAAGGCGGTCAGGTCATAGAGCAGCGGCGGTTCCTGAACGGCTTCCCTGCGCTCTACGGAACTGACGGCAAGCATACCGCCGTCCTCTACCTCACGTAGCCCGGCAGTGGCCGTTTCAAGGTCATCGAAGCGGTTCCGTGACAGTGCGGAGAAGGCGATGCCGTCCTTGGCCGCCGAAACCTTTATCTGGAAATACTTCCGGGGTACGAACTGTTTGTTCTCCCGGTATCGTGAGCAGATCATCGCCAATGTGGGTGTCTGCACCCGTCCCAAAGAGAACACGCCCTGCCCGGCGGCAAGGCTGAGCGCCTGAGAACTGTTGATGCCCACGAGCCAGTCCGCCTCGCTGCGGGCTTTGGCGGAGAGGTAAAGATTGTCGTAAAGGCTTCCCTCCCTGAGATTCCGCAACCCTTCACGGATGGCCTTGTCGGTGAGCGAGGAGATCCACAGACGGACAAAGGGTTTGGTACAGCCGAGATAGTTGTACACGTAACGGAAAATCAACTCTCCCTCACGACCTGCGTCGGTGGCGACGATGATGGACTCGCACCTGTCGAACAGCTCCCGGAGCACTTCCAGCTGCCTGACCACTCCGGGATCGTCCTTGTACACCTTACCCTCCCGCACCTGACGGGGTACAAGCCTGAACTCCTGCGGCAATATGGGGAGGTGTTCCCGGCGGAAGCCGGAAAAGCCGTAGCTTTCGGGCATGGCAAGACCGACCAGATGCCCGAATGCCCATGTTACGGCATATCCGTCCCCCGTTAGATACCCTTCTTTCCGTTGGCGTGCGCCCACTACGGACGCTATGCCCTGTGCCACGCTGGGCTTTTCTGCAATGATAACTTTCATATAATTATTGTATTATTCATGTGAATGATCAGATGGATACCCCTTTCTTATCGGCTTTCTGTACCGGGCGGTTCCGGCTGACGGCGTTTGCCGGCTTCGTTCCGTCCTGACGGACGGCCGCCTGCTGCGACTGTTCCTGTTTCTTGCTCTTGTCCGGGTTCCATTTGAAGAAATCGAACTTCGCCCGCTCGTGGTTGACACGGACGAAAGCACTGAACAGGTTCCCCTCGTTGTCGGTCATGTCCTTGATGTAGGTCGCCTTGCCCTGTGCCAGTGATGCCTGCTGTTCTTCGGTAAGGTCTTTCCCCTTCAGCCGTGCGGGGATTACCAGCCCACGCTCCTGCTGCCGGTTCTGTTCCTGTTCCTGAGCTGCGGTCTGCTCCTGCCGGCGGGCGATTCCCTTGAAGTCATAGTCGAATCCGCCCTTGCACGCATTGAACTGCAAACGTGCATCATAATGACGCTGCTTTTTCTCCGACCACATGTTTTCGACAAGGACGGACTCGCCGCTTGCGATGCGTTTTCTCTGTTCGTCGGTCAACGCCGTGCCGTTCACCTCTGCGGGAATGGTTATCCCGCTGACCGGTATGTGATGGAGCCGGTTGGTCTTGGGATTGAGCGATACCAGACACGGCTCACGCACGTCTCCGGCCAGTTCGAGTTCCACCACGCAACCCGCATTGCCTTTTTCCAGCAGGTTCTGTTTCACTTCGGGAGTGAACTCCACGTTGAAATACGGCGTGTCCAGTTCCGGATAACGCTTGCAACATTCGATCTCGTTCCGGAGCGTACCGTCGGGATTCTCCGCCAGACGGATGCAGGCGGGAGTTTCAAACTCTATTCCCTCGATAACGGTTTTCAGGGTGAGTACGGCGGATTCGTTGCCGTTGAGCAACCGTCTGAGGCCCGGTTCTCCTAACGTTTCGGGTGTTACCCCCATGCGCTCAAGCTGCTGCCAGTCCACCTGTTCCATGCTCCAGCGGGTGGATTGCTCCGTTCCGCCCCCGCCGGACTGCTGTTGTGCCTGCTGCCGGCTCTGTACGTACTGTTCCGTGTCAAGACGGTATTCGTCCAGCAAGGCAGAATTACTTTCGGGCTGCTTGAACAGGCCGACAAGCTCCTTGGCGGAGGCAAGCAAGTCCGCCGGAAGGTGATAGAAGCGGAAGTCGGACGGGCGCTCGAACTGTCGTTTCATGTTGAGGAAGAACGTTTCGAGTATAGACACGTTGCGGTCTATCCGCATGAACTGATCCGAAGGCTTTGCCCCTGCCAACGGTCTGGTCTTGAGTCCCCCTTCGGGTTCGATGTCCTCCACCACGTGCGGGGTGTTGCCTTCGGCGGCGTTGGTCACCACCAATACCTCGTCTTTCAGATCTTTCAGTTTTTTGTCCATAAAGTGAATGAGTTTAATTGTGATACAATCAGGTTAATTGCGGCACGAAAGTAGAGGTAAGAGGCTATGGCGCAAAGGGAAAGGAGGGAATGGGGAACGAGTGGCTACGGGATGGCATGAAGTGGCCTGCCGGCAAGAAAGAATGACGTTCCGATACAAAAACTTCAAAATAAAAAGCGTACCTTCGCAACAAGAAACATAAGAAAGGACAATCCGATATGATTACCAACCGGGAAGAAGTGATAGACAAGGCATTCAAGGTGTTTTTGAGGATGAATTACGAGAAAGCGAGTATCAGCACTCTGGCAAAAGCCTGCGGGGTGGTAAAGACAGGGGTGGTATATTATTTTCCCCACAAACTCGATCTGTTCATGGCGGTAGCGGACAAGTATGCCATACAGATGCAGACACCTGCCAACAAGTTTGCCGGGCCGACGGAAACGCTGGCAGGATTTATAGAGCAATATGTGGCAGGAGTGAGTACGGCCATGAACCGTATCATCAAACAGGTGCGATGCTGTGCGGACGACAATGAATGCTGTCCCAACTTCTACTATTTCCATTTTCTTTCCCAAGTGAGGATGTATTATCCCGGAGCCCGTGAGAAAATGGAAGAAATATTCCGCAAGGAACACGAGTTATGGAGGACAGTCATACAGAAGGCAAAGGATAGCGGTGAAATAAAGCAAGATACGGATGTGAAAAAGATCGCTCCGCTGTTCCGTCAAGTGTTTCTGGGCATGTCCTACGAGCAATCGTTCCTGAACGGTCTGGACGTAGAAGAATTGAAGGAGAAGTTCGATTGTCTGTACTCGCTCCTGAAAGCCTGACTCCTTTTTTAGCAATATTTAAAAGACTCCGATAAAAATATTTTCTGAACAACCGTTCAGATTTCAATACTTTGCTTTATCTTTGAGGCATGAAGCAACAGCCAGAGATATGGACAAGGTACAGAAGCAACGGTCAAACATCGTCCTGTACAGGGAAAAAAAGGACGGTGAACACTACATACGGATAGAGTATGCAGGCGATCCGGCAATAGCCCTACTGCTCGCCCAAGATACGGACGTGGAAAAGACGGACAACGGTTCCGCCTACATGACGGCTGCCGCCTTTAAACTGCCGGATTTCTACGACCGCTATTCTCCCCACGCTTACATAGATTACAGCCGGGTGTACGTACGGCATCCCAAACCACAGCGGACATACGTATTGCCGGAAGGCTATCTGGAACTGCTGGAACAGAAGCGGTACAGTCCCTCGACCGTGAAAACCTATCGTGCCTATTTCAGCGACTTCATGGAATACCACAAGGGACGGAGCATCGACCGCCTGAAAGTGGCGGACATCAACAAGTATATCCTCTATCTCGTAAACGAGAAGAAAATCTCCGTTTCGCAGCAGAACATGCGCATCAACGCAATCAAGTTCTATTACGAGCAGGTGAAAGGCGGCAAACGGCAATATTACGGCGGCATCACACGGGCCAAAGAGTACAAGACGTTACCCGAAGTGCTGAGCCGGGACGAGGTCAAACGTATCCTCTCCTGTCTGACGAACCGGAAACATCACTGCATGATTTCCCTGATCTATTCCGCCGGTCTGAGAAGGAGCGAACTGCTGAACCTCACCCCACAGGACATTGTCAGTGAACGGATGCTGGTACGCATCATGGGCAAGGGTAAGAAATGCCGTTACTCGCTGTTGTCGGAAAAGGTGCTGCACGAGCTTCGGGAATATTTCAAGGAATACCGTCCGAAGAAATGGCTGTTCGAGGGCGATACTCCCGGCGAGCAATACTCGGCAAGCGCACTGGTGAAAGTGCTGAAAGAAGCTGCACAGCGTGCCGGCATCAAGCATCGTGTACACGTACATATGCTGCGTCATTCCTTTGCCACTCATCTACTGGAACAAGGGACAGACCTTAGAACCATACAGGAATTGCTGGGACACAATGATATAAAGACGACGAGCATTTATCTTCATGTGACGAGTGCCCATAAGTCGAGCATACCCAATCCGCTTGATTCGCTGGATGATTCGTAGGGTGCAGCTATTAGAGATTAGGAAACACACCTGTCGAGTGTCGGTTATCAAAATGAAAGATACCAAACGAGTGTTTTTACAAATAACATTAATAATAGATAATTATAACGTTCAAAAAACATATATAAAGGCGCAATTATGGATGATGTAACAAAAAAAACGATTGAAGAACTCGTTCTAAATTTTATTTCAGAAATGAATGAATGGGA
>NZ_JAMOKH010000070.1:0-10008 GCF_023656585.1 Bacteroides sp. B1-V-101 | reverse complement strand
TTGATGTGCGTATGAACTACAACAGGGAAATAAAGGAGAGCTTCGAGTATCTGAACGCAATCAAGAACGGAACTACGGCAGAGATACGGCAGCAGGCTATAAAGGCGGTACAGCATGAAGCTGCGAGGGAAGCGAGCAAGGAGATAGGCAAGAAAGTGACGAGGAAGATCGTAAAGGGTATGGGAGGCATGGGCTTATGAAAAGGGGAGAGTTGGCGAAAAAGAAAAGGAAAGGTTGCCTTACCGCCTTGCTGGTGGTGTGGGCTGTGTTCATGGTGAAAGTCATTGCGGTGCTTAATCCCGGCTTTCCGGAGGCGTGGCGCATGGTGGAAGCCGGGCAGATCGCCGGGTTCGCTTACATTTGGCTGCTCGTGTTCCTCGTGCTGTTGTGCTGTTTTGTCCTTTGGTGCATCGTCCCGAAAGGTTACTTTCGGAAAAAGAAGCCGGAAACGTCCCGTCCGGCTGGGGAATGGGCGGTTTCGATACCCACGCATGAAAACCCGGTTGTTGTCGGCAATCCTTTCCGGGGCATATTCATCGCAGGGGCGGCAGGATCGGGAAAGTCCGAGAGTGTCGCAGTGCCCTTGCTCCTTGAGTTCATCCGCAAGGGATTTGCCGGGATCGTGTACGATTTCAAGTTCCCGGCTCTTGACAATGATATAAGCTCGTTTCTGAACGCAACAGGAAGCGATTTAAGACACTTTCGTCTTAATTTCAGTAATCCGTACCGGACGGACTTTGTGAACCCCATACAGCCCGAATATGTGCCTAATACGAGCTACGCACGTGAGTACGCCGTTTCTATCGTTGCCAACTTGACAAAGGAGAGCATAAAGAACCCGGACTTTTGGAGCAGATCCGCAACCGATGTGCTGACCGCCTGTATCTGGTATCTCCGGGAGGAACACCCGGAGATATGCGACATTCCCCATGTGCTGGCAATGGTTGGCAGCAATGGCACAGCCTTGCTCAACACGCTGCAAAAGAACATCATTACGGAGCAAATGGTACGCAGCGTTTACGATGCGTTGCAGAGGGGAGCGGACAACCAAGTTTCCGGGGTACTTGGTACGTTGCAGGGTGCGGTTGCCCAAATCAACACGCCCGAAATGATGTGGGTGTTTTCCCGTCCGGGCTGTCCTCTCGACGTAAACAATCCGGATCATCCGGCTATACTCACCGTTGCCACCAACCCGACAACGTCACAGACGCTTTCACCGCTTTGCAGCCTCGTGATAACGGTTGCCACCAAGCTGATGAACCAGCCCGGAAAAGTTCCGTCCTTTGTCATGCTGGACGAGGCGCCGACCGTTTTCATCCCGAATTTGGAGGTAGTGCCGAATACCGGGCGCAGCAACAGGATAGCCACCGTATTGATGTGTCAGGATCTTGCGCAGCTTGCGGACGGATACGGGGATAAGAAAGCCGATGTTTTGTTTGCAGCCTGCAACAGCCATTTTTACGGGCGTGTCGCATCGAGCAAGACCGCAGAGGTGTTCAGCCGTCAGTTCGGCAAGACGGACACCGTATTTACGACACAGTCGGAGAACAAGGGTGCTATATCGCCGTTCAAGTCGAAAGGGCAGAGCGAGGGGGTGCAGGAACGGGACATTTACCGTCCGGCGGTTTTCATGGAGTTGGAGGTAGGGGAGTTCATCGGGCGGACGGTGGAAAGTGCCGCACCCGTATTTCATAACCATTTTAGGCAGGTGGACGGACAGTACAGGCAATCGGTGGGGCAGCAGCCGGACAGCTTCGTTTCGGGTGCGGACATCATGGAATATTATAACCGGGTGAAAGAGGATATAAAAGGGATTTTGGGGCAGTCGTAGCGTGATTTTTTCTATTTTCCGGCACGAAGGTAGCTACGCACGCCGCATTTGTAAAGGGGCGTTTCACTCTCCGGGTAAAAAATCTCCTGTGCTCGCTTCGCTCGTGCGGTATTTTTTACCCTTCGCCCTTGACAAATACTCTGTGCTTCGCTGGCAGGTGTTTAGGAAAAAAGAAAAAAAATGTTGTTCTTTGGCGGGATGTCCGCTTTGTCATTTTGTTACCGGGATTTGTCCGCATGGTGGGAGACCCGCCCCGATCAGCCGGACACGCAATATCATTTTGTAATAACCGGCTAGCTGTTTTTATGGTGTAACGCTCCGATATTGCTTTCTTTTTGATAGATATGCAAATGCAAGAAGCCCCCCGGCGAAAACCCCGCTGGAGGCAATTATAGAAAGTCTGTGTATCATTTCCACAAAATGTGGAAATGATACACAGATAACAGTTCTTCAATAAATATATGTGTTTTTTGTATGCTTTTGATTATCAGGTATATATGACTTGTTTATTTGTTTGGCACAATGTTTGTTCTTTGTCTTTCAGAAACCATATGTTAAATATTTAAATAGATTGGATTATGAAAAAGGTATTATTTGCAGTAGCACTTGTTATGGGATTGGGTAGTTCAGTGGCATTCGCCGGCAACATGGTATCGGATGTTGAGATTGTGGTAATGGTGAACGATTATAAGCCAATCGAGGTAAAGGATCTGCCGCAGGCGGTTCAGGACACGATCAAGAAGGATTTCGCAGACCTGACAATCAAGGAAGCCGCAGTTGAGGAAAGCGAGGAAGGCACAAAGACCTACAAGGTGACATTTACCGATGCAGAAGGCACGGACAGCGAAGTGTTCTTCAACGAGAAGGGCGAAGTCCTGAAATAAAGCAAATGAACAGCAAAAAGAGAATTCAATTAAACTGTGTCAGCAAAATTAATATTTTATTGCTTTGCTGACACAGTTTGTTTTACAGCCCCTCCGGTTCCGGTGACTTGTAAGGCTTGAAAGCAACCCGAACCTCCTTATGCTCATCGATGACGAAAGTCTGCTCCGGCTCCACAGAACGAATAATGACGCCATTGACTTTCCAATACATGATTGTCCATGATTTGGAATGGGTAGCACGAAAATGCACCGTTGTGCCTTTCGCTATTTCAGCCGGAGAGATCAATTCTCCTATCTTTTCCGCAGCCGTATTTTCCAACTCCGGTTTAGCCGAAAGCTGACCTTCACCCTGATCCACACCAAATGCCAGCACTACTTTTTCCACTGCGGGAGGAAGAGGAGGATCTTCATCATTGTCACAAGAAACCGCAAATAGCGTAAGCCCATACAACAAAACAACGACAAAAGAGAGATAACCGATCTGTCTCATTAAGCCGATTTCTTTTTTTTCCATAGCAGTTTTCATAAGCTTATTTTTTGTTTACGACCGCATAAAGATAACAATTTGTTGGCTAAAAGGGTTTATTAAATATAGTGTTTATCACTTAATGATTTAAGGTTAATATCCTGTAGGTTGCAGGGAGAACAAACGGGAACAGCCGTTCCCGCCCCTTTCGGATTGTATGCCAGCACCCCTAAAAAATGCCTTGTCAAAGACAAGTAGTAACACGCCTGTGTTACGTTTTCGACTTTTCAGCCGTCCGACCGCCACCCCGTCCGATTTGACTTGCCTTTGAGGTTATATATGCAAATGCAGGAAGCCCCCAGCGAAAACCCCGCCGGGGGCAATATTTTTAAACAGGCTTTAAAAATACACGTTCAGCATAAGGTATAAAAAGACGTTCTTATCCTTAGTGCTGTGGTGTTCAAGTTCGAATTGGATTTTGTCCTCACGTGCGAGCCAACCTATTGCGCTGGCAGCTTCCAGGTCATTGAACCCTGTTGCATCCTTGACTTCTTGTAAAGTCCATTTCCGAGGTGCGTCTGTGCTTAATAAACGCCAGAGTTTTCCTGCGTTTTCTCCGATGATATGCTTGTCCATACTGGTTGGTTTATTAGATTAATAAATAGTTTTGAAATGGATAAAGAGGAAACGCTTTAGCATCATAATGGCATGATACGGCGAATATGCCGGCGTTTGCCTTTTATCCTCTTGAGGCGTTGCATCACTCTCTCCTGATATGCAATAGACCGTTTATCCGTTCAATATATACTTTGCCTTCACGTGCGAGCCACCCGGCGGCAATGGCGGTTTCATCAGCAGCCATGTTCAGTTTTCTCGCAAGCTCTGCAATGGTTATACGTCCGGTTTCTCTCAATTTATCCCAAATCGCTCCGGCATTGTAGCCTATAGTAGTCTTTTCCATATAACAACTTGTTTAAAAATTAGTACTAAAAACATATATCTCTCATTGCGTACGCATTGTCTGTCCTCTCGTTTAAGATACTGTTGTTATAAGTGAAAAAAAGCGGAAGGGCATTTGCCTATCCGCAGGTGAGGGAGTCGAAGCCCTTAGGTACAAACAGGTAGCGCCCCCCGCATATAGCGAGCGGGCGTATAGACTGTTTTTGCTGTACCTACGGTTCATTTTCGACTTTTCACCTGCACAGAAATCAGCTAAACGCTTTTCTTCAATATGTAAAAAACACAGTTGTATTGCGACTAATCCCCGACCAAGGCTCCACATCAGAGAAGTTTTTCTCAGAAAGTGACAACATAGTCCTGTTACAACTTAGACAAAGATAATAAAAAGATTGTAATAAGCAAATTTGAAAGCGATGTTTTTGGTTGAAATCAGTTAAATTAATCACTTTTGGACGCTCATGTGTTGGTGTCGCTTTCATTTTGCCTTTTAAGGATATGCTAAAGTTTATAGTTCTGTATTTACTTTTATTTTCCCTATTGTCTTTTGCTCGTCACGTACCCGGCACAGTTCTTGGTGTGCTTTTTCCTTGTACTCCTGCAAAGCAGAGTTTTCGGATCGCAGCCGGGCAATCTCCCTTTCTTGTTCTTCGCTTTTGGCTTCTGCTTTTGCTTTTTCTTCGGCAGCATGGGCGATCAGCTCCGGCGCTGGGAGTTGTTTGGTGGTCTGTTCCCGGACAACTTGGAGAAACTGGCGCACCGCTTCCGTTCCCTCGTTGTTGGTCTGCATGGTTGTTTTTACTTCTTTCAGTTCTCTGATGATTTTCTCCAATGGGGAATAATCGAGAGCGTTACTTTGCAGGTCAAATCCGGTACGCTCGAAATAATCCAGCGCAAGGGAAACAAACTCTTTCCGCAATATGCCGTTTGCCCGGCAGTATATCTCCAGCCGTTCAGATGTTTCTCCGCTTATCGAAATGGTTGTCTTTTCCGGCTTGCTCTTGGGTTGTATGGTTGCTTTATCTGTCATGCCTTAACTTATTGATGTAAATATGCTTATAATATGCTTGATATACTTGAAATATGCTACATGTTTTGATTATATGCTCGTTATTTGTCCGGCTTGCTCTTCTTTGTCCGCTTGACTGTGTGCTTGAACTTGACCGCCATAAGGTTGAGTTCGATAGTGGATTCCGTTTCGGTCGTGTCCGTATCATCTACAAGCAGGTCGGAGAGAAGCTCGCCTGTGCGCTGGATAAGCCCTTTTTGCTTGGCGTTGTCCGGCTCGTTATGTATCGCTTCGATATTTCGTGTAAGTTCACGCAGCTTTGTGAACGAATCTATTATCGCAATGGTGGTTTGCGTGGCTCTTGGGCTTTTCATTATGGTAGCCAGCATATACAGCCCTCTTTCGGTAAAGGCTCTTGGTTCGACAGTCGATTTTTTCAGTCTTTCCATGCGGTGGAAATTTTCCACCACATACTGTTTTTCAGAGGGTTGTAGGGTAAAGCAATACCCGTCCGGGAATTTTTCGGGATTGTTTTTGACAGCCTTGTTTATTTCTCTGGTTTCTGTCTGATAGAGTTCGGCAACATCCCGGTCAAGTATGACCTTTTGCCCCCGAAGCTCGATAACACGTGCTTCGACTTCTTTGGTTCCTATTGTTTGCGGTAAGTTTTCCATATTTTTTGAATTATGCTACAAATATACCGAATATTCCGAAAATATACCTCTATTCCGGGAGTAAATCGAGTTGGAAATCATGGTAAACGCCCCCTTTTCTTCCGCAGGCTTCCGGACATGGTTCGGTGAATATCACTGTTACGAATATTGCCCCGGCGAACTTCTCTATCTCTGTAACCATTGCCCGTAAATCCCTGCCATAGCCGCTTATTTCGGCTGGTACGATAACTTTATCACCTGTTTTCATAAGCTATTTTCTATCTTTTAATTTCCCTTTGATTGCATTGATAATATACCCCTTGGGGTTTTTCTTTTCTCTTGCTTTTCCTTTGAGTATGGCAAGTTCTCCGAGTAGATCTGTGAGTAAACTTTGTGCCGATACAAACAGATCCAAGTTGTTTTTAATCTCTTTATCGGAATATCCTATCGAGTTTTTTAAGTAATTACGAACTTCCGAAGATAAAGACCAGCTTAGGGAAACTTGCTTTTGTAAATCGTGTTTCTCTAAATCACTGTCCCGGTGTTCCGGCTGATATACCGGATAAAATTTTATGGCAGTTATTTTTCGCCCCGATTTGAGGGGAGTGTATTCAAATGTATAGGGGCTTACTGCGTCCAGTTCTTTTTTTGCAGCTTCCACTACGTAGCGTAGGAAATCGTTTATACGCTCGTATTTATTCGTTACGCAAAACATTTCTTTCAGTTGTTCTATTGAATAGATTAGGGGCGTTTTTTGGTTGCTAAGGAGTTCATAAAAGCGCATGGAGAATTGACTTTTAAAACTCATTGCAGCCTTTAGTTCATATTTACGGTAACCTTTGGAAAAGTCAAGAATACAATCCCATACACGTGGGTGGACTTGGAAAGATAAGACAGAAGAGCGCTTTCGGATATAAGGTAATGCGATGATAGATATACTTTGCCAAACTTCTTCATCTTCATACTCAAATATCTTTCGTTGGAGCGATTGCAGGGCTTCTTTTACTCTTGCGTAGTTTTTATCTTCTTCGCCATTGAGTAAACAAGCAATAGGCATGGTAATGTTTACGCAACTGAAAAGGTCATGTTCTATTTTTTGGCAGTTATTAGCGAACTTTATACCTTGTAATTCCCCTTGAGCCATTTCTACAAGACGGTAAATTATCCGCTTTTCGTACACGTTAAAGTCATATTTTGCAGTAGTCATAATATAACTTTGAATAAGATCTTTATTTACTATTGCCATATTTATCAATGTTTTGCGCAAATATAAATATCAAAAACGAGTTATACAAATAAAACTCGCTGATATTATAAAATAGTATTCAAAAACTCGTAGTTAAATTATAAAATAGTATTCAAAAACTCGCAGTTAGTATTCAAAAACTCGTAGTTAAGTTTTGATTTGTTCTTATAATCATCTGTGTATTAATAATTTCGTTCGATATTTTTAAAGATTGATAAGCATATAACAGGTTATGCTTTAAAACAAGTCAAAGAAATTTTAAGAGGTCAAGAAAAACGAAAATAGCCTAAAAACGAGTTTTTGAATACTTGTGAAAGCAAAGCAAAAGCCAAGCGCAGCGGGGTGAATTGAGCGAATTTCCCCGCGTGTTAAAATATGTTTAATTATGACTTTTTATGCGTAAAAACGAGAAGTTTCCGGGATGCGTTTCCGCTCCCGGATTTGATATAACATTTTGTTATATAGTTAGTTACCATAACGCAACTTTACCCATGCTTCCGATTTCAAGTTTAGCACTTATTCCCATAGCCTTAAAAACTCTTGCAATGGTGGAAAAGGTTAAATTCTTACCGTTTTCAATTCGGGAGATTTGAGCACGCTGCACTCCTATCAGATTGCCTAATTCCTCTTGGGTTAGGTTCTTCGACTGGCGAGCCTGTTTAATGGCTTCACCAATTAAGAAAGAGTTTAGATCAGCTTCAAACTGATCTCTTTTGGGAGTGCCTTTTTTCCCTATGTGCTTATCTAATATTTCTTCTTCTGTATAAAATTTCATTGTTTCCATACGCTTTATTTTTTTGAATTAAAATATGCTTTTCTAATATCTTCGGCTTTCGCTATTTCCTTGGGTGGTGTTTTTTGGGTTTTCTTTATAAATCCATGTGTTGCAATAACAAGGGTATTTGTTCCGTTATCTTTATCCCAAAAAGCCAGCAGCCTGTATTTTACTTTGTTATAGAATGTTCTGAACTCCCATATATCCGTATCGTCTAACTTTTTAAAGAGTTCCGGATCTATCACAAACTTGGCTTTGGCAATATTATAGATAATTTTGTCTTTAATCTTTGTTGGTAAGTTGTTCAGAAAATCATCTGCATCTTTTGAGTAGATGATTTTGAATTTAGCCTTTTCTTCCATAAGTTGTTGTTTTTATGGTGCAAAGATAATCTTTTGTTTCCATATAGCGAAACAATTTCTATTTATTTTATACAGCCTGTTGTGTCGTTTTGGCGTGTGTTTTTTGTTTGTGGAATAGGTTCTTTCTTTGTGCTTTGCCCGGCTCTCCCCGTCCCCCTTGTACGATGCAAAAGTACCCTTTTGCCGTACCGCAGGGGAGGGTGTTCGCCGGATGCAAAGCAGCCGAAAGAACAGCAAGAGGAAACGGCACTTTGTACCGTTTTTCCTCTTGCCCTACGGGGTTACGGCTGAAAATCAGCCGTTTAATGATAGCTTAGCCAATGATTTACTAATTGATATAAAAACTAATCTTCTGTATTACAGAATGATAATTTTATATATTGCAATTATTTTAGCTATTATCGGCAGGTTTTGCCTGTGAACGAAGTGAGCAAGCAGTCATTGGACTTAGTCCAATGCTGAATTTTTATATATCTGATTTTCAGATGATTAATTTTTATTAGTTTACCGTTGGTTTACTTTTGGTAAACCATATTTTTGTAATTGGCTACAATTCAGTATATTGTACCGGAAAAATCGGTAAACCAACACTTAAAATTGAAGCCTATGCAGAAGCAGACCACCGTAACAATAGATCAAAAGACCTTTGCCACACTTGACAGGCTGGCAAAGTCTAACGATGTTTCAAAGAAAGAGTTCCTTTCCTGTGCGTTGGAGTATTTCGAGAAATACGGAATTAACCCGGTGCAACATGAAAGCCCGGCAAAGGAGATGCAGAAGCTTATCAAGCGTTGCGATCAGGTGATAGCGTTCATCAGGAAGCAGGAACAGGACATCTTGCGCCCGGCTTGCGCAGCGATCAGCACCACCGAAGCCCGTATCGAGAGGGTGCTCGACAAGCTGGCAACCGCCGGACAGGTGCGGGACTTGCAGAAAGCCGTTTCCGACCAGCAGCAACGGCAGAACTACGATGCGAGGAACTTGCGCAGCGACATACTCCAGCTTTTGGGCAGAGCCACCGAGCAGGAACGGAAAGCGTTCATGTATCTTGGCAAGCTCGTTGACGCAAAGGAGAAAAGCGGTTTTTTCAACGACATTGCGACACTGTACAAGGAGCAGGGATAAGAGCCTATGAACGTGAAGATACAAGGGGGAGGGGGTGGCACGTATGCCAATACCGGGAGTTGTACCGGGGTGGTCACTTACTTGCAGCATGAAGATCTTGAGCGCATCCGGCAGGGGCAACAGGCAGAGCCGTTCTTCAACCAGTACCGGGATTTCGTCAGCCCTAAAGAGGTCACCTACAAGATAGACCATAACCGGGCGCAGCTCCACAAGACGGACGCAAAGTTTTTTGTTATCACCGTCAGCCCGTCAGAGAAGGAGCTCGCAGCAATGGGAGCCAGCCCGGAGGAGCAGGCACGAGCGATGAAGGAGTATATCCGTAAGGACATCATCCCGGCTTATGCGGAGAACTTCAACAAGGGGTTGCAAGCGAACAATATCGAGTATTACGCAAAGATCCACTATACCCGGACGGGAGAAAGGCTGAACGATATGCACGCACATATCATCGTGAGCCGGAAAGACCGGGCGAACAAGCTCAAACTAAGCCCTAAGACTAACCACAGGGGAACGGCGAAAGGGGCTGTAAGGGGCGGTTTTGACCGGACGGATTTTTTCCGGAAGTGCGAGCGGTGTTTTGATGTGCGTATGAACTACAACAGGGAAATAAAGGAGAGCTTCGAGTATCTGAACGCAATCAAGAACGGAACTACGGCAGAGATACGGCAGCAGGCTATAAAGGCGGTACAGCATGAAGCTG
>NZ_JAMOKH010000007.1:0-200857 GCF_023656585.1 Bacteroides sp. B1-V-101 | reverse complement strand
ACTTGATAAATACTCACGAATATAAGACATTCGTTCATCATCACTGTAATAGTTGTACTTCTTTTTCGAATATTTCATCTTTATTTTCGATTTTTGAAGTGTCAACTTATTCAGTACACTACAAGTAGAAGTGCAGGAGGGAGCTAAGATGAAACAGCAACGTGAAACAGCAGTGTGACGGCAATACTTGCCATCACACTGCTGTCACACGTTGCTGTCACGGTCTTATGATTTAATTATCAGACTATTATCACTCGTTTGGTGACAGGTGACAGCAGTTTTTCAAATATATTTCTTTATGTAGACCGATTATTTCGTCAGAAGACGGATACTTCCTGCTTTCACTCCACCGGCTTTGGCAGTCAGAATAATTTCTCCGGCTGTTTCATTTGTTTGTACGATAGCTGTAAGCATTCCGTTGAAAGCGTGCATCTTCGGAAGATGGAACAGGTCGAGACTCGTGGGGTCACCGTTGGCTCCGGCACGGTATTTTCCGGCACCTTTGACGGAGAAGTTGATCAGACGACTGTCGGCAGGGCAGAGGTTGCCGTCTTTGTCCACCACTTTCACTGTCACATAAGCGAGGTCTTTGCCGTCTGCCGTCAGTTCGTTCCGGTTGCTGACCAGTTCGATGTGATGAGGCTTGCCTGCGGTGCGTACACTCTTTTCTGCTACTGCTTTTCCGTCTTTATCGTAGGCTACTACTTTCACTTCACCCGGTTCATATACGGCATCCATCCACATCAGACGGTAGCGGCTTTTCAGTGAACTGTTGTTCTTGCTTTGTTTACCGTAGCTTTTTCCGTTGATAAACAGTTCGGCAGCAGGGTAGTTGGTGTAAACAAATACCGGAGTTACTTCACCTTCGCGTCCCGGCCATGTCCAATGCGGCAGGATATGCAGTGTTTCCGCTTCCTTATTCCATATGCTGCGATACAAGTAATAGCGGTCTTTGGGGAGACTGGCAAGGTCGATAATACCGAACATGGAACTATGATTGGGCCAGGCATCAGTATCATAAGGGGAAGGTTCACCCAGATAATCGAAGCCGGTCCATACAAACTGTCCGATGGTCCAGTGATGATCGTCCGCCAAAGCGAAGTCCTCATCGGGGATGTTGGACCATGAACATGCCTCTACGTCATAAGAAGAACATTGATGATCATCGTACTGGGCACTTTTCTTATCTTTTACGGGAAACTTGTAGACACCGCGTGAGCTGACGGTGGACGCAGTTTCACTACCCAGAATAAGATTTTGCGGAAGTTTGTCATACGCCTCCTGATAGCGATTGGCGCGGTAGTTCAGACCGGGGATATCGATCATGGCAGCAAATCCGTTGGCTAGAACACAAGTCACTTGGTCCATGCCGCAGGTAACGGGGCGGGTAGGGTCTTCACGGTGGCAGATATCTTGCAGGAACTTGGCTACTTTATATCCTACAGGGCTGCATTGCGTGGGGACTTCATTACCGATACTCCACATCACTACACAGGGATTGTTACGATAGTTGTGCAGCATATTCACCATATCGCGTTCTGCCCATTCGTTGAAGTAACGGTGATATCCGTTTTCACACTTGGCGATGTCCCATTCGTCGAACGGTTCGATCATCATCATGAATCCCATTTCGTCGCACAACTCCACAAGTTCGGGAGCCGGCATATTATGGGAAGTACGAATGGCGTCGCATCCCATATCCTTTAAGAGTGTGAGCTGGTGGCGAAGTGCCGCTACGTTGATGGCCGCACCCAGCGGACCTAAGTCATGGTGGTTGCATACACCTTGGAATTTGCGGTGTTTTCCGTTCAGGTAGAAACCTTTGTCGGCAATGTATTCAATGTTGCGGATACCGAAGCGGGTAGAGTATGTATCTACCAGTTGGTTGTCTGCGTACACTTTCGATACAGCCTTGTAAAGAGCGGGGCTTTCCGGTGACCAGAGTTGAGGCGCGTTGACGATAAAGTTCTGTTCAAAGGGCTGTCCGTGGTTGATGCGGCCTTTGTTTTCTTTGCGGGTCACTACCTTTCCGTCCGGCGACAGGATTTCCGTTTCTATACGGATTTCTGTCTTTTCGCCGGCATTCTCTATCTTGGTTTGCAGGCGTACGGCGGCAAATTCATCACTGACATGCGGGGTAGTAATCTGCGTGCCCCATACCGGAATGTGTACTTTCTCCGTCACGATCAAGTGGACGTTGCGGTACAGACCTGCTCCCGGATACCAGCGTGAAGACTGGGGGCGGTTTTCGAGGCGTACCGCCAGTGTATTGTTCTTTCCGTCTTTATTCAGGAAAGGGGTGACGTTGCAATGGAAAGAGTTGTAGCCGAAGGGCCAGAAGCAAGCCTCCTGTCCGTTGACGTATACACGCGCTTCACTCATTGCTCCGTCGAACAGGAGAGTGACTTCTTTATCGGCGGGAACGTCGAAGCTGGTGCGATACCATCCGGTTCCGACATAAGGCAGTCCTCCGGTACGTCCGGTTTTCAGTGATGCCTTCTTCTCAAAGTTCTGTGTGACTGCTACGTTTTGCAGGTCGTTGTTCATGTCGAAAGGTCCGAAGATGGCCCAGTCATGCGGGATAACGACCGATTCCCATTTAGTATCATTGTAGTCAGTCTGCGCAGCTTCCGGAAAATCTCCTTTACTGAATTTCCAGTTCTTCTCAAGCAGCGTCTCGCTGCGCTGTGCCTGTAGCATACAGGCTGCGCTCATCAAAAGTACAGTAAACAACTGTTTCTGGTGTTTCATGTTCATTCTCACTTTTCGGGTATATAAATAAGGATTGGATTACAAATGTAGGAAAAATGTCGGTTACACTTGTAAATCTCCCCGTCTTTTTGTTCCTTTGCTCTATATTTATAAAACAGAATAGTTCGGAATGAAAAAACTAATTTATCTGCTTTTGTTACCATTGGCTCTGGCAGTGGCAGCCTGTGGCGGTAAGAACGGAAGTTCAAATAAAGAATCGGTATTGGCAAGGCAAGACAGTGTAGATGCTCACGGGTTGCAGCGTATGCAAAGTTCAAAAGCTGAAACTGATATTAAGTTTAAGGGAAGAGACTATCATTCGCTGGTTTCGCGTACTCCTGACGAAAGTCTGCCTCACGTCTCCAATGAGATGGGGGATACGTATGTAGACAATAAAATAGTGTTGCGCATTACCCGGGGAAGTGAAAACGTACTCAACAAGACATTTACGAAGAACGACTTTTCATCGGTAGTCGACGCGAAATTCCTTTCAAAATCCATACTTGAAGGAATCGTATATGACAAGACCACACCGGAGGGAATTGTCTACGCCGCCAGTGTGTGCTATCCGCAGACCGATTTGTATGTTCCGCTTTCCATCACTGTAACGGCCGATGGAAAAATGAGCATAAAGAAAGTAGATATGTTGGAAGACGATTATACGGAAGAAACACCTGAATAGACTTGTGAATGGGGATATAAGACGTTTCTGACAGAAGAATTGCACAAATGTGAAAGCATTTGAGACAAACGAAAGGCAGCCGTAAGGGTTGCCTTTCGTATTTTTGCACCGTCGATAAACTTAATACCGGATAGAATGAAAAAATACATTTTGGTTATTTATATGATGGCGGCAGGATGCACGATGCTGACTGCTCAGACTAAAAATACGCAAACACTGATGCCACTCACCGAACGGGTAAACGTACAGGCTGACTCTGCACGTATCAACCAGATTATTGACGGTTGCTGGGTAGCTGTCGGGACGAATAAACCTCATGCCATTCAGCGTGATTTTACCAACCTGTTTGATGGCAAGCCCTCCTATCGCTTTGAACTCAAAACCGAAGACAATACACTGGAAGGTTATGCGAAAGGAGAAACGAAAGGACGTGCCGAGTTTTCATATTGCTATGCAACTTCCGACGATTTCAGGGGATTACCTGCCGACGTTTATCAGAAAGCACAGATCACAAAGACAGTTTATCATCACGGGAAGGGAGCTTGTCCGCAAGGAAGTTCCCGCGACTATGAGTTTTCGGTTTTTATTCCTTCTTCTTTAGACAGCAATGTCTCCACCATCTTTGCCCAATGGCACGGAATGCCCGACCGGACGCTGGTCCAGACTCCTCAGGGCGAGGTGAAGAAACTGACTGTTGACGAATTTGTAGAACTGGAAAAAACGACCTTCTTCAAAAAGAATGTCGGACACGAAAAAGTGGCCAGACTGGATAAACAAGGCAATCCGGTGAAAGATAAAAATGGAAAACCTGTATATAAGGCAGGAAAACCCAACGGATGGTTGGTTGAACAGGGAGGATACCCGCCATTGGCATTCGGATTTTCCGGAGGACTGTTTTATATCAAAGCAAACTCCGACCGTAAATGGCTGACAGACAAAGATGACCGTTGCAATGCAAACCCGGGAAAGACGCCCGTTATGAAACCGCTGACTTCTGAATACAAGGCATCCACCATTGCCTACAAATTACCTTTTGCCGATTTCCCGAAAGACTGCTGGATTACTTTCCGTGTCCATATCGACTGGACGGTCTATGGCAAGGAAGCGGAAACGATTGTGAAACCGGGGATGCTGGATGTACGGATGGATTATCAGGAGCAAGGTAAGAAAGTGAGCAAACACATTGTCGATAATGAGAAGATTCTGATTGGACGTAACGACGAAGACGGGTATTACTTTAAGTTCGGAATTTACCGCGTAGGTGATAGTACCGTTCCCGTTTGCTACAATCTCGCAGGATATTCGGAAAGATAAATAGGTAAATAGTTAAGGTTAAAAGTTAAGGTGAAGAGAGAGCGATCCGGATGTTCCTGAGTGGGCATCCGGATCTTTTTTATGGGGTAAATTCAAGACTGAAAGTTAAAGAACACAAAAAAGAATGTGATCTCTGGTTATTCCCAAATCTTTCCTAAATCTGTATCGTTATTTGCAGTATAAAACTTATCAGATATAGTATTAACTAAAAAGAATAACGATTATGAAGAAAATTTTATCTTTGCTTGTGATGGCTATTGTAGCTATACAGTTCTCATTTGCCGGCGATGTGATTACAAAGGATATGAATCAGCTACCGCTTCCGGCACGCAACTTTATCAACCGTCATTTTACCAAACCTCAGGTGGCTCATATCAAGATTGATAAAGATCTGTTGGAGTCTGCCAAGTATGAAGTGTTATTGACGGACGGTACGGAAATAGATTTTGATAGCAAAGGTAACTGGGAGGAAGTAAGTGCTAGTAAAGGGCATGCAGTTCCGGCAAGTGTTGTTCCTTCGTTTGCTGTCAGTTATCTGAAAGAGCATAACTTCACAGAGCCTGTGACAAAAGTGGAGCGTGACCGGAAAGGATATGAAGTGGAATTAAGTACCGGCGTTTCTTTCAAGTTCGACAAGAAAGGAAAATTCCTGGAAGCGGATGATTGATGATTAAATGAAAATATGATATAACCTAAATCCTAAGAATTAATTATGTTGAAGTTTAAGTTTGGCGCATGGGCAGTCGTTTTAATGCTGACTGCCTTTTCTTTCAGCGCATGTGATGATAATGATGATGAAACGTATAATCCGCCTGCCAATATCACAGAGGCATTGAAGCAACTATATCCGAATGCCCAGAATGTGGAGTGGGAGATGAAAGGAGATTATTATGTAGCTGACTGCTGGGTGACTGGTGACGAACTGGATGTCTGGTTCGATGCGAATGCCAACTGGGTGATGACGGAAAACGAACTGGATAGTATCGATCAGTTAGTACCTGCCGTTTATACCGGTTTCCGTAATTCCAACTACAGTTCATGGGTAGTGACCGATGTGTTTGTATTGACGTATCCGCAGCATCCTACTGAGTCCGTGATTCAGGTGAAACAGGGAAATCTGAGATTTGCACTGTACTTTTCGCAGGAAGGAGGCTTGTTGCATGAAAGGGATATCACCAATGGCGATGATACGAATTGGCCGGTTATGGAGTAGAATTAGTTATGTACAGAGGAATGTGGACAGACACTCCTCTGTAGTCATTATATTACATTTGTTGATAATCTTTGGCCAGTCCTCCTTCGCTGGTTTCCTTATACAGTGAGGGCAGGTCATGTCCGGTTTGTTTCATTACCTGTACCACTTTGTCGAAAGAAACACGGTGCATACCGTCTGTAAAGGCTGAATAAAGATTGGCATCCAGTGCACGGGCGGCAGCATAAGCATTCCGCTCGATACAAGGGATTTGAACGAGACCGCATACGGGGTCGCAAGTCATCCCCAGGTGGTGTTCCAGCCCCATTTCCGCAGCATATTCAATCTGTGCCGGACTTCCTCCGAATAATTGATTGGCTGCTGCTGATGCCATCGCGCAGGCAACGCCGACTTCTCCCTGACATCCTACTTCCGCACCGGAGATGGACGCATTGAACTTGACAATGTTTCCAATTAGCCCAGCTGTAGCCAAGGCGCGAAGAATCCGCATGTCACTGAAGTCACGGCTTTTTTGTAAATGATAAAGTACTGCCGGCATCACTCCGCAGGAACCACAGGTAGGGGCAGTCACGATCTTTCCACCGGAAGCGTTTTCTTCGCTGACTGCCAGTGCGTAAGAGAAAACGAGTCCTCTGGATTGCAGAGATTGTTTGTATCCGGTAGCACGTATATAATAGGTGGAAGCTTTTCTACGTAAGTTCAGCGGTCCGGGCAATACACCTTCCGCTTCCAGACCTCGGTGGATAGCGTCTTTCATTGTGTCCCATACTTCTGCCAGATAGTCCCATATATCCTCGTTCTCACATTCCTTGACATACTCCCAATAACTTTTTCCGGTACGTTCACACCATTGCAGGATTTCGGTCATGTTGTTCATGCCGTATACTTCCGGGCTTTCGATTGTCGGGTTGTCATTATTCTCTGCCAAAGCTCCGCCGCCGATACTGTAAACCGTCCAGTTTTCCAATATCTTGTTGTCTGCATCCAGAGCGGCAAACGTCATTCCGTTCGGATGGAAGGGGAGGAAAACTTTGGGTTGCCATACGATTTCTACCGGAGCGGCAGGTTGTAAAGTATCTATGATAGCCACATCCGTCATGTGCCCTTTGCCTGTAGCTGCCAAACTTCCATAAAGGGTTACTTTGAAAGATGCGGCATCCGGGTGACGTTCAACAAACATTTCTGCAGCTTTACGAGGGCCCATTGTATGACTGCTGGAAGGACCTGTGCCGATTCTGTATAATTCTTTTATTGATTTCATGGATGGGTGCGCTTTAGTTAATACCATTTCTTTTTTCTGAAGTACAAATATACAATAATACCGATAACCGCCATTATAATCCAGGCAAATAAATATCCGTACCGCCAGTCCAGTTCGGGCATCCATTTGTAATTCATTCCCCACACACCGACAAGAAACGTTAGCGGGATGAAAATGGTGGATACGATGGTCAGCCGCTTCATGATATCGTTCATTCGTAAATCATTGTTCGAGATATACAGGTCGACTAATGAAGACAGTGTTTCACGGCAGATTTCAATCGTTTGTAATACAAATTGTAAATGGTCGTTCACATCATTGTAGAAGGCACGGTTTACTTTATGTATAAGGAGATTTTCTGCCCGCAACAATTTTACATATTGCTCTTTAAGCGGGAGGATGGCCTTTTTCATCAGCATATATTGGCGGCGCAGCCCCTGAATCTGAATGCCGATGTCATTCTCATTGGTAATCATCAGCAGTTCTTCTTCCAGGTCTTCAAGTGCATCGTCGATGGAAGATATCGTTGAAATGTAGTTCGCCATGATGCTGTTCAGCAATACACTGAGCAGATAATCCGTCAGACGGCTACGGATTTTCAGTATATCGTTTCTCAATGCGGCGTTGATTTCATCAAAGAAATCTGTTTCTTTTTCAAGAAAGGTAAGTACATAGTTATTTCCCAGAATGATGCAGACTTGTTGTTGGAGCAATCCGTCGAGGTCATCATCCTCTTTATGCTCATTGGGATAGAATATTTTCAGGATCAGGACAATATATTTGTCATGCTCTTCTATTTTCGTCGGGTGGTCGGCATTTAATATGTCTTGTAAAACGAGGAAGTCTATTTCAAAATGACTGCAAATCTCACGGATGGTTTCCGTATCTTTCAGCCCGTGTACCTGCAGCCAGTTGATTCGTTCGTTATCCAATGTTTCTTTGACGCTTTGGAAGGTGTCACCGGAACTTTCCTGCATCTCGGTTGCATTGTATGTGCAGAGATGTAAATGGGTGGGGGTAAGGCTGTCCCCTGTGTAAATAAGCTTTTCGCTTAACAGATTATTCTTCATGCTTTATTCTCGTTTTAGAAAACCACTGTAACACAAAGGTAGTGGTTTTCTAAATGAGAACAAGTTCTTCGATCGTTTTGTTTTCAGATTAGTCAAAATCGACTACCGTAATTCCGGCACCTCCGAACTGGACATGCTCGTCTGCATAATGACTGACGCCCGGTACGGTGGACAGGTATTGGCGGATGAGTGTACGGAGTATTCCGGTTCCTGTTCCGTGAAGGATACGAACGCGGTCCATGCCGACGAGGATGGCATCGTCCACGAAATAAGTGATGGCTTGCAGAGCCTCGTCACCACGCATCCCCCGTACATCAATATCTTGCTTGAAATTAAGCTTCTTCTCGTACATCTGGTCATGTGTCTGACTGCTGACAAACGTACTTTTGGCTATTCCTTCCGTCTTGGGGGCAGCGTTGCTTCGTTCCAGACGGTCCAGTTTCACCGTAGTTTTAATGCTTCCGAAAGCGACGGTTGCATTTTTACCATTGATTTCCATGACCTGTCCGATGCTTGTCTGTCCCTTGATTTTTACGTTCTCACCCACAGCGATAGGCATTACTTTAGGAGCAGCGGCTGTCTGTGATGCGGCAGTTTTCGGTTCGTTTTTCTTGTTTTTCTTCCGTTCCTGCTTCTCCTTCAGTTTATCCATTTTGCGGGCAATCTTTTCTTCCTGTTCTTTGGAAGCCATTGTTTCCAGGGAAGTACGGAAATCGTTCAGTTCCTGACGTACCAGACGGGTCTTTTCTTTTTCGGCCTGGGCTTCTTTAATCGTACGGATGGTGTTTTCGATGCGGGCGTTCGATTCCTGCAACATTCGTTCAGCTTCTTCTTTAGCCTGTCTGATAATCTCCTTCCGTGATTTTTGCAACTCTTCCATTTCCGTTTGATAACGGGCGATGGTGTCTTCCATGTGTTTTTCCCGTTGGCGGATCGTTTGTCGTTTCCCTTCCCAGTAGCGCTTGTCGCGTACAATGTCCTGAAGATATTTATCGGCATTGATGTACTCGCTTCCTACAATTTCCGAAGCATCTGCAATCACATCTTCCGGCAATCCGATTTTCCGGGCAATCTCTACGGCAAATGAACTGCCCGGATTTCCGATCTGTAGTTGAAAGAGTGCTTGCATCAAGTGGCGGTCGTAGAGCATGGCACCGTTGACTACTCCTTCATGATCTTCGGCAAAATGCTTCAGATTCTGATAGTGAGTCGTTATTACTCCGAACGTTCCTTTCTGATTGAAACGTTTCAGCACAGCTTCGGCGATGGCTCCTCCGATCTGTGGTTCCGTACCTCCTCCGAACTCGTCGATCAGGATGAGGCTGCGTTCATTGCAGCTTTTCATCATGATTTTCATGTTGGTCAGGTGCGAAGAATAAGTACTCAGGTCATCTTCGATGGACTGTTCGTCACCGATATCGATGAAGATACTGCTGAACATACCTGCATGACTGCGTTCGTGCAAAGGAATCAGCATACCGCATTGCAACATATATTGCAGCAAACCGACTGTTTTCAGACAGACAGACTTACCTCCTGCATTCGGACCGGAAATGATAAGGATACGCTGCTTTTGGTTTAGTTCTATATCCAGCGGAACTACTTTTTTCCCATGTTTGGCTAAAGACAGTTGCAGTAAGGGATGCACTGCCATTGTCCAGTCCAATAGCTGTTCCTTTTCTACTGTCGGTTTCAGACTGTTGGTCTGTATGGCAAAATAACTTTTCGCACGGATAAAGTCAATTTCTGCCAGAAACTCATACGACTGAAGAATATCAGGAATAGACGGGCGCAGTATAGTTGAAAACTCTGTAAGGATACGAATGATTTCCCGTCGTTCATCCCCTTCGAGTTCACGAATACGGTTGTTGGCTTCTACCACCTCTGCCGGTTCGATGAATACGGTCTTTCCACTTGCCGATTCATCGTGCACGATACCTTTGATCTTTCGTTTTAATCCCGGAGCGACAGGAATAACGAGACGACCGTCACGCATGGTCGGAGCTACGTCTTTGTCTACATAGCCTTCAGACTGTGCATTGCGTAGGATACTGTTTAATGATCGGGAGATACTTCCCATCGTATTGGACAGTTCCCGACGGATACGGGCCAGTTCGCTGGACGCATTGTCTTTTATTTTTCCATATTTATTAAGGATACCGTCTATCTTGCCAATCAGTTGGGGGAATACGGCAATGTCTCCTGCCAACCGCTTCAGGCTGGGGTAGGGTACATCGTTTTCCTCCTCTTCTTCATTCCGGTGTAGAAAACGTACGATATCACGAATAGTCTCTAATGAACGGCGTAGGTCAAATAGTTCTTGTTCGTCCAAATACATACCTTCTATCCGTACCCGTTTTAGTGATGGGCGGACATCGAAGAAGAATTGATCGGGAAATCCGTCTTCTTCCTGAATGATGCGCACAAATTCAGTTACCTGGTTCAGTTTCTCTTCCACTTCTTCAAATTGCTCGGAAAAGCTCATGTCTGAAACCCGTTCTTCGCCTAAAGTGCTGAGACACTTGTCTTTCAGTAACTGCCTTATTTGGTCGAATCCTATCTTTTGCTCAAAATTTTGAGGATATATCATGTCTTTATACTTATTATAGGCTGCAAAAATACGATTATTTCGTGAAAAAAATGTCAGATTGTTTGCAGATTTAAAAATGATTCGTACCTTTGCACCGCTTTCAACGGAAAGCACTTCTGATAAAGGAGTTTTTGGAGAGGTGGCAGAGTGGTCGATTGCGGCGGTCTTGAAAACCGTTGTACCGCGAGGTACCCGGGGTTCGAATCCCTGTCTCTCCGCAATAAACATTGAAAATCAATAGTTTACAAGAATTGCACCCAGCTTTACACCCGATAATGTGAAGTTGGGTGTTTTTGATAAAAATTAATGTTTATATATTAAACTGTTAAAGTTTTGAATATCTAATTGTTACTGGTGAATTTAGTGAATTCTTCGGGTTTATGAAGATAGTAATCCATAATAGCGCAAACTAATTTGTGAAAAGATGTTTTTCTAAGTTCAGTAGATCCTAAATCTGTTCTGTTACATGCCAAACCTCCAATATAATCATCATCATATATTTCAAAATAAGAATACCCTATCGAATTAGAATCATTTTTTGATTGGTAAAAGGTTAATTTTATTTGTAGCAGTTCATTTATTTTCTGTATTAATGCCATATTTGGTCTAAAATCCGAAAGTAAAGGAAATGTAAAAGATAATTCTTTCCACTCTTTGTCATCTCGTCCAACTCTAGTTATGCCATCTTGAAAATGCGTTGCATCCATATTTGAAAAGAAACTGAAAATTTGAATTAACTCTTTACTTGGAATTAATTTTTCAACAAAATTGATTTTGGAAGTTAATGAAAGGCCTTCTATTGGTACTGCTATCAGATACTCTTGTTTTGCAAGATTATCATTATAGTTTTTTATAATGCCTAAATAGAGCAGGCAAGAAATGTATTCTTTTAAAGAACCATATGTTCTTTGTTGGGAAATATATGGGAGTTCTGAATATATTGTTTTGGTCTGTATGTCATATTTTAGATTAATATTTAGGATGGAATTTATTAGATTTGCTATATAGAAATTTATATATTCTCCCATTCTAGCTCCAAATCTGATAATTTTATTGCCATTTATATTTTTTATTTCCATGCTGTATATAATATTCAGTGCATCGGATTTGTTAAAACGATGAACATTAGAGGTATAATTGTTTCTTTGTGGCAATGTTTTTTCAATGTAGTTGAAATTAACCAGATTTATGGGTTTTTGATACTTTACATATTCATTCAACAAAGGAATAGTCTTCTGAAATAGATACTTCATTGTTAGAGCTTTAGATTTATCATATTCGCCCCATGGCTCTTTCCGAATGAGATCATTTGATGTGAATATGTGATTGATATGTTGTTCATTCTCATGATTATAAATCTCTACTGAAATTTCATAACTATATGATAATTCAAGATCGTCTCGACCATAACGATAACCGTATGAGTGATGTTGCTGAGAAATTCTTAGTACTTTGATGGAATTGATTATTATGTGGTCAATTTTAATCGGTCTATAGTCTTTTGTCTTTTTTATAATATCAAAATAACCAATTTCGCATTCTGTCCATATTCGTTCTTGGAGGAAAGGGATATTTATAAATGGGAAAATGGTTGAACGAGTATTTTTTAATCTACATATAGGATTTTCACAATAGCATGAGTTATAATCTTTATGTACTATTTTTCTTAGTTTGCACCATTGGCACGTTGAAATGCAAGTGGAATTAGGAAATTCTACTGTTTCTATTTCATTTAGCTTATCTGCTCTAATTATATCGCAATCATTAATAAGTATCATGTCTTTAATAGGGGTATTCAAGATGTATACTAAAATAGCTGTCATTAAAATAAAAAAGAATGTTTCTTATATCTTTTATACTTATATGGCATATAAATATCTAGCTCAGTAGTGATTACTCTCAATATATTGAAAGCATTCCCCCATCCATTACAAAACTCTGGACTAATTGCAATTGTTACAACATCTATTTTGGGCAGTGAGTTTTTTATCTCTTTACAAATATTCTTTATGTATTTTCTTGTGATGAATTGAGAACACTCACCATCTTCTCCTGTAAAAAAGAAATCTAAGTCAATATTAACAATCCATTGGTCTATATCTTTATGACATTCAGTGAGCCAATAATTAATATTAGTATCTAATTCCCACAAGTTAGGCTCGTATGTATTTATATGCTCAAGACTTGTGCCATTTTGATCCGTTCCATCTTTATGTGTTGCATAATAAATTTGCTGTAGAAGATTGGGGTGTAGTTTGTTAAAAGCATCAATATAATTATCATATCTAATAGCTTGGTTGTTCATGTTATCTTTTAAAGATAAGTAAAAAAAGAAATCTTTATTAATTAATTCACTCCTATTCTCTGCTATAAAATCATCGGTCAGGTTATTTAATAAATCATAGTGTCTGTCAATATGAAATAGTCCATATCTTTTGGATGTGTCTATTTTTTGTAACCAACACCAAGCAGCAGCTAAATGATTATCCATTATGTAAAATTTACCATTGTTGAACAGAAAGTTCATATTATAACAACCCGATGTTTTAAGTTCGTGGTTTTTGTATATCCAGTTCATATTATATATATTATTTTTGTCAGACAAAAATAAGAAAAAACATCCTGATACTTGCTTGATATTATCAAATTATAGCTTTAATCCTCTATTTTTTCTTGGTTCTTCTGTCGTGTGACGTAAACTTTGCCACAATTTTTCCATTTGTTCCTTGAACCAATCTCCAATTGGCTTCTTGTTTATGGTTAGCACAAGTTTACTGCTATCGGTTGGACTTTTCTCTACCTTGAAAATATCGTTCTTGATGTCAAACTTTCGTCTGTGCTCTTCGGAATAGATTTTCCCATTGCATCTGATTGCTTCTTTTTTTGTCAAAAGACTGTTTACCATATCTTTGGTAAATCCGATGGCATAGCAGAGTTTTTCCATTCTCAACATCTCTTTGAGTAAAGGAAACCAGTTGAACGCTTTTTCAAGAATGGTGTTCAATCGTGATATTTCTTTGTCTTTTGCTTCAAGTTCTTGGTTATGTATTCCTTGAAGATTTCGAATCTGTTTGCCATATTGTTCCTGCATATGCTTCATTTGGATTTTCAAACCATTAATGCTTTTATCACGTTTTGCTATTTCCTGATGCAGTTCCGAATTGCTATGCTCCAACTCTTTCAGTTTTCCACTTCCGAAAAGAGAACCGACTCCGCTTGCTATGGCGGTGGCCGCATCGGTGGCTACGCTTTTGAGTTTGTTCGTGCGTATCTCGGATTTTACCTGTTTGAGTTCTTGTTCAGCAAGAGTTACCTGCTGCTCCTTGTACCTTTGGGTTTCCTCTATACGTTGCAGTTCGGCTTTCTGTTTCTTTATGATGAAATCGTTACGTTCCAGATGTTTCTTGCCTGTTTCGGCTTTAGATTGTCCTCGTTCCATCAAGAGAATGTCAGAAGCCAAACTCTGCATTTCGGTCATATCCTCGTCATTTAGTTTACAGCTCTTTCCTGTATCGTGGTTCATCCAATCGAAAACGATATGAGCGTGATAATTCGGCTTGAACCACTTTCCACCAATTTGGAAACTCTCCCTATCTTCGGCTTCGGGTTGTCCGCTCAGCCAATGTCCTTCATCTTTGTGCAGAAAGATTTGCAGCGGAGTGATACCCCAGCGTTGTTTGCACTCCTCGCCAAATTTACGCACATCTGCCAATGTGGTGTTTGGTCTGACGAGCAGCACACCTTCACGGATTGGCGAACACCCTGCCACTTTGATTATTTTTCCGTTCTTGCCTTTGCGTTCACGTTCTTTCTCCTGCATGGCACGTCCGGTCTTTTCCTTGACCATCCGTTTGATGTTGTCGTAATGTGTCCGCAATTCGGTAGTGCCGAAGCCGGGATTTATCCACTGTTCGTTGTCGGCTGAGAGTTCAGAAACGATATAGATTTTGGACTTGCCGATGTTACGCATATACTCGGCAGTCCTACGGTTATGAGCCTCGCTTGATGCAATGTTGCAAGGCTTGATATGTATGCTTGATTTTGTTGCCATAGCTGTTCTGTTTTATTGTTCGCAATAGATTGTTTCTTCGCTTCCGCAGTGGGGTTCTTAGGGGTACAACCCATAAGCGGAGATTGCAAAGAGAGGGTCACTCTTTGCTCCGGGTTCTCAGGGGAGAAACGCCCTGAGTGGGTCATTAGGGCAAAGCCCTAATCCCCTCGGGAGAGCCCACAACTACGAAAGCGGAGCGTGTAGTTATAGTGGGCTATAACCGAAAGCCGTTTTTCTTTTTCGGTGACTGGCTGCGCACCCCTTTGACGGATTGGACTTGCCCTTTTCTCTCAGCCTGTTTCTGTAAGTATTCGTTCAAGTCCTTGCATCCGTTGTAAGTCTGCGAAGCGTCACGGATGTACAGGTCTCTGCCGTATTCCTTGCGGATTTGTCGGAGAGCTTCCATGCCTGCATGGTCGTTGTCAAAAAAACAGTGGATGCGTTCGTAGCTGCCCAACGGATAGAGAGCCTTGTTTACATTCGATACTGAGTTCAATACAATGTAGTCCTGTCCGTCCAACTCCGGATAATTCGGGCAGCTCTCCTGTCTCAATGTCAGAAAGGAGAGGTAGTCCATGAATCCCTCGAATACATAACAGGTATTCCTCGCTTTCCCCGATTGTCTGATGTGGGAGATTTCCTTGGGTGCGATGCAACCCTTGAAATAACGGTTGCGAACCTCAAATCCACCCGAACCATTGGGAAAGGCGATGGCAAAGTACCGTTTGCCATTGTGGGTGAAACGGGCTTCACTACATTCTCTTTTTGCCAGTTCCATATTTATTCCTCTTCCCTGCAAGTAGGCAAGCAGGGCAGGGGATGATAACGGAACAATCTCCAACTGTTGGAAACTCGGTTCGGAAGAGTTTTGCTTACCAAAAGAGAAAGATACCGGGCGCACATGCGGTGCCTGTTCCGCTATCCGTTTTAAAATATAAGGTACATGGTCGGTAGCATATAGGTGTGCAGCCAGTTCAATGATACCGCCACCTTTGCCCAAACCGAAGTCATACCATTGGTTACGTTCGGTATTTACCTTGAACGAAGCTTCTGCTTCTTCCCTTAACGGTGATTTATACCACAGGTTGATACCTTGTTGCTTGACGGGAGAATATCCCAAACTGTGCAGAAAATCTGCTATCCTGATTTGCTTGGCTGTCTGTATATCCATAAAATGATTGTTTTAGTAGTTGGTAAATTGATTCGTTTTTCTTTTCGCCCGTACCTTTTTAGGAAGTACGGTCTATAACCACTTCACTAAATTCTCGTATATATAGGATACGGTAATAAAGTGAAGTGATTTAATCCCATTTCAGAATCACTTCACTATATTTCTAATATATACACCCCGAGAATAAAGTGAAGTGATTGCAGGGAAATGGGCTAATAGTGGAAGTCGGGCATGAAGGTGTATTTCCTGCCGTTCTCCTGCACTATCATCCGCTTGTTGCGGAGCATGGTGATGAGCGATACTGCCTTTTTATGGTTCAGTTTTACACCCACGGACATATAGATCTTGATTAAAGCATCTTCCAGTTCCTTGTAACCATATTCCTCTTTCAGACCGAATGCGGCTTCCAATGCGATGCGGTGCTGCTGCTCGGTGATATGCCTGTAAGGGTCGAACTTCTCTTCTTCGGGTCTTCCCGGTTTCTTTGTTTCGGGTTTGTAACCCTCTATAAGTTCGGGAAGGATTTTGTCGTTGATGCGGAACGCAAAAGGCTCAAAGTCCATTGCTCGTATGTGAATGGCTGAAACATGGCTGATGTCACCGTTGCCCTTGTCCTTTTCTACCTGCAATACGGTTTCCGCCTTGTTGTTCAACTCCGTACCGATATGCCCTCTCGCATTCTCATCCCCCTTGTTCTGATGCAGTATCGTATGGATGTGTATCTGCCTGTCGTCCGTCCACTGCATCAGCTTGGATATGATGCGTGTGGATTCACCGGGGCTATTGATGTCGTACACCATATCACGGATGCCGTCTATGATTACAAGACCAATGTCGGGAGTGTTGTAGATCGCCTGTTCTACAATCCTGATACGTTGCTCAGGCGTGTATTTTCTCAAAGCGAGAAATTCAAGGTTCTCATTGTCCCTGTCATCAGGCAAGCCGGCCATCCGCAAAATGCGTGTCATGACTTTCAGGCAATGGTAAGGGCTTTGCTCTGTATCAACATAAAGCACTTTCCGCTTATCTTCCGGCAGTTCCGCCACATACCGCAACACTGTGCCGTTCTTCAATGCGGCGGCTACGATAGCCGATACATTGAATGTCTTTTTACTTTTGGCTTTGCCGATGGATGCGCTGAAATTGCCCAATGTCCCAATGACAGAACTATGTACTTTGAGGATTTCAGGTGCTTTCTCATAACTTTTCGACAGGCTCAAACGTGAGGCTTGCCAAAGGATAATGGCTTCTTCTGCCGATATGTCCTTAGTCTCTTTAATATAGTCCATAGCCATGCCTCCCGTTATTTTCGTCCTCCTGTTTTCTTCCCGGCCAGTTCAAGGGCAAGCTCCACATCTACGATAATCTTGCGTCCTATCTGGGTGATTGCCTTGTCAATCTTTCCGCTTTTCTTGATGCGGTTGGCGGTGGGCAGGCTGCACCCGAACAGTTTGGCAATGCCCAGTATTCCGTACACATACTTCCTTTCTGTGTCCGTAACGGGCTGTGGCTGCATTTCCGTTTGACCGGAAGCGTGCTTGCTTAAGAATATGAACTCTTCGCCTGTCATCTGCCAGACGGGTTTTGATAATAACTCTTGAAGATTTGTCATCGTCTAATCTATTTAGTCGTTTAACAATCAGCCCTGCGCACTGGCTGTTATTTCTGTTCTCGAACGATGCAAAATTAGGTAGGTTTGTAAGTGGTAAGGATGTGGTTAGTGCAAATGGAATATTTTATTATTTCTTTGAATATCAGACAATAAAAATACCACTCAAAAATTAATTTGAGTGGTAAAAGTGGTTATTTCGTAATATGTCAGGGTATATCACGGATTATCGGAATATTGCGTCCATTTCTTTGGCGAACTTCTGGTTGCTGTCACTTGGGAAATCGGAAACAGGTTCCTTGTATTTTGACTTGTAATAGTTCTCTTCAATATCCAGCATTTTGAGGATATTCTTTTTCCAATTCTCCCTGTCAAGTTTGGGCAGTCGTTCACCCATCAGGAATATCAGGTAGCAGACACGTATTTTCTCTCTCGTTTTTATTTTCAGCTTGCATTTGCCGGGGTGCAGATTCATACAAGCATAGAAATCATATTCGGAAATATTCTCGAATTGTTCTCCTACGCAGGTCGTGTAAACGTGCGAAAGCAACTCCATGTCGAAATATTCGTGTTGTTCCTCTTTGGGTGCTTCTTCTTGCATATCGGGTTCGCTTGGCTTGGTTAGCTCTTCCGGTTTATCTTTAGCTACGGGAATATATTTTGCTAATATTTCCATAAAATGGAAACTCAATTTATAAATATCTCCGCAGCAGTTCTCTATATATTGGAAAGCCTCTTTTCTTGCTTGCTTTTGCAATTCATAAAGCCTGTTCAGTTCTTCTTTTTCTTTCTCATATTCAGCCTTGCAGCGTTCATATTCCTTTTCGGCTTGCTTTTCTTCTTCTGCCGTATGTTCCCTGTAACCAATAGAATCATATCTGTTATATGCCTCGTTCAAAGGCTTGTTTAGTCTTTGTGTAACCTCCAGTTGTTCCTCTATATCAATATTATATCTATCAGCGAAATGGTAGCACACACGAGAAATTATCTCATCATCAAGCAATGGATATTTTTCGTAAAGCATCATGTTTTTCTCTATCTCGGCTCTTAGACTGTCGAGAATCAGAGTGTACTGTTCTTTCTGCTTGTCAAGTACCAATTCAAGGATAGCGGCTTCAAAAGCTTTTGTGTCATTGTATTGCTTGTAGAAGTTCGTGATGAATTTCTGCTTGTCAAAAGAAAAAGTATGGCTTACAATAAAGTCACTGTATATTCGGTTGAGTTCACCGTATTGGGGAATCATAATTAGTATTTCTCCTGCCATATATCTTGGGTTTATGGATTTTTGTCTTTATCAAGAAAGGAAGCCAGTTCTTCTTCCACTTCTTCTATACTTGGCAGAGCCGATTTTAAGTTTTCAGGTATAGCCTTGCTCAGTTGGTAATCGCTGATGCCTATCGGCTGGTCATAGCCTGTCAATGCGTATTGTGCTACAACTTCGTCTTTTCCCTTGCACAGCAACAACCCGATAGTCTTGTTGTCATTCTCTCCCCTCAGTTTATCATCCACCACATTGATGTAGAAGTTCAGTTGCCCTGCATACTCCGGTTTGAATGGGGTAGCCTTTAATTCTACCACGATATATGCGTGCAGTGGAATAGAATATAATATCAGGTCTGCATAGAAATCGCTGTTTCCGACTTGGAAATGCTTCTGTCGTGCAACGAAAGCAAAGCCATTGCCCATTTCCAGCAAGTAACGGGTAACGTGCTTAACCAACTGTTCTTCTATGTCCCTTTCATCTGCTTTCTCTTTAGTTCCAGCCAAATCAAAGATGTACGGGTCTTTCAACAGGTAATTGGCGAGGTCGCTTTGCGGTGCAGGAAGCGTGGCTGTGAAATTGTTTACCTTATTATTGCTGATTTGTCTGCTGTACAGGTTGGTTTCAATTTGTATTTTAAGAACATTGCTGCTCCAGCCCATTTCTACGGACTGCTTCATGTACCAATAGCTTATGCCTAACGGTAGCGAACTGTCAAGTATAGCCATTTGGCTTGCCCAGTTTATTTTGGAAACGGGAGAGGTCAAGAAAACTTTTTCTATCTCTCTAATCCCCATCCTATAAATGGCAGAAACGGTTTTCTCTACATCTTGAAATTGCGCAGGAACTTCCTGCGTAATTTCTAAAGGCTGACAAACAGTGGATTGTATTTGCGCAGTAAGTTCCTGCGTAAATTGTTTGTCGTTCAGTTTCAACACTTCATTAGTAACATTCTGTATGGTTGGAACAGACAGCCTTGCATCCGTATCAATAAAACTTTGTAGTACATTCAGAGGATATGACCTTGCGAATTGACACATATAGGTAAGGTTGCGTTCTGAATATCCTTTCTTTTCAGGAAAATTCAGCCGGATATCCTTTGCCAGTTGCTTTATGATTTTACTTCCCCATCCTTGCTGTTGCTGATGATAGAGAATATAGTTGCCCACTTTCCAGTAGTGGAACAGCATTTGCGCATTGGCTGCGACAATCAGCCTTACTTGCGCCTGTTCTATTTCCGAACCGATAGCGTGTATGAATGCATTTAGGTTCGTTTTTTCTATGTTTGATTCCTTGTTGTTCATATTGTGATAATGGTTTCTGCAAATATACTTATTGATAACTGTTTATGAAACTAATTGATACTTTTATAGTTGATTGAACTTGTTCATGGCATTGGCTCTAATGTCATCCGCTATGTCAATGTAGGGCTTCATGGCTTTGTAATCGCTGTGTCCCGTCCATTTCATAACCACTTGTGCAGGGATTCCGAGAGCCAGCGCATTGCAGATGAAAGTCCTTCTTCCGGCATGGGTGCTTAACAAAGCGTATTTGGGTGTGACTTCATCTATACGTTCATTCCCCTTGTAGTAGGTTTCACGTACAGGCTCGTTGATTTCCGCCAGTTCACCCAGCTCTTTCAGATAATCGTTCATCTTCTGATTGCTGATGACGGGCAATGCCATGTGATTCTCGAAATGAACATCCTTGTATTTTTCAAGAATGGCTTTGCTGTGGTCGTTCAGTTCGATTATCAGACTGTCCGCTGTCTTGACTGTGGTAACTTCAATATGGTCGGGTTTCACATCGCTTCTTTTCAAGTTGCGAACATCCGAGTACCGTAAGCTTGTGAAACAACAGAACAGAAAGACATCCCTGACACGTTCCAAATACTGCTTGACATGCGGTATTTGGTAATCTTTCAGTTTGTTCAATTCTTCCCATGTCAGAAATATCACCTTTTTAGAGGTGGTTTTCAATTTGGGTTTGAATGTATCGTATGCAATGTTCTGATGATGTCCTTTCTTGAAACTCCAGCGCAGAAACCATTTGAGGAATCCCATCTGTTTGCCGATGGTACTATTTCTCATGTCTTTCTTGTCGCGCAAGAAATTGACATATTCGTTCAACCCGAACTCGTTGAAGTATTCAAAGGTTACATCTTCCTTGAACTCTTTTAAGTGGTTTTTCACCGCTGCAAATTTCTCGTATGTGGATGCCGTCCAATTATTCTGATTGCCACACTCCTTTACAAACTCATCGAACACTTCCCAAAAACTAATTTTCGCTTCTTTCTGCTGTTCTTCACTTGTATTTTTCATTCGTAAATTGAACGCATCCTTTAACTGTTGGGTGGTAGGCATGGCTTCCTGTACCTCAAACTCCTTGAACACGTTTTGCATTTCGGCATAGTATTTCAGCAAGTCCGCATTTATTTCGGATGCGCTTTGCTTTAGCTTGTTGGTGCATCCGTTCTTTACCCTTTGTTTGTCTGCATCCCATTTGGCTACGTCAATCCGGTAGCCTGTTGTAAACTCGATGCGTTGGCTTGCGTATATGACACGCATACGGATAGGAACGTTCTCTACGATTGGCACACCGTTTTTCTTCCGGCTCTCCAATGCAAAAATAATGTTACGTTTGATATTCATAATTGGGTGCGTTTGAAATTCTACACCCAAATATACACCCAATAATTGAGATAGCAAAAGACATTTAGAAAGATTTAGTTTTACTCTATACCTTGATTGATGTTTGATTATCAGTAAATTGTGATTTTGTGATATTTTCTGAAAGTATGAGTTCGAGAGCCTGTCTCTCCGCTTGGAATGTAACCCCTTGCAAATCAATGATTTACAAGGGGTTTTTAGTGCTCCAAATCTCCCGAACCTATTTAATGATGTGTTGTATTGTGTTGATAATTAGGTGTTTACTATATATCCCCTTTGCCGCTTGTTCTAATTAGGCATTAAAAATAGATGTTGAGGGTGGCTAAATCGTGTCCCAAAATTGAACTGAAAAATGTCCACGATTTAATATCTATCTTTCACATAATGAGTTAATTGTCCTCTTGTTTCTCAAAAAGATACTTTTTTGCTTTATTGTATTATTGTTTTTGCTCTCCTTTGGAAATTGTTTAATTTAAAGCCTATCATTATGAGACAAACATTTTCCTTATTATTCTTTTTGAAGAAAAGACAGAATCACATGGACGGCCTACATCCGATTATGGTTCGTATCACTATCAATGGTGAAAGTACAGAGATTAGTACTGGCCAGAAATCATTAATAGCTAATTGGAATATCCGATTGCATCAATGTGTAGGGAGTAGTGCTAAACAAACAAACTTATTTTTGAAAAGTATCAGGTTCAGGTTAAATCAGATTTTTTATCAACAGACTTTATATGGACAAATGACTACTTCTAGAAAGGTTAGAGATACTTTTACTGGAGCAGATAAAAAGTTACATTATTTACTTTCATTATTCGAATTGCATAATGAGAGTATAAAGAAACAGGTTGGTATAAGCAAATCCGCTACGACTTATCGAAAATATGAGACTACGCGTAAACATCTACAGGGCTATCTTCGAACTAAATGCTTAGAAGATATAATTCTGGAAAATATTAATCATGCATTTATTTGTGGATTTGAGGTTTACTTACGTGTTACGGCGCATTGTGCACACAATACAACTGCTAAGTTTTTACAGTTTTTCAAACGAATAATTATCCTTGCTTTAAATAATGGTTATATAATAAAGAATCCATTCTTAGAGTATCAGATCAAACTACAAAAGGTGGATAGAGGATATTTGACTAAAGAAGAGCTTCAAAAAATCATAGAGAAGAATTTTGATATTAAGCGGTTGGAGTTAATCAGAGACCTTTTTGTTTTTTCATCGTTTACAGGCTTATCTTATATAGATATAAAGAATTTATCCAAAGAACATTTGTATATTGCTCACGACGGAAATTTATGGTTGCGTATGAACCGTAATAAAAGTGGTGAAACAACAAATGTGCGTCTGTTTAATCTTCCTAAAAGTTTAATTTCAAAATATGATAATCCTGATTCGACTTATTTGTTTCCGGTTCCAAGTAACCAAAAAGTAAATGCTTATTTAAAAGAGATTGCTGATGTATGTGGTATTCATAAAAATCTGACCTTTCATGTTGCCCGCCATACGATGGCAACGACTGTTTGCTTGGCAAACGGTGTGCCTATTGAGAGCCTATCTAAGGTTTTGGGACACACTAATATAAAAACTACTCAACTATATGCCAAGATTACAGATGAAAAATTGAGTAATGATTTGGCTATACTTATATCAAAGATAGATTAGACTTTTACATCTTAAGCTTCATGTATTGAACATAGATGGAGCTTAAGAAAGCTCAATTTGGTGTTGATTTTATTTGTAAAGAAACTGTTGTAGTATTAAATATTGTACAGATTTTACGTGACTCTTTCCAAAATTTTGTGTAATTAAGAAGTTTCAGGATTTAGGTTTTATACTTAAATCTTGTTTTTGAAAGTTGAATGCTATCAAAACGAAGCATATAATTATGTATTCCCAACTATCAAACGATGTAATTTAACCCAATCCTTTTTATTCTGTATTTTTTTGTCACTGAATGAGATTGTAATTCTTTGTTTTTTCAATATTTTGCGGGCTGTTGAATTGCCTCTGATTTAGTGATTTCGCAATGTGAAATTAAAGAACTAAAGAAAGATGGAAAGAGTAACTTTTAGCCTCCTATTCTACATTCGTAGGATAAAGTTGAATCGGCATGGTGAGGCGCCGATTCTTATGAGGATTACTGTAAACGGTGTTCGTGCGGATGTATCAATAAAGAAAACGATTTTACCCCAACTTTGGAATGTCGATAAAGGCAGAGCTGTGGACAAAAAAACGTGAGGGGAAGGAATTGAACCTATACCTTGATGTGATCAATGGGAGTATTCTGAAAATTCAACGTGATTCGGAAATTGTAGTTTATTCGATGTCTTTCGTGAACATAATGATAAGTGTAAGAAACTTGTTGGAATTAGTATGGCTACTGCAACAGCACAGCGTTATGAGACAACTCTGCAACATGTACAGGACTTTGTTTGGGACACTTACCGAAAAAGTTTTTTTCTGAGTGGAATGTCTCAGCAGTTCGTTAAAGACTATATGTTTTGGTTATTGACAAAGAAAGGGTGTAGTCACAATACTTCGACTAAATATCTGAAGAACTTCAAAAAGATTATCCTTCTTTCCCTGGCAAAAGGATGGTTAAAGAAAGACCCTTTCGTTGAATATAAATTCACGCTTGAGGCAGTAGACCGCAATTTCCTTGAAGATTCTGAAATTCAGAAAATACTCAGCAAAGAAATTGTAATATCCCGGTTGGTCCAGGTGTGTGATACTTCTTTTTGTTGCTACACAGGCCTTGTCTTTTCGGATGTTAAGCAACTTAAAGCATTGGATATAGTGGTAGGCTCCAATGGAGTGAAGTGGATTCGGAAAATCCGGCAGAAAACAAAAATCATGTGCAAGATTCCACTCAGGGATATTCTTTTGAGAATCCTTGAAAAGTATGCAGACGATAAACTTAGTCTTGTACATGATGTACTATTACCGGTAATGTACAATCAGAAGATGAATGCGTACCTGAAAGAATTGGGAGATATTTGCGAAATTAACAAGATGATAACCACGCACCTTTCCAGACATACTTTTGCGACTTATGCGCTTGCCAATGGGATATCGATGGAATGTGTGGCGATGATGCTCAGTCACACTAATCTTCAAATGACACGGCATTATGCTCGTACGCTGGATAGGACAATAGTCAAGGAGTTGTTTTAGATTAAGGATAATTTCGTGATGACGAATTGATAAGGAAGAGGTAGTCGGATTTTAAATCCGGTTGCCTCTTTAAATTATATTTCTGTTGAGTTGTTAATTACACTTTTTGACCCAAAAAATCAGTGATGTTTTTGTGATTACTTCCGCTAAAATACTACCTTTGTAAATAGAGAGTAAAGACAGAACTCTATTAAAAAAGTAATTTTATGAGTGATATAGTTTCTTGTAAAGGTCAGGAATTTGACGAAGATGTCAATTATAGTGGTAGCAGTTATCATAGCTTCAAGTTTGTGAATTGCCATTTTAAGCGGTCCGTAGTTTTTGAAGAAACTGTTTTGGGTAGTTGGGTTGTTTTTGAAAATTGCATTTTCGATGAAAAACTTTGTATCATTGGTTGTAGGACAAGGGAGGATGTCAATGATGTTTTAGCAAACGATATTTCTAATTCTCTAATAATTAGAAACTGTACTACTTGTGGAATTGTTGTCAGAGGCCTTAATCATAGACCATCAATATTTGAAAGAGGAATCCTAATTGATAATACTACTGTTACTAAAGGTATATGTGTGGATTTTATTATATGTAATCAAAATGGTTTTACTCTTGATTTTACTACAGTTAGTGGCTCTATAATGTTAAGTAATATTCAAATACCAGCTATTGGATTTTCTTTGTCAAATTCTAAGGTGCAAGGAAAGATTAGGTTCCAGGCCGTCTCCGCTTCAAACTACCTCTTTAGAGAAAGTGTTATTGATGAAAATGTTTATTTGTGGGGAGCAAAAGTTGATAGTATTATATTTAATGATGGGACTTATAATGATGAATTTAATATTATTGCAGTAAAGTGTGATCGCCTAAGTATAATTGGTGGGGAGTTTAAGAAGAAAGTGAAAATAATCAAGGGTGATAAAGCTAATCCTCAAAGAGGAAGCTTGAATAATGTATACATAAAGAACCCTAAACTTTCAGAAGGGCTAATAATCAAAAGTGATATTCAAGACGAAAGATTGTTTTGTGAGAACGTGCAGATAGTTCCAAGTAAGGATTTGGCTGGTGATATTATATTTGAAGATTTTGATATTACTGATACTTTATTGCTTGAAGGTATTAACTATGATACAAATATTCAATTTAACAATGTAACGGCCCATAAATTGCATTTTAAATCATTTATCAATAATTCTTCAGTCATATTCCAAGCATTCCAATCAGATAGTAAATCCGGTTCTGAATTGAATGTTATGGGCTCAAATCTCGGGTGTACGTCTTTCTTGAATACCAATCTTGATTCATTCGATAAAATTACTGTTGAAGGGAGTATATTAACCAATATAATAACTACCAGTATAACGTGGTTTGATATTAAAAAGCTTAATGCTCAATCTGGTGATAAGGATTCGCAGTATTGGAAGAAACAGCGGGAAGTTTTTAGGCAATTGAAATATTGTATGGAAGGAAATATGGACCGCCCTCAAGCACTGATATTCAAGTCTTATGAGATGAATGCATATACTAAATCTCTGAAATTGAGTTTACGATCAGTAAGTGATATTTTATTATTGAAACTGAATAAGTTTTCTAATAATCACGGACTCAGTTGGACTACCGGAGTTCTATTTACTGTTGTAGTTTGGCAATTATTCTATGCTTTCTTCGTCATGGCTAAAGATGGTGTGGCATTTCCTTGGGAAAGCAATTGTATTTATCTGTTAGCTAATCATAATTATTGGAGTGCTGCTATTCAATATTTGTGGCTTCCGGATGGATTGGAAGAATTGTCGGATTTTTATAATGATACTCGATCTGTTTTGAGACTAATAGGAGGTACTGCTGCTTTTCTATTGGGTAAGATAGCAATTGCTTATGGTATATTTCAAGCTGTATCTGCTTTTAGGAAATATAGTAAGTCTTGATTAAATATTTTGTAGTTGAGTTTAGTTTCTCTTTATAAGTTTGATTCGATTATGAAACGCATATTATTCTTCATGAGTTGTATAGCTTTCCCGTTGTTCTATTCCGCTTGTCCTTAAAGGGCCGAAAACAATTCTGCTTCCCAGAAAGTGCCATTGTTAGCCCTATAACCTCACATAATAAAAATGAGGCTAAATCAATAGAACTTCATGAAAAGCTGAATGCCATTTTTAGTGTAAGCCGTTCTGACAAACTATCATATCCGAATAACTATGGAGGAGCATTTATCGTAGATAATGATGGGGGCGTTGTGTTGGTTAAAGAGGACTTAGGCCAAACAAAAGCGGACTTGAAAAAACGTTTAAAGTCATCGGCTTTTCAAACTCAAGCTTGCGACTATTCCTATCAAGAACTATTGGATTTCAATGAAAAGTAAAGTATTCTGTTTGATAATAGTAAGCTCCGGGAAAATTTCAACTGGACTTCAGTAGGCATGTAAGTTGCTAAAAAACGTATAATAGTTTATTTTGGAGATACTTAGTAACAATCTGTTTCACGATTTAGGACCCAAGTATCTTCTTCTCCAATGATTATATTTGATGAAATGAGTTTAGAATAAAAAACTGACTTAATATTACTTTCTTGCATGTTTTATGCAGGAAATTTATATTAAATTCTAAATTTGTTTATTCTTTCCTTTTTCCTACATAAAACCCCTTTCTACCGGTTTCTGAAAATTCAATAAAATGAATATTCTTCATTGTTTTCCTTTGGTCTGTATATGGATGTTTATTGTCCATCATGATTAATTGATAGTTCCAGTTTTTATCTTCCATATATTGGAAGAAAGAACGTTGAACGTTTTCTTCTAAATCATCTGCATCTGTTTTTTTATCCTCTTTACCAAAGTGAGCTGTGATTGGCGAATCAGTCACAAGTAACCGAGTAAAAGGTACATTTCTGTAAATACAATCCTCTACTAATGACATCATGATTGCTGTAGCAGTAATACCTCTATAGCCTTTACCACAAGTAATACGACGTTTACCGCCAAGTGTAAAGTCAAAATCATCCAGATTCATCACTATTGTTTCATGATTCTCAAGATTCCATGCCACCATTTTTTCCTTTACGGTATCATAGAATTCTTTTGCTGGTAGTTTATTGCGTGACGGAATAGTTAATACTTGCTTATTTGTCAATGATTTTTTCAGTTCACTCAACTCTTTGGTCAATCTGAATGAATCCTCTTCAAGATGCTTTAATCTCGTCTTTTTTTCCCAATTTAATTCAATTCTTTTTAATAAATCCCTAAAGGATGTGAGCCTGGGTTCTGTTTCGGAAATCTGGTTATTAATAGAAATGTTTTCTATTTCAAGTTGGTTAATTTTTTCTTTACATATTTTTAAATATGTTTCTTTCTCTTTAATGTACTCATTCAAACTTCTCAACTTGCACTGGTCGGAATATGCTTCTTGCTCTATAGCAGCAATAAATTGCTCATCTTCTAAATCAAACGAGTCTGTTTGCAGCTTAGTATGACATTTAGGACATTCTCTGTATGTCAGGATTGATAGAAGTTCACGTGCTTCTTCAATTCCTTTATATCTTTCTATATCTAATTCATAATGAGATTTTAATAGTAACAATCTATTATATAACTCTTGCTCAAATAGATTTTTTGATTGCCATTTGTCTAACTCTTCATTTTTAGTATGTTTTTGTTTGTACAGTATGTCTAGCTTTTGAGCGGCATTCTTAATTTCATTCTTAATTTTATTCACATTTAAGGCTTCCTCTAATCCTGCAAATGAAACGTCTCCTATATCTTCGATAGTTTGATCCAGGCGTTTTATTTCCTCTTGTACATATTCTATTTTACCTGTAATTCTGGCTTTACGCAACTTTTTGTCTTCTAATCCATCAATTTCAGGATCTCCTTCACCCGAGTATAAATAACTGATAACACTTTTCTCTTTTGTAACATCACTAGGTATTCCTGAAGGTAAGAAAATAGACCTGTCATCAACAATCCTTTGCTCCCCCAACATGAGCAGGTGTCTTAGCTGTGTATAATACAAATTAGAGAATTTACTATCTTTTTGTTTTATCTTTATGGCACTGTCAAAGCCGCATAGTTCTAATAGGAAGGAAGAGTATGATGATGGCTTTTCACTTGATTTCACACTGTATATTTCTTGCTTGATATGCATGTCATGAATCTGGTCTATACTACAATGTTTTACATAAACTTTTGTTTTATCCGTCAGTTTACGTTGTATGGTATAGACATCCTCATCATTAAAAAACATACATATTTGCATATAAAATGTATCATATTCCTTTCCTTCAGTTGCTTCTTTGGGAGGATCTTCTTGTCCCAATAGATATTGAATAATCGAAAAAACAACACTTTTGCCTGTATCTGATTGTCCGTGAATCAAATTACAACCTTTGTTGAAATCAACACGTGAGTCCTGAACTTTTGTTCCGGTAGCAAGAATCGTTTTTATATAGAATCCTTTATTATCCATGATTGACATCTTTAATTAATATATACTCTCGCTCAAATTCACTACCCCATTTCCCTATATTTTGCTCCACATACTCTTGGATGTCTGCATCACTTTTGTCTTTCAGTAGTGATACAACTTTAACCATCATAATCGTGAGTCGCTGTTTATATTCATTCTGCAAATATTCTTCAAATAAGCTACCGGCCTCAGTCAATGTATAACATAGCCTATCATTCTTTATCGCATACTTGATTAAATCTCTTGATAGTAAAATCTCTAAAGCCATGGTTATATCGGTATGGTTACATACGTATGTACATGCTCGATAGGGAATTTGAGGAAATAGACTTTCTGCATTTTTATTAAGGTCAGTTAAATGCAGAGCGAAATATTCATATGCCACTAGTCTGTCACGTGTCAATGGAGTCATTGCACATTTTAGAGCAACTATAATCTTAATCGCATGTTCTATCGGATTATTTAGTACTGCTATTTTATTTTTTTCTTTACCCATATCAATTTATTCTCATTTGATAATTGAAAACACATACCTTTTAATACTCTTGAGCTAATAATTGGTTTAACGGAATTCATCTCTTCTACCTGATATTGAGATGCACTCTTTGTTACAGCTTTTACTTTTTCAAAACCATCAGTATGGTATTGCGAGTAGTATTCATCAATAACATGCTCTTCAATGTTATCCTTGATTTCACTGTATTCATCATTTCCTCCAGAGCATATCTCTTTTCCTATCATTGCAGCTGATTCAGCCAAATAGAATTGTTCTCTTGATGCTGTGAAATGTGCTTTATACATAGCCATATTTTCATCATTGAGATTAATTTGCGTAATTGACGATTTATTCGCATCTGAATAGGCATCCACAAGATGGTTGATATAAGTAGATTCATAATCTGCTACAGTTGAAGGGGGGGCAGCGTGGGCTCTTGGTATCAAAGTTCTATCAATTCCTAGATATTGGAAATATAACCAATATTCTTTTCTTAACCCTTCTATAATTTTGTCTGGAGATAGGGGCTTTATTATTGAAAGATCAAATGTATCCACATGCTTCTTAAACTTATCGTTCTCACCATTAGTAATATTTACTGCCAATTTTTTCTTTATACTTTTTTCCCAATCTTCCCATAATCTATTCCTTAGTTTTTCATGATCATTGAACAAACTTCCTAAAGGCCCCGTTATATTTTGGGGTGCAACAAGATAGTATGTTTTAGGGAATGGTATATAATCGATGAATGTATTATACAAGAATTTGCATAATTCTTTATTAATATCAGAATAACCTATTGAATCTTTATAATGTTTACATTGATAAATGTCGCAAATTTGATTTTTGAAATCATAGAAAGCAATAACATCAATACCACCATCGCCACTACCCCCATATCGAAAGACATCCTCATATTTCTTATTTGAATCTTCCTTCAAACAAAAATATGCCCACTTTGTGATCATCTCTTCATACCTGTCTTCATCCATAAATTTTAGACGTTCTTCAGCCGTCTTTTTCTCTAACTTCTCTAGGTTTGTAAGAACGTGATTGCTTGCATCCTTATTTATGGGCTTCAAGTCTGTATGCATAGTAAATTGATTTAGTAATATAACTTTGGTATTAACCACTATTAATTATTTACACAAAGCTACAGATAATCTTTTAAATAGCATTCTAATCCTTAAAAAATAATTCTTATTTTTTATCAGTATTCATTTTATTTCCAATTCCGACAAGTAGCTATTTACTTTCTGCATATCTTTCATAATACTTTGATCTAGCACCTGTAAAGTGTTTTGTTGTGGATGTATCAGTATACCCCCAGCATTTTTGCTAGATTTCCCATACTTACACCGTTTGCAAGGCAAATACTTGTGGCGTAGCTATGTCTGGCAATATGTGTACTAAGATTTTTGTGAGTACCGCATATTTCTGCAATTTTTTTGAGATAATTATTCATACGCTGATTGCATGATACAGGCAAGAGTTTGCTTGTGCACTTTGCCACATCCTTATATTTTTCAAGAATGGCACTTGCCGCGGGGAGTATAGGAATATTGCACATAACTTTTGTTTTTTGACGACTTTTTCTTATCCTAAGCTTTCCATTATTATCCCTTACCAAGTAATCAAAAGTAAATGCTTATCTGAAAGAGATTGCTGATATTTGTGATATTCATAAGAACCTAATTTTTCACGTCGCCCAACATACGATGGCAACAGCTATTTGTTTGGCGAACGGTATGCTTATTGAGAGTTTGTCCAAGGTTCTTGGCCATTCTGATATAAAAAACACTCAACTTTATGCTAAGATTATAAATAAAAAATAAGTAATTAGTTTCATCACATTGGAAGTGTATTTTTTTTTACTTATATGTAGAATTGTGTTTTTTACTTAGTAAAAATAGAGTTTTTGGAATGTCCATTTGTTCCAAGAGGCTAGTTTGTTTGAATACTTTTTGAATATCGTTTGATGTAAGTATCTGTTCGGAATTATATCGGAGTTTACGATACTCTGGAAGAATTGTCTATTTCTGAACAACTTCTATATTATTCAATGTAGAAAATGACTCTTATTTTATCGTCATTTATATATCCAAAAATTTCATTTACTAAATAACGAACAACATTATGTATGTATTTCAGTTGATTTATTATTTCCATGGATTCGCTATATAGGTCTTCCAGTGATAGTTCTTCAAGAAAATTACTTTCTCCATCTGAGGCCTTTGGTTTTTTGCTATTATCTGTTAGCAGTAACTCAATATTATTCAGACGGTACAGCATTTTCATATCTATCGCTTTATGCATGTATTTTAGCATTTGTGTTTCTTCTTTCTCTATTGCTATAGAAAGTTCATTGAGGGTGTAGTAGGATGTTCCCCATTTGTGTTTTACTGATTCTATATCTTTGCGTATGGGTTGGCTACAATCACTAGGCAGACCTCGTTCGGAAAAGTCAGAATCGTTTAGATATTGTCTGAAGCCAGAGAGGTTTTCAACGAAACTTTGGTAGTGGCAAAGTACTTCTTTCTCCTTATTCTCGTCTTTAGGATAATGCTTATCAAAACTCTTTGAATACCATAGCAATGGTTTCCATTCCGCTTTTTCTTTTACTTCTATGTATTTTATGACATATGTACTCATAATAATTTAGAATATTATAATTTAGTAGAATATGTAAAGATAGTCTTTTTAAGTGAAATACTCAGATTTTGATAAAGATATAGTAAATTTAGGCTATTATACAAAGGGCATTTTTGAGGTTTATTATTTTTAGTCGATGATAGTGAAGAGCAATTTTGATAAATCTATTGATAATCCTAAGTTGGTGCTATAAAACCCTTCCTATAATTGGGTGATTTATATATCTAAAGTTAGACAAAATATTTATCTTAATTTGTGTCGTAGGGCTTGGAAAGAAGAATTATATTCCTTATATTTGCACAGAAAATTAGTGCAAAAAGGTAAATTTGCGAAACAAACATATGCGGTAAATTATTCGGTGTATCTGGATAAAGCCAAAGAGGTAATAAGCTGTATATAAGGAAGATATGAGGAAAATAACCGTTCCCTGTCTCTCCGCTGGAAAAAGAATAGTAAGTCCCTGTAAAGTAATGCTTTGCAGGGACTTTTTGTGTTTATTCCATAATTGTTTTTTATTTCTCTGCCTTATTGTCAGAAAGGTGTCGGCAGGATGAATTTATATGATAATGGTTTGTGTGTTTATCTGCTCTTCGGGTCTTCAGCTCTCCCTTCTCCTTAAAAAAGGAGAGGGGGGAGGAGAGCTTACAGACTTTTGCAATAACTTCTTCTGATTCGGATGGTTATTCCGGATTTATATTAATAGGTCTTTATTTGGCTTGTTTACTCTATGACAATCACCGGTAAGCGTATTGCTTCCCGTACTTCGGTCCAACTACCTGTTTTGAGTCTATACTTATAGCATACACAGAAGGTCGTAGTTGTCGGGTCGAGCCGGTTGTTGTAGAGTGCATAGGCGTTGTCACCCGGATGGGCTACTTTGACATCCACTGTTTCCACTTCCATTTCTTCAGGATCATAAGGTTCTACAGTCAGGGAGTTATCATCAGCTACTTCGATAACAATCGTATTTTTCTTGATGAAGTCCGGCTGATTCTCCGGTTCTGCCGGTAATCTCTTAGTACCGATATTGATTCTTACCCGATTTTTGGTCAGAGGTACCATTGTTTTGGTGATGACAAAGTATCCGCTGCCTTCATACCCTGATGCATTATAGCTTGCAGGTTCTGCGGAACTGGTATATTTGTTTTTCTTCTGTATCTGTAATAATGCATTTCCTTTCTTTTTTACTATGGGATAAGGAGTTGCGTCGGCTATTGCTATGGGAATAAAGTAGATTTTATCCGGGTCCAGACTTTCAATGACTGAAATGTCTATTTTGATAGGTACCAATGTGTATGGTTCTCCTGTCGGATAAGTAACTGTGCTACTTTCTATCGCATAGTCTTTCGGGTCCATCTTGAGGGCATATCGGCTATAATCTTCGATAAAGTTCGTATAGTTATATTCATCCAGAAGAACTGTGTCTTCTGTGAGCGATATTGTCACCGGTTCCTCTGTCGGATTGGTTCCGCTACACGCAATCGACAGATTGCGTATATTACCGTCTTTGCCATCCAGGTCGTAAACCAAATTGTGTATATTGTTATTATCGCTGACAATGTATACCATTTTCTCGTATCGTTCATCTTCAAAGAACTTCTTTCTGTCACTGCATCCGGCAAGAAATAGTAATGCGAGTAACAGCGACAGGATGCTTATTTTATATGTTTTCATTCTTATTCTTTTAATTTATATTCAATGCTAACGAATTGTCTCATAGGGTGATTTGTTTAATCTCCCCAGCCGGGATTCTGATCCAGACCATCCACTTTTCTTATTTCATATTTGCCAATAGGTAGGAATACCATTTTACGATCTACTACTCTGTGTCTTATCCAGGGATGGTCTACCACTACCGGATAGAAGTATCCACTCATCTCATCTTTACTGAGGTCCATCCCCTGTATCGCTTCTTTTTCGGACTCTTCGTAGATGCCCCATCGGCGCACGTCATAGTATCTTTGATTCTCATACAAGAATTCAATAGCTCTTTCTCTTTGAAGGATTTTGTTAAAGCCATCCACGCTGGCCAACTCATCATCTTTCACTCCGGGGAGTCCTACACGGTATCTGATTGGGTTGAACGCCTGCTTGATTTTGTATATGTCACGGCTTTCCTCGTAGACTTTAGTCTCTCCGTTCGATCCCTTTAGTTCGATGGAATAACTGCCCTGAAGATTATTGAGTGCTTCACTATAAGCCAGCAGGATTTCAGCATAACGGATGATAGGGAAAAATTTTTCCATTAATATTCCTCCGGGCGAAGAGAATGCATCGTCGTCATGCACGTATTTGGTAATGACATAACCGGTGGCGGGGTAGTTGTTCACATTACCACTGGAGGAGTGCTTCCCATCCGTTACAGAAGAGTTGTCATATTTAATCATCTGCTCCTTTTTAGCATCGCTTCCGCTGTATGAGCGGGCTTTCCAGAAACGGCCGGAGAAACCGATGTTGGCATAGAATCTCATTTCCCGATTACGGTACATGTTGAAGACTCCTGACTTCAATACATATTCGGAGAAGGTCTCATCCTCGGTGCTGAAATTTGTATTATCATATGTTCCGTCTTCTTTGTATGGCTTTGCATCTTCGGGATAGTTGTCTGTTCCGTCATTCATATAGAACATGTTGACCATCTTTTGTGTTACGCCCATCCCATTGTATCCGTCCATCGAATGTGGAAAAGATTCTCTAATGCATAGATTACCGGTCGTTCTTCCCCATATGAACTCCTTGTTTTTTCTGCCATCTGTTTCGCCATTGAACATATAGCTGTAAGATTTAAGCGGGTCAATACCGCCTACTCCGTTGGGAAACGCCTGATTCTCGTTGGTTGGAGGTACAAAAGAGTCTTTATCTGCAGGGACAGTATGCAGTTCATAACGCCCCATGTCCATGACTCTTTCGCAAGCTGCTGCGGCTACCGCCCATTTACGATCGTCGTATTGCTGGGAAATGTAGAACACTCCGTCACTGCTCCGTTTCCAGTTCCCGAAGTATGTTTGTCCGCGGCCATTGTATAATGGGCTAGCCTGTATCAATCTTAACCGTGCAATCAGTGCGTAAGCCGCTCCCTTGGTGGGACGGCCGAAGCTGCTGTTCGGTTGAGTCTCTGGCAGATATTGTGCCGCCAACTCAAATTGTTCGCAAGCATAGTCTACTGATTCGTCATACGTCGCACGTACGTTTGCATAGGCTTCCGGCTGCTCGTTGGAGGGATATACCTGATCTCCTACAAGGATGACAGGACCGAAATCCATGATGAGATGGTAGTATGCGTAGGCTCTCATAAAATAGGTGTATGCCCAGATGTCCGGTTTTTCCAGATTGCTCATATCGGTCACTTCATCCATACGTGAGAGGATAATGTTTGCCTTACGGATGATTTTGTACATTGTGTCCCATTGATAAATAGATTTTTTCTTTTTAGCATCTTTATTGGTGATGTTTTCTTCGTTAATGGCTCCCGTGACGTATGCCATACCAGTATAGGTTTCTGCATTAAAAGTTTCAAAAGCCTCATCGGTAGCTAACGGTCCTGCTGTCGCCGGACTATTGAGAAAGTCTCCTTCATCGGGAAACATGGATGCTACGTTCCACATATATCTTTCCAAGTATTCTTTACGGGAGAAGATGGAGTCATATTTCATTGTATCGTCAAACCACTTGTCTACATCCAGATAATTACAGGAAGAGATAGAAAAGACGGACAACAATAGAATTGAATGCAATATTAGTTTTCTCATATAATTCATTTTTTGATAGTTAGAATTTGATGTATGCCTGCAAAGTCACGCTGGCAGGAATTGGATAACGCCGTCCGTTGTATAATGCTTGTTCCGGATCGCAGATATCAATCTTATCCCATACGCAAAGATTGTTGCCTACGAGTGAAAGGTCGATAGAATTGATTCCCAAATTCTTTATAGTCTTGGGTACATTTACACTATAATTGATGTTTACTTCTGATAGCCGCAGGTATTTTGCATTGTTTTTCCAAAAACTGGATGTCTGGGAATTGTTTTCCAAATTTCCGTATGACATGCGAGGGAATCGGGCATTAGGATTTTCTGACAAAGATGGATCTAGCCCCATCTTCTCAGCATATTCACGGGAAATCCAACGATTGGCAGGGTTTTTGACTATGCTCAGTACATTACCAGTCTGTTTGCCATAGAATGGAATGTAGCCTTCGTCATATAGAGCGCCGTTTGAAGCTGGTACCCCCACATGATAAACATCGGTATTTCCGGTTCCCTTGAATAGTACGGCAGCCGACAGTCTCTTATATCTGAATTCAACTCCGAATCCATACATGAAGCGTGGAGTACTGCTGAATGACAAAGGTACTTTGTCATCCCCGTTTACAACACCGTCTCCATTGACATCCTTGTATTTAATATCTCCGGGCAGATAGCTACCGAAAGTCTGTTTAGGACTATTAGCGATATCCTCGTCATCTTTGAACAATCCTAATGCGATCAGTCCTTTTTGGTATCCATAAGGACGTCCGGTGGCAGAATTATATTCATATTTGGTATCTGCCTCTTCAAAATAATTTACCCTGTTATTACTAAGGGTAAAATTTCCTCGGAATGTTACCGACATATCTTTGCCAATATTCTGTATATAGGTCACGTTTCCGTCCGAACCATAACTTTTCATGCTGCCTACATTGCCAAATGGCATGCTGACAAGGCCGATATACTCTGGAACTTGTTGGCGTTGCTGGAAGATGCCATCACGGATGTCTTTGAAGAAATCGATTACGAAACTCAGTTTGCTGTTGAATAATTCGCCTTCGATACCTACATCTATCTTTTTCGCTTTTTCCCATTTCAGATTGTCGGCTCCCATTTGATTTTCAGTGATTCCGGCTTCATTGTATCCCCAGCCTTTTTCGGCAGACTCATTGATAATCGTCAGATAGGGGAAACGTTTGTCTGAAATACGGTCGTTACCTACGATACCATACGAAGCTCTGATTTTGAGAAAATTCAGCCAAGGAAGCTTTTCTTGCATGAATTCATATTGGGTAGGCACCCAACCACCGGATATGGCCGGAAAGAACCCAAAGCGTTTACCTTTCTCAAAGTTTTCTGAACCGGTATATCCTATGTTGAAATCGAGCAGATATGTATCTCTGAACCCATAACTGACTTTTCCAGACAAACCCTGATATCTTAAAGGAATAGCAGCCATACCGTCCTTATTTAAATCTTTTGTGTTTTTGCTATCACTCATTTCATAATGTATAAGAGCGGAAATACGGTGTTCATCGTTCAGTATAGCTTTCCAGGTTAGATTTGCCTGAAGAAAGTATTTCCGGTACTGGCTGTCTCTGTTTTTAGTATATTTTGTTCCTTCTTTCTTTATAGTGTGTATAAGTTCCAGATTTCCGTTCTCATCCCTGCGTTCCGCCCAATACATGTCGGGCTTGACAGAACGTGTCTCTTCAAAATAAGAGCTGTTGCTGTAGGCCCCCTGAATGTTAAGAGCCAGATTTCTCAGTAGAAAACTGAAATCTTGCTGTAAGCGTATTGTATAGGTACCAGAGTAAGTATTGATGTTTTTCAAACCTGTATAATTCAACATGGCATAGGGTGAGTACACATCTTTTGCGCCCGATTTGTAGGTGGGCAGTTCTCCTGTAGAATAACGGACAGGAATAGTGAGCGGAGTCAGTTTGGCTTGGGCATCCCATAATTGGTCGGTTGATGCTCCTTGCCCGGGTAGTGCTTGTGAGGATAGGTAGATATCCGAACCGAAATAAAGTTCGGTTGTCTTGGTCAGGTTGAAGTCCACGTTCAGACGCATTCCGTAAGTGTTGTAGTGCACATCCTTGATGTACTTGCTGTTTTCGTCTTGCTTGTAGATTGCCGATTCATTCGACATATTCATACTGACAAAATAACGGGCGATACTACCACCTCCTCTGGCACTAGCGTAATATGTTTGCTGAAGCGAGGTTCTTTTCAGAATTTCATCCTGCCAGTTTACATCCGGATAAAAGTCGGGATCCAGATGATACTGAATGGCTTTCAGTTCAATGTCATCATAAATAGGCTGTGCTCCACGCATGGCACTTGCTTCATTGGCTAACACAGCGTAGTCGTATGCACGTAAATATTCGGGAAGCTTAGTGAGATAAGAGATTTTGACATTAGCACGAACGTTTACTTCCATCTTGTCGGATGTCCCATGCTTGGTAGTCACCAGTACGACTCCATTCGCGCCGCGTACACCGTATACGGCAGTTGCGGAAGCGTCCTTCAATACGGAGAAACTTTCGATATCGGCGGGGTCGATGCTGTTCAAGTCACCTTCGAGCCCGTCGATAAGTACAAGTGCACTCGAGCTTGCTCCAAACGTACCAATACCACGAATCCAGAATTCAGACATGTTAGAGCCCGGTTCACCGCTGGACTGTACGGAGATAATACCGGGTACACGACCACCGAGCATATTAGTTAGGGAAGTGGCTGGTGTCTGTATCTGTGATATATCCACATTGGTGACAGCTCCGGTCAGGTTGACCTTCTTTTCTTTTGTTCCCATACCGGTGATGACAACTTCATCCATTTGTTGTGAATCGCTTTTCAGCATAATCCGCAGATTCTTTTCATCTTTCAAAACGATATGTTCCATCTTTTTGTAACCGATAAAAGAGAATATAATCATATCTCCTTTTTGGGCAGATAACTTGAAGGCTCCGTTAATATCGGTGCTGGTACCTACTCCTGCGCGGTCCTTTAGGTATACGCTGACTCCGGGCAGCGACTCATTGCTTTCGTCGAATACATGTCCCGAAATTGTTAATTGTTTCTCCTGCCCCATCATTATTGATGCGTTGCAGAAGAACAGTAATGATAGTAATATGTATTTTTTCATTAGTGTCTTCTTTACATATGATTATTGGGGTTAACGCAGACTCAACTTGCGGACACATCCGGACCCGCAGTCTGAAATATACAAATCTCCTTCGGCAGTCAATCCTACTCCCTTGGGCCAGTTGAAGGTGGCTTCCAGTGGAGTGCCACTTTGGTTACCTTTAACATTTTGTCTGCCTACAACGGTTGTTACCATACCTGTATTCATATCAATTTTGCGTATGGTCTGGGTTCCGGCATCTGCAATGTACATGTTTTTTTGTCCAGATTCGTCTACTATAATGGTCATTTGGTTGTTCCAGTTAAACAAACAGTCTGTCCGATATCCATTAATTACTTGAGTAGTACTCGTATTATCAGCTCTTACATTAAGATGTCCGGCATATATTATTTCTTCAGATTCAGGTTTCGATACATCCTGCATGGTTATAACAGAAGATGCTCCGTAAGAAGTATATAGATGAGTTGGTTCAGTCGGGTCGAACATCATGCTGACAATATAGCTGTTTTCTGTTTCTGGAGTTGTCGAGTTATATACGTCGTTTTTGATGTATTCACATACCATATCTTCCAGTTTAAATCGGAATAATTGTTTGGTTGCCGTACGGCCGTAAAAGTAGCCATCTGTAGTACAATAAGCTATACAAGCTGTAGAGTTGTAGTCAATTTGTTTGGCAGGAGGGTCTTGTGGTTTCAAGTAACGTCGCTTAACTTTCCAGTCGTTGGAAGGATCAATCTCATAAATGACGTTTTTTTGTGTACCTACGGCGTACAGTTTCTCGGTTACATTGTGATACATTACATCATTAACCATTTCTGATATGATTTTCTTTGATTGGTTTTTTTTCTCACTGATTAACGCAAGACCTCCATTATTTCCAAATGAAGAATAACATGAATAATAATTCCCTTCTGGATCGCAGCATCCTACTTTTAATCGCCAAGCTTCAAAGGTTGTACTGGCAAGATCTCCGCCAATATTATATCCACTACCTGTTTTACCACATACATTTTCTACTGTAAAACGGGAGATGTAGCGGAATTTGTTGTCGAAAGTAAGAGAATCATTTCCTTTTACTACGGAAATGATACAGGTATCTCCCGGTAATTTAGGTGCATAGACCATCAGAATATTCCCGGATGCTTGTGAGATGTAACCTTTCTTTTTATTAAAGTAGACTGATAATTTAGAAGCATCTGTTCCTAGATTTTCACCTTCTATTATAATTTTGGAGGAAAGATATCCTGAATCCGGATAAAAAGTGGTTAGTTTTAGAGGTCCATTATAATTTCCGCCTGATTTATCGTCATCCGAACAGGCAAACTGCGTTATGAGGGATAATCCCATAACTATTGGCAGTAACGTTTGTGTGATTTTCTTTTTCATAAATAGTATTTAAATGTTAATACTCCTCGGCAAGGGGAGAGATTTAAGTTGCTAAATGTATACTTGGAGTAAACAGAGAACTCTCGCTTGGCGAGATCTCTGGGTGGAGTCCTAGGATGTGTTTTCCTTGATATAGGATTTCGTTTCGTTGTATACATGATTAATTTTAATCATGTATTTTCTGTAATGTTGTGTGTACATTAAATAGTTTAATATTTATTTCTCCATAGGCATTATTGTTATTTTATTTATACTAAAAGGCTAACATGTTATATCTTTTTTTCTGCAATGCCGAACTGTGCTGTTTTGTTTCTATAAAAAATACAAATTAGATTATAGTTCTTGTGGAACTTGATATAATTATATGGAGAATAGCTAAATAGTAGTCTATGAGTTGCTTATGAATAAGAATGACTTTTATTATATTTTGAGTACTAATATAGAGACTCAAATTGTATTATTTTGATGAGTATTCGTTGGAAAAAACATTTTATTAGGAGGAAAATAAAGAAAAAATGGGGTTATTATATCATTCTTAAAAAAATAGTTTTATATTTGCACAGACATAAATATGATATTGGTGAATACAAACAGTATTGGATTTATTAAAAGACAGAGTTAACCAAGTTCCACAAGAACTTATTTGAAATCTTCAAGTAATAGCATCGAAAGTTTATCCTTTTCTTTATTCCGTCATGAATTAAAGCATCTATAAAACGTGAAGTAGTGAATCATTATCAGATTCCTACAAGGGACTTTTATTCTCACCGCAATGAGAAAATATTCTCAAAGGCATGAGTATTTTTTCTCATTGTGGTGAGAATTTTTTCTCAAAGGCATGAGAATATGTTGAGAATATAATGATCTGTATCTATTTGTATATTAACTTAATAAAAGTAGTATGCTTTCCGTTTTATACTACTATTTAAATGGTTCCAAAAAACGCTTTATCCCTAAATTATATATATTCACTTGTTTATCTGGTAAGGTATGCTTGTCTCTTTAAGAATAGAAAGTGTGTATAGTACAACTTTATTTTTCTATTCATATAGAGACTGTTCATAAATGATCAGTTGAAACTGAAATCTTAGGCTTTTATGTGTGAGTTTGGGTAAACATAATCATTGTTCTCATCGTTATAGCCTATAAATATAATGGATTTATAATATGAAAGGGTTATTGTTAATTGGGATTTTTATGTTTTACTCTATTTCCAGTGTTTGGGGACAGGATGTAATAAAACAATATGCAGGAACAGCAATGCTATATCCTGTTCAGGAAGACTCATTCCATCTTTCTACTAGTGATATGGTGCCATTTTATATCAACCATTTGGGAAGACATGGAGCCCGGTTCCCAACTTCAGGGAAGGCACTGGATAAGGCTAAAGAAGCACTTATACTGGGGCAACAGGAAAACAGACTAACAACTGATGGGAAAATATTACTCTCTACATTACAGCATTTATCTGATAGTTTTGAGGGACAGTGGGGAAAACTGTCAGTGTTGGGAGAGTTGGAACAAAAGGGAATTGCCGGACGTATGATGAGACATTATCCTCAATTATTCAGTAATTCGGCTAAAGTCGAGGCTATAGCAACCTATGTTCCTCGGTGTATAAATAGTATGGATGCATTTCTTACTCGTTTGATGCAGGATAATCCTTCTTTACGTATACAACGAAATGAGGGGAGGCAATACGATGATATTCTCCGCTTTTTTGATTTAAACAAATCTTATGTAAATTATAAGAATAATGGTGATTGGCTTTCTATATATGAAGCATTTGTACGGAATAAAATATCTTCTGCTTCTATCATGAAGAAATTTTTTATTGAACCGGAACGAGAGACCGATGAAGAAGCGGAAGAGGTTGTTATGGCTTTGTTTTCCATAGCTGCCATACTTCCTGATACAGGTCTATTGACGAATTTAGACGACCTTTTCACAATGGAAGAATGGCGTAGCTATTGGCAAACTCAGAATTTGAGACAATATATGAGTAAAAGCTCCGCACCTGTCGGAAGGATGTTGCCTGTTGCCATTTCATGGCCTTTGTTGTCAGATTTCATTTATACTACTGATGAAGTAATAAAAGGCAAGTCTGATAATGCTGCGAACTTTCGTTTTGCTCATGCGGAAACGGTGATCCCTTTTGTGGCATTGATGGGCATAGAGAATACGGATGTTCAAATTTCCAATCCTGATTCAGTTTCCCGATATTGGAAAGATTATGAGATATCTCCAATGGCTGCTAATGTACAATGGATTTTCTACCATGATAAAGCCCGTGGGGTATGGGTTAAGATTCTTTTGAATGAAAAAGAAGCGAAACTCCCCATTGCAACTTCTCGTTTTCCCTATTATCCTTGGGAAACCGTTTGCGCATATTTTAAAGAACGAATAGAAATGGCTAAAAGGATACTTATCAAAAACTAATTTGAATCTATTTCTTGTCAGCTATTTCAAAAGGAACACGTACCGAAACTCCTTTCTTCATCAGATTAGTCAGGTTGGGGTAGAGACGTTGTTTGAATGATTCCCAATTACGGTATTTCATTTGTGTCCATCCGGCTTCTGCCAATGCGAAAGCGCGGGGATATGCCATATAAGTTGCCCGGTTAATGTCCCGTATCGCTTCTCCCCATAAAGTTCCCATAACTCCGGTGATATGAGCCTGATCTTCGGCAGGCACGCCATATCCCGGGTCGAATTGATACGACTTTTCCAAAGTAGTAACGGGCATACCCCAATTGTTGAACTCGGGAAAATCTCCTTTCAGTTGCGGATAATCCAGATAAGCGTACTCACCTGGTGCCATGATAAGCGGATTACCGTGTTTTCGGGTAAGTTCAAGACAGGTAGGTGTCAATCCTCCACGCCAGCTTACTAAAGTCACGTTCTTGGGATAAGGAAAGAGATAGTCGTTGGCAGGCGGATAAATATTGTCCAGTTCGCACCAAAGTATAGGAGTCTTATTGTTCTCCTGGACGAAAGAAAGCATACGGCTGAAAAAAGGAATCATAAGCTGTGAAGCTTTCTGATAACCTAGCTCTTTCATCATGGCTTGACAACGGCTACATTGGGTCCAGTTCTTTTCTATCACAGCTTCGTCGCCTCCTAAATGTATGTAATCGGATGGGAACAAGGAAGATATTTCTTTGATGATATCCTGATAGACGGAATACACTTTCTCATTATTCGCGCAAAGCATTAAATCCGTAGTTTTGCCTACTATCTTAGGTAGCGTATCGGTATGTGTACATCCCAATTCGGGATAGGCGGCTAGTATAGCTACTGTATGTCCGGGAATATCCAGTTCGGGAATGACCTCGATATTCCGTTGAGCGGCATATTGAATGATTTCGGCAAGTTGCTCTTGCGTGTAATAATCTTTGCCGACCAATTTAGGATGTTTTTTTATTTCGACTCTCCATCCCTGGTCGTCTGTCAAATGCAGTTGGAGTATGTTGTATTTGTAACGTGCCATCTGGTCAATGAAGAACTTCACATCATTTACCGGAAGGAAATGACGGGCAGGGTCGAGCATCAATGCCCGATGAGAGAAGCGGGGTGCATCATCAATGCAGACAGGAGAAATCTCCTTGTGTGCAGTGGCGCACGCGTCACCTAAAAGAAGCTGATCCATCGTCATGACTCCATAATAGACCGCTCCTGCGGTAGCTCCGCTGATGGTGATCCCTTTGGAGGTTATTTCGATACGATAGTGCTCTTTTCCGTCCATTGCAGGATCAACCAGCAAACGGATGTCCGCACGGTCGGATTCGGAGGCAAGTGGAACCTTTGCCTGCATCCTGTCTTGTAATATCGTTTGCAGTGTCTTTGCTGTAAACTGCAATTCCGGCTGATTCAAATAGATAGCCGTCTTTCCAGAACGGACGGTAAAAGGCTTCCCTTTTACCGGTGTGATCTGATTGGGCATGGGCAACAAAGCCGAAGTATTATTCTGGGCAACCAGATATCCGGCTAAGAAAAGCAAACAAAGGCAAGTATAAATTTTCATGGTCGATATTGGGGGTAAATGTTTCGTGTTCATCTGAATGAAATAGATTCAGTGTTATTGTCTGATTTGGGTTAATCCATTCTCTTTGTCATATTTAAGTTGATAGCTACGTCCTTTCGCAGTCTTGAAAGAGATTGTTTTACCGGCATATTTTACGGTACAATTCTGTCCCGCCTTGGAAAGGAGGGTGGCTTCTTTCAAGAGTCCGTCTTTCCATATCATATCTATCTCGAAATTTCCTTTGGCGCATACACCGTGGATCGAGCCGTCTTTCCAGGCATCCGGCAAGGCAGGCAGCAATTGAATGAATCCCATGTGGCTCTGCAACAGCATTTCTGTGATACCTGCCGTGCCGCCGAAGTTTCCATCTATTTGAAAAGGTGGGTGTGTATCCCAAAGGTTATCTACTGTTCCGTTTTTCAACAGATTACCAAAGAGGGTATAGGCGTGATTTCCATCCTGCAGGCGTGCCCATTGGTTCAATTTCCATCCCATACTCCAACCGGTAGCACCGTCACCACGATGTACTAATACAACTTTGGCGGCTTCTGCCAGTTCGGGAGTAGTGATAGGAGAAACAGTGTGTCCGGGATGCAGACCGAAGAGATGATTTACATGGCGATGTTCGTCTTTCGGATCGTCGATATCGGTTGACCATTCCAGTAACTGACCATAACGACCTATTTTATAAGGAACGAGATTGGCAAGCACATGTTCCCATTGTTTGCGTTCTTTTTTGTCTATTCCCAACTCTTTGCTCGCTTGGATGGCATCCAGCAGGATTTCACGGACAACTGCATGCACAAATGTAGCTCCCTGATCGACAGGCCCGTGTTCCGGTGAAGTAGAGGGGGCAGCCGTATACGTTCCGTCCGGTTTATGCCAGAGATAGTCAACAGTAAAGTTGGCACTGCTCTTAATCAGTTCATATCCTGTTTCTTTCAGGAATTTCAGGTCTTTGGTATAGTCATAATATTCCCAGACGTGAGTTGCCAGCCAGGGGCCTGCCATCGGATTAAAGTTCCAGGACATGTCCTGACTTTCCAATGGGGTGGTAAAGCCGAAGATGTTGGCGGAAATAGATGCTGTCCATCCTCTTGCACCAAAATAAGACTGAGCGGTCTTTTCTCCCGGTTTCACTAAGGTACGGATGAAATCGATTAACGGAAGCATACATTCATCCAGGTTTGTAGAGCAGGCCGGCCAGTAGTTCATTTGGATATTAATGTTATTATGATAATCCACACGCCAAGGGCCGTCTATGTTGTTATGCCAGATGCCTTGCAGATTGGCAGGCATATTTCCCGGTCGGGAACTGGCTATCAACAGATAGCGTCCGAACTGGTAATAGAGTTTCTCCAAGTAGTAGTCAGGTTGTCCTTTCCGATAGTTTTTCAGTCGTTGGGCAGTGGGCAGATTGGCTATTTTCACTGTAGGATTCAACTCCAGTTTCACCCGGTTGAACAAAGAAGCGTAGTCTTTGTAGTGTTCGTTCAGTAAGTTGGCATATCCTTTGGCTACGGCATCCTTCATCCATTGCTGTGTTGTTTCAAGCGGGTTAACGCCGACATATGTTTTAGGATCGGTGAAGTCCGGTGCGAAATTCATTTTATAATCGGTATCCGCAGTGACATAAAATATAACTTCGTCTGCTTCCTTCACAGTAATCCGCCCGTCTGCGTTGTTTAGGGTTCCTCCGTTTACTGTGGCCTGAATACGTACTGCATATTTCATTCCGTTATTGTCCAAAGAAGCCGTATAAACAAGGCCATTATTACCGTCGGTAGAGAACTGTCCGGTAGATACCGGGTTGGGTGCATATCTGAAAGTAAGATTTTGTTTGCCCGGTTGGTCGGCACTAAAACGCATCACCATTACATTGGCAGGATAAGAAATGAAATAGTTTCGTTGATATGCTACGTCATCTTTTTTGAACTGAACCACCGCCATTGCCGAATCCAGTGACAAGATACGTTTGTAGTCGCTCATGCCTATTGTGCTTAATCCTGTTTCTACATAGAATTCTCCCATTGTGCTGAAATTACCAAATCGGAAAGGTTTCTCGCCGGAAAATTCATAAGGAACTTCACTATTGAAATTCTCGCGTGTCAGCTTCTCTGCTTTTTGCTGGTTTCCCTCTACGAATGCTTGTCGTATTTCATCCAGGATGTGGGCGGACTGTTTGTTCACATTCCAATAGTAATCCGCTCCTTTGGCTGTGTTAGGGCCGCCACGCCAGAGCGTTTTTTCATTGAAAGTAATGCGTTCCGCCTCTACTGAGCCGAGGATATTGGCACCGATGCTTCCATTGCCGACAGGCAATGATTGTGATTCCCAGCTGGCATCCTGTTTAGTACTGTGCCAAACTTCTTTTCCTTGTAGTGTATTAGGAGAGTCAAACCAGATAGAAAGTCCTTTGGTGTAATCCGTACTTTCTGCATGTCCTGTAAAAAACGTAAATAAGGTACAAAATAAAAGCAAGCATCTTCTTCTCATTGTCGTAGTGTTTTTATTAGATAAAAGTATATTTCATGGATCTAAGTGTGTCACAGCTCTTTGGGACTGAAGGCACAAAAGTAACAAAAAAACAGCTATATGCAAACAATATGTCTTGTAAACAGAAAAAAGAGACTGCTCCTTTTTTAGGGAACAGTCTCTTTCTATAATCTAGTATTAAGAATCCTGTTTTAATATACGCTGGCTGACCGGATCACAATCTTTTGCAGCAACTCTTGCATTTTCCCGATGACCGGTTCTCCATCGAGCCCGTATTCGGCTGCCATCATCTTCATTTGCGGAAAGGTTGCCCATACGCTGCCATTCTTATCTTCCCATACGGAGATTTTCAATGGAAGTTCGAGGGAGATGCTGGGATTATCCTGCATCAACTTGGTTCCAACTTTGGGAGAACCAAAAACAATCACCTGATTGGGACGGAGTTCGAGACCTACTTCTTCTGCATTTTTACCATGATCGAATTTGGCAAATACAGGAATCTCCATCTTTTTTAATGTCTGTTCGATGCGAGCCATTGTTTCTGCCACGCTGAACTGACTCTCATAAGTGTAAAGCAGGTTGTCATTAGCGCCTGTTTCCATTTTGCTGCTGTCGAACGCTGCTGCTATTTTACGTCCCAGATTAGTCAGATCAACTCCTTCTTTATTGGCGAGCAGAGTAACACATACCAGTTCGGAGGCATCCGTGAAGCGGCTTAAAAAAGCTGAATGTCCGGAAACATTTCCTTTTATATCCATCAGACCTTTATGGTTATAGAACTGCCAGCCTGCTACGGCAGGTACAACTTTCCCATTGGCAAGTTTCGTTGGCTTATATATAAAATCGCGGTTCTCCGGTTTGGCTATTAAAACACCTCCGGCAAGTGCGATATCCCAATGACTGACATTCTCTGCAGATGCCCAAATGTCGGAAAAACCTTTCATGGCGGTAGGGCTGACAGAAGGAGCCACTACCAGCTGACCGTCTTTTTCTATATATCCGGTAGTCGTTTCGGAAGGATTAATATAATCTTTATCCTTTTTGAAAGTCTGATGTACATTGGCAGTGGTTGTTACATCTTCCTGTTTGACTTTCGCCAGGTCTTCGCCGAAATAAGTTTGTTGCAAACCAAGATAGTCAATCTGATATTTTTTCACGAATTCATGGTACGGCATTTTTCCCACTTTTTCAATGATGGAAGTCAGTAGCAGAAAGTTGGTCGCACTCTGTTTCACGTCAGTACCCGGTTCGAAAGATAGTGGAATAGTTGCTACTGTCTCAATCAGCTGCATAGGCTGATAGTCGGCTGAAACGTCAAAACCTTTCTGTGCCCGGTAGTCTGCAATGCCTGTGCTATGCTGCATCAGTTGGAGAATACTTATTTCTTTCCAGCTTTCCGGAATATCTTTGAGATACTTTCCGATTGGGTCGTTCAGTGCCAGTTTGCCTTTTTCATATAGCTGCATCACTGCTACGGCGGTAAATCCTTGCGAAATGGGACCTATCGGCCACAGTGTCTTGGCTGCTGCCAGATTGCCTTTCTCGAAATCAGTAACTCCATAGCCCACAACACGGGGAATGTAAGGGGCCTGAACAATAGCCAGTGTCATGCCTGGTATGCCTTGTTCTTCCATAAATTCATAGATCATCTGATCGATGGCTTTCCCTTGGTAGGCGACATGCACATTTCCTCTGCCTTCTTGCGGCAATTGATTTTCATACTTTTTCATAATGGTCTCTCCGTTTTGTGCTAAAACCGTTCCCGAGATTAGCAATGCTGTTAAAATTGATAACTTTTTTCCCATAACTCTTTTTATTAAGATGTTAATGTTGATTTCCGATGTTGCAAAGATAGACCATTGGAAATCCCCGGGAAATGACCATATAACACTAATAGTTGGCTATTGTTCCCAAACTTTATTCTTTCCCGCTTTGATCCGGATTTTGTTTCAGATAATAATTAATTCTTTCGGTCCAAGGTTTGTTTTCGAGTGGGAAGACATGACACTGTTCTGCCCATTTATTCCATTTAGTTTCCAGCTTTTTCACTACCTTTGGGTATTGGGCGGACAAATCTTTGGTTTCGAACGGATCTGTCGATAAGTCGATTAGCTCCCATGGTTCATTCCGGCTGCCGCGTACCAGTTTCCAATGATCGGAGATAATGGCGCAGGAACTTTGATGCTCAAAGTATAATTCTCTGGGCTTTATCTTTTTTCCATGGATTGGAGGGAGTAAGCTCTTGCCGGGCAAATTCTCTTTGAACTCTGACGGATAAGTGGCTGTGGCAATATCCATGCAGGTAGGCAGTATGTCTATAATGTGGGCAGGTTGCCTGCAAATCTGACCTTTCATCTTGTTTTTTTCGGCATCGCCATAAGATAAGATAAAAGGGGTACTTGTGCCTCCCTGAAAACATTGTGACTTATAGCTTCTATAAGGAGTATTGCTCAAATCAGCCATAAGCTGCCCCAGGTATCCGCCTTCTTTGGTTGCACCGTTATCGCTTAAAAAGATAAATACGGTATTGTCCAGCATCCCTTTCTCCTTGATGGTTTCCACCAGTTCACCGATTCCGCTATCCACAATTTCGATCATGGCGGCATAGGTTGCCATATCGGTAATCCATTGCTCCTGTTGCTTGGGTGTAAGCGTTTCCCAGGAGGGACGTTTTCCGTCAAATTCTTTTTGGTAGACAGGATAATCCATCTCGTCCGAAATGAACTTCAGCTCCTTTAATCTGTCGAAACGTTGCTTGCGCAGCACGTCATATCCCACTTTATACCGGTCTCTGCATTTCTTCACGCGATCAGCAGGAGCCTGAAGGGGCAGGTGAGGGGCATAATGAGCTACGTACATAAACATCGGTTTGTCTGTAGGGTGTTGCCTGACAAAACTGACGGCGGAATCGGTGATGGCAGTGGTATAGTAATAGTCATCGGGGAATTCAGTGATTCGGGTCAGATTGCTGTATACCGGTGTCGGTTTATAATAACTGCCTCCTCCGCTCAGGCAACCGTAATATTTGTCAAATCCCCGTTGGGCCGGATAGCTGCCGTTGGGAGCATCAAAAGCTCCGTCTACTGTGACGTGCCATTTACCGCTCATATATGTGCTGTAGCCATTCGCTTTCATCACCTCGGCAATGGTGGGGATGTTTTTCGTAATTTGTCCTCTGTATCCGGGGCGGTGTTCATCTACTGCCGTCATCCATCCCATGCCGGCTTCGTGCTGATAATGCCCTGTCAGTAAAGCAGCACGGCTGGGGCAGCTTCTTCCTGTATTTTTGAACAGGCTGAAGCGTACCCCGTTTTCTGCCAGACGGTCTATGTTGGGAGTCTGGATTTCACTTCCGTAGCAACCCAGATCGGAGAATCCCATGTCGTCACATAAAATCAATACAATATTGGGAGGAGTACTTACCTGTGCTTCTGTACTGGCGAAACTCGCTCCTAACAAAAATGAAGTATATACTATTCTATTTATCATAACTGTATTTTAATAAGTTTGTGTTTTTCTGTTTATAGATAGAACCATGCGCATTATTCAAAGTCACTTTGTTGCTTTTCTACTTCTTTCAGTTTCACGCGGTTCAGTTCCTGTTGCAATTCAAGTACACGCTTTTCGCAATCGGATGAGGCGGCATTCACCTTATTTCCGGCATCTTTGCTTGCGGATTGTGCTTGTGTCAGTTCTTCTTTGTCTGCTACCAGCATATGTTCCGAAGGAAAAGTAGGAATAATCAGTTCTGCCGGAACCGGCGTATGTTTGCCTTGCCATACCACCGATGCGCGGATTTTGATTTCTCCCGGTGTGGTGGTGGATCTTACCAGCACCGGAGCAGTTCCCCAAAGTACCGGACGTGGATTGGTGAATGTTTCTTCGTCGGCAACCAGTTGGCCCTGTCCTTCGATTTCGAACTTTACTTCATAATTATTCAAACGCTTGATGTTTCCGTTTTCATCTGCGATGGCTGCAATGACCGTCACAATGTCCGATCCGTCCGCTTTCATCTGCACTTTCTCGTCATCTGCCCAGAGCAATAGTTTTGACGGGCGGCGTGTGGGTGTTACTTTATGTGTCGCAACCACTTTCCCGTCCATTAATCCTTCTGCCAAAAGGTAAGAATCTGCCTGTTTCTTTTGGCGTGACAGCTTTTTATCATACATGACATCAAATACATCCTTGAATGTGATGACGGGTGAAGGCATTCCGACTTCATTTGCCGGCTTATGATAAGTATACTCTTTGCCTCCCTTGCAATAGGTGAGGCGAACTTCATCGCAGTTGCTATATATCGTTACATCTTTCGGAGAGAAAGGAGTCATGGCATTAGCTATGTAAATCATCGGTCCGTTATCTGCGATCAATTCCTGGTTGGGTTCGGCAGGACGCTGGGAACAGAACATATAATAAGATAGCTTCGGTTGTCGGAAGGCATCCATGATACCTCCGTAGAACGGATCTGGATGATAGCCTCTCTGATGATCGAATGAATGCCACAGGCAACCACCCATATGTTGTCTGGTAGTTCTGTACAATATATCATAACTGGTAAGCTGATAATCGTTCTTAGCATAGCCCTGTGCCTGTATCAGCATCGGTACTTCTCCCCAGCCACGGTTGACCCGGCTTGGCGAGTTATGAGAATTCCAGTCGTCCACATTATCTCCCCACTCGCGGGTGAAATAACTGATTTTCGGGTCTAAATTTTCGGAGTTAAAGGCTCCGCCACCTCCGTTCATCGGATGGGTGAAGTGTATCGGGAAGTATTCGTGTCCACGTGCGGTTACATCACATCCGGCATAGCAATACGGATACGGATATTCTTCATTGAGAATGTCCACTACATTTTTGGCAAAATCCGCCGGATACCATGTTTCGTTCAGAATCGGCTCCCACATCCATACACTGGGGTGGTTGCGGTCGCGGCGAACCATATTGCGGATATCACTATACACTCTTTGAGCAAAGATCGGCTGATCATTCCAGAATTGCCATCCCGGTGTGTTGACAATAACAAACAGTCCTAATTCATCACAAGCATCCATAAACGCCGGATCTTGCGGATAGTGGGCGTTGCGGATAATACGCATTCCGGCGTCACGCAACTTCTTCGCATCCCGCCAATGAAGGCTGTTGGGTAAGGCGTTGCCTATCACTGCAAAATCCTGATGACGGTTGGCTCCCATCAGAGGATAGGGATAAGGTTTGCCATTCAGCCAGAATCCGTCTTTTCCTTTAAATTCAATGCTGCGAATACCGATGCGGCGGTAATATCCGTCAATGGTGTTACCGGCTTTATCCTTTATATAAATGTGTAGTTTGTAAAGGTAGGGGCTGTCGGGTGACCATAAATGAGGTGTTTCTACAGTCACTTTGCAGGAAGTTTGTTTCGCAAGCCCCTTGCTTACCGACAAACCGGTCTCCTTAGAGAGAACACGTTTGTCGTCGCGGTCATAGAGTTCATAGATTATTTTACCACCGAAGGACTTTCCGGAAGTGTTGCGTATATGTGCATCCAGTTTCAACTGTGCGGATTGCTCGGAAACTTTGTCGAAAGAGACAAACAATCCGCCTCCGGCTGTCTCGTTCTCATAATTCGGATCGGTGATGAATACCTTGTTGTGAACTATCATCCAGCAATCCCGGTAAATTCCTCCGAAGTATGCAAAATCCAGTGCATCTTGCGGTTTGCCGGGAGGGTAGGAGGGATCGTCACTGTTGTCTGCCCATACAGTGATTACATTGTCTTCTCCGTACTTCAGACTGGAAGTGACATCTACGATGACAGGCAGAAAACCACCGAAATGTTCTTTCAGTAACTTGCCGTTTACCCATATTTTTGACTTTCCCATAATGGCTTCAAAATGGAGGAATTGTTGTTTCCCTTTCCAACTCTCTTCGGGAGTGAAATGCTTGCGATACCAGATTTCACCCTGATAATTGATGCATCCGCTTGCCTCGGTAGGGAGGTATTCTATGCCGTCGGGCAGTGATACGATGTTCCAGTCTTTGTCATTGAATTCCGGCTGTTCCGCCCCTTCGATATGACCTTTGTAAAACCGCCAGGCTGGGTTCATGCTATACGCTGTGCGGCCTGTGTTGGAAAGCTGATAAAAGCCGGCTGTGGAGTAAGATGGCTGGTAAGCGTCGGCATAAGCTACCAGTGTTCCAGCCAATAACAGACCACTGAGTAAGATTTTCCACCATGTAGAAGTCGTTTTCATAATTCTTAGATTTGCTTGATTGATTTATCTTTTTATATATTAGTATCAGACTGTTTTGTTTCGCATTAGAATTTCGTTCGGGCAAGGTACAAATTTCCCGATAGTTTGAAGCATAGGACGCCGAGCTTTATTTTTTATTAAACATTAGCCCAGTTCGTCCTACACTTTTTTACCATATCCAAGATGGCTTTATCTATTTTATTTAATACCTATCGGCCCTTCATTGGCTTGAATCGGCCATCCTGGATTCTGGTAAATAATAGAAGTACTCAGATCGTTAGGATTTGAGGCCGTAATTCTGAAGTGCGTGATAGCGATAGGATTCAGATAATGCGCTTCACACCATGTGTATCCTGCATCATACATCAGATTGTTTGTCTTCACAGCGCGGTAAGGACATAGATATTTACCGCTATTAGCATAGCTTGATACATTAGAGGTCTGTCCTTCCGTTCCTTCCTGTATCAGAAGATTTTTTCCGTCCTGCATGTATTTATCCTTTAAATCGGATTCCCATAAGTTAACCCCTTGGATTACAAATTGTTTAACCTGATCCAGCGCTCTCCAGCGTTTTAAGTCTAACATGCGCAAACCTTCTGCAAGTAGCTCACAACGCCGTTCACGGCGGATGTTGTATAGTAGAGGAGAGACTGTTTTACCTGCCGAATATACGGCCCAGTCCAGTTCTTTGGACAGATCGGTATTGTTCACGGTCACTGTATAGTCTCTTGGCAATCCGGCTCTTTCGCGGAGATCTCCCCAATATCCTGCTGCCTCCGAACCAATGGAAGTTCCATTATGCTCCATACAGTCAGCCTCGATGTAATTGAGATAAGCCTCGGCTACGCGGTATACCGGACACCCTTCAATCGCTGTGTTGCCATCCCGGTACCAGTTTCCTGACAATCCTTTGCGTACCTGATAGCCTGTTACGCATCTCTTTTCCGTTATATCCAGAAGTTGCGGAACCTCCGGAAGCAAATCGGGAGTACCATTCATTACATTCGGGCTGAGAGTCTCACCCGATGTCATCAGGAATAGTTGTAGGCGTAGATCTCTGTTTTTGCGTACATCCGATAATGACTCGTCCCCTTTATACTGGTCGGTTGCATAGATCGGCTTACCGTCACGGCAGAGGAAACTCTCCACATATTGCCGGGTAAATCCGGTATTTCCACCCACGCGAATATAGAAAGGAGCTGAGTGCACAATCTTATAGTCGAGCAGGTTATACGCACGCCACAATAATATTTCTGAATATCCTTCCAGGCTATTCGCTGAGAACTGAGCAAAATAGGGGTTGCTCATTTTATATTTGTCTTCGTCTGTTTTAACTGTTTCATCCATGCAGTCTTTTGCTGTATTCTGTACCAAGGCTGCATTGCCTATCACTTCTTTGGCTGCTGCTTTGGCCTCCTTCAGAAAAAATGCGATTTCCGTATCGATATTAAAGTCCGCAATGTCTTCTGCCTTTCCCGGCCATCCCGGACCACCCGGTACTAGAGCGGTGCCTTTGTGATAAGTCAGCCAGGAAGCCTCGTACAGGGCTGCTCTGGATTTCAATAACAGAGCTGCATTTTTGGTAATTCGGTTCTTTCCACCGGATATAGTATTGGTCAGCAAGCCGATTGCCAGATCCAGGTCTTCCAGGATAAAACGTGCCACTTTATGGCGGGGTTCCCGTTTACTTGCCTGAATCAGAGATACACTTTCATCCGGCAACGTATTCTTTATAATCGGGAAGTCGCCGAAGGTCTCCAGTTTTGACAAGTAATTCTTGGCGCGCAGGAAATACATTTCACCTATATAATGTTTTATGTTTGTTTCCGAACCTTCTATCTCTCCCTTTTCGAAGCGGGGTACTACTGTTTCGAGGAAGTAATTAGCTTCACGAATGGCAGAGAAATACCACGGATCATTGCTTGCAGGATTATCGTATGCTTCCGGAACTTTCCATTGACCGGGAATCCATTTCTTATCATAGTCAGTGGCAGCCTGATTATCTGTTGCATTGTCATTTTTCCAGATTCCGGCATTAAATCCTTCATGCGTCGTGAAGTTGTAATGCTTTACGGCATAGGCGGCCAAGTCATTTTCAGTAAAGAAAAAGTTGTCCGGAGTCACACTGTCCAAAGGTTCCCTGTCCAGAAAATCATTGCAAGAAGCGAGTATAAAGCTTCCCCCTGTCAGCAAAAATAAATATTTAATTATCTTTTTCATACGTCATCAATTAAAAGTTAACACTAAATCCTGTGGAAAAAGTACGGGACAGCGGATAAGTCTTTCCTGAACTGTTCGATCCGTCTTTTGCTCCATAACCGGTATTAATTGTCTCCGGGTCGAATCCTCCGGGCAATCCCGTAAGGGTGAATAAGTTTTCTCCCGAGAAGAATACTCTCAGGTTGGAGACACCTATTTTACGTGTGATCTGGGCGGGTATGGTATATCCGATCTGCAAATTCTTCAACCGTACATAGGCGGCATTCTGAAGATAGCGGGTTTGCGTCTTTTGATTTTTGGCGAAGTTATCAACTAAGATACGAGGGAAATAAGCATCTTTGTTGGCACTCCAGAAATCATCCCCTTCTTCGCGGAAGAAGTCAAGATGAGAAGTAAAGCAGGCCGATTGCCAGATACCTCCCGTAGCTCCCCAGAACATATTGTCGTTCAGCCAGGCATCACGTTTCGCCACTCCTTGAAAGAATAAGCGTACATCAATGCCTTTCCAGGATGCATTCAGGTCCAGACCAAACCGGAATCGCGGAGAAGAGTTACCGATGACTTTTTTGTCACCCGGGTCATTAAGCGTAGCTCCGTCAGAAATCTTGCCGTCACCATTCAGGTCCCGGTACATGATGTCACCTGCGCCCCATTTGACTCCTAATGCATCCTGTCCGCCATTGGGCAGTGAAGCAAGATGAGCATCCATTTCTTCCTGGCTTTTAGCTATGCCAATGGTTTCGAATCCCCATATATCTCCATTATATTTACCGACATACCACGTGTTTATTTTACCAGTCGTGTTAGGGTATTTGAGGATTTTCTGACGGTCGTCCGAAAGCAACAGGTGCACGCCGTAGTCAAAATCTTTAATGCGGTCCCGCCATCCCAAATCCAATTCAAAACCGGTAGACTGCATATCCGCATTGTTCATTTTGGGTACATTTGCCCCTAAAGTTACAGGAAGTTCGGGAGCTGGTCCTACCATATTGATAGTCTTCCGGTTGAACCAGTCGAAACTTACAGTCAGACGGTTGTTCAGCATACCTAGGTCAAAACCGATGTTCCATGACCGCATGGTTTCCCATCCTAATAGCGCTGAAATCAAATCCGGTGCATTCGCTGTGTTGGGACGGCTGTTGTTAATCAGCCAGTTGGAGTTGGGATCTTGGGCGACAAACTTCATTAACTGGATATACGGATATAGGTTTTCTGTATTCTGATTGCCCAGTTCTCCCCAGGAACCGCGGATCTTTAACGTATTAATGATATGGCTGGCAGGTTCCATGAATGCCTCACGGGCTACGTTCCATCCGGCAGAGAAGGAAGGGAACAAATTCCAGCGTTTGTCTTTTGCAAAACGTGAAGTACCGTCATACCGGAGATTGACTTCCAGTAGATACCGTTCTTTATAATCATAATTGAGTCGGCCGAAGAAACCGGCTGTTGCCCAATGTGTCAGTTTGGACTTATCGATAGTCGATTCACCCGTAGCGGCATTAATACTGGGCACGGATTCTGAAATCAAGTCCAGTTTTGTTGCTTGCAATTGACGCCATTTATTTAATTCTGCCTGAAAGCCTGCCATTACTTTTAGATGATGTGTATCGGCAAATGTTCTGCTATATTCACTGTAGACGTTTGCATTGAAATAATTGGTACGTTCTGCACCTTCTGTAACACTTGATGTTTTCCCATTATCACCTAAATAGGGTTCACCTGCTACATTCATTTGAGTTAATTTTAAATTATCAGTATGAGAAAAGGCGTCTATCACCTTATAATTAATTTCCCCAAAAATAACCCAGTTTTTGATGGGTTCCAATACTATCTGGAACTGTTGGTATAACCAATCTGTTTGGGAATTATTATCACCTCCATAAAGAGTCGGACGGACCAAAGCGAATGGGTAACCATTAGGATCCACTGTTGGCTCCATCGGCCAACGTTTGGCTATATTATGATAAAGAGTATTGTCATCCATCGAAGAAGGCTTGGTATAGTCTTTCCTCATGTATTTCATGCTATAATTCATGCTCAGCCACGGATAAAGCTGTGCGTTAATCTTACTGCTTACCGAATAACGTTGTAATTTATCACGCCGGATGGCCATCATACCTTCCTGTCCCATGTAATTACCTGAAAAATAATATTGAATTTTTTCTGTTCCTCCACTGGCGCTAAGAGAGTGTTCCTGTGAAAATGCCATACCGCCAAACATGACATCATACCAGTCTGTATTCGTATTACCGATCCAGTCCCAGATAGTGGGAGTGTTTCTGTTCGGTTGGGTAGTAGTGGTAATCACTCCCGATGCGTAATCTTTGATAGCCTGAAGACGGGTATCGTCAAACTGCACCGCTGTTTTACCATCATTCAACTGCATTTTGTTGAAATACATGGCATAAGTGTAGGCGTCTGCTACATCCGGCAGATTAATGGCTTCCGACCAGCGGAAACTATTATTATAATTAATGTTGACTTTCCCCGCTTTTCCTTTTTTAGTCGTTATCAACACTACGCCGAATGGCGCACGGGAACCATAGATGGAAGAGGCTGCCGCATCCTTCAATACCGAAATACTTTCAATATCATTGGGGTTCAGCATATTCATATTTCCTTCCATGCCGTCGATCAGAATCAGCGGAGATGCATTGGAACCGTCGCCGATCGTACCGGCTCCACGGATATTCACTTTCATGTCTGCACCGATTTCACCGCCGTTGCCGTCCGAAGCATAAGAAAAATTCATTCCCGGGACTAATCCCTGTAATGCCTGGCTTACATTAGAAACCGGACGTGATAGTAAATCCTCGGCATTTACCGTAGATACCGAACCGGTCAGGTTGACTTTCTTCTGCGTACCGAAACCTACGACAACGATTTCGTCCAGTGTCTTGGTATCCTCTTTCAGAATGACCGACAGACTTTTGCCGGATTGCGCCTTCACGGTCTGAGACATATAGCCTACGTAGGAAACCGTAATCGTCACATTGGCAGATGCTGTATTCAATATGAAATTCCCATCCAGGTCTGTAATCGTACCATTCTGGGTGCCATCTTCCATTACGGTAGCGCCAATGACCGGATCACCAAACATATCCGTCACTTTTCCCTTTATCTGCACGGTTTGCTTAACGGCAGGCGCGTCCGCTATTTGCGTAGATAATATTATTTTCTTATTGCGTACGGCATATTTGACGTTGGTGTTTTTAAATACCTCATTCAATAAGGTAAATATATTGCTCCGTTCGGTAACTACCGATACCCGGCGGTCTACATCAATATGATGGTCATTGTAGAAAAAGCTAAAATCAGATTGTGCCTCAATTTGTGACAGAACTTCTTTCACAGTCAAGTTTTGTGCTTTCACAGAGATCATAGTACGTTGGGCGTAGCTGTCGTTAGCACATAGAAGCCCAACAAAACAAAAACAGAAAACAAAGAGCAGTTTCATAGACAAAGGAATTTTTTTCCAAACAATAAAAACGGGATTATCCGCCCACAATTGTTGGACATAATTGTTTTTCTTCATATATTTGCATAAATTAAAGTTAAGAAATAATTTTCTCTGTTTGTATTCAAACAGGTTAAAGGCTTTCTCATACAGGCTGGATGCGGGAACATCTGCCTGTATGCTTTTTTTTAAGGCGGTTGGAAGTTTCTCATACGTATTATAATTTTATTGGTTAAACATGAAAGGCTTTAATATATTTCAATCTGCCTCCTTTCTTCACTTTGATTATTTGTCAGTTTCACATTACGCCAGCGTATGTGTGAGGATATTTTAAAATTCTCCAGAATCTCTTCTATATATTGTTCTGTAAACGCTCCGGTAAATGTATATTTGTCAAATTTCGAAGTGTTTACAATAAAATCTACATTATAGCGTTTCTTCAGTATATGCAATGCTGCCTTAAATGGAGTTTTATCAAAAATAATCTTTTGGTCCATCCAGGCAAGCTCCGATTCGCCATTGGTGTTGTATGACAGAATCTGTCCGTCCTTATTATTATAAATCACTTTTTGTCCGGGACGCATTAGTATTTTACTTCCCTGTCCGTCTTTCTCATAAACAAATTCGACCTTTCCCTCTACCAAAGTGGTAATCACCTCATCCATCTCATCAAATGCTTCCAGGTTAAAGTGTGTACCCAAAACTTCCACTTTAGATTTTTGGGGAGTCGAAACAATGAATTTATGTTCAGGGTCTTTCGCAACTTCAAAATACGCTTCGCCATTCAGACTCACTTCACGAATGTTACCGGTGAAAATGGAAGGATACTTTAAGACTGAGCCGGAGTTTAAGTACACTAAAGTGCTGTCTGGTAATCTGAAAGAAGTTATCATTCCGGGTTGTGTCCGGACTTCGAATATCTGGGCATGGACGGGGGCGGTAGATTGGGGTTGGTTAAGCAAAACCAAAATAGTAATAGCCATCGGTATGAGTAAGGCAACAGCTGCACGTTGTATCCAACCCCACCAGGAAATATGATACTTATTCTCTTGCATCCGTCCCTTCACTTTTGATAGCTCCTCATCCATATCCATTTTTTCAGTAACCTGTTGCGTGTCAGTCATAAGAAGAAGTGTGTAAATGTCCATGGCCTTCTTTTTATTTTCATCTGACAATTTGATCCAGGCTTCTATTTCCTGAATTTCGTCTGCTGTTGCTTTACCATCATAATAGCTGATCAGCAAATCTTCTATAGTTGAATGATGCATTTCCATGATAAATTTATTAAAGAGACAAGCGGGAAAATAAAACTACTAAGGTTATTTAAATAATTAACATTAATAAACTTTATGGTTAATAACTGTGTTATTTTACGCTTATTTAAAATATAAGCATTATCATTGCAGCCATGGAATACAGCAATGAAGATGCGTACTTATTGATGGCACTAAGGAGAGGGGAGATGATCGCTTTTGATAGTATATTTAAAAAATACTACCCGATTCTTTGTGCGTATGGAAATAGGTTTGTAGACTATGAAGAGTCGAAAGAAATAGCGGGTGACGCTATTTTATGGCTGTGGGAACATCGCGAAACACTTCAGGTTGAAACTTCCTTAGGCAGATATTTACTCAAATCGGTTTACCATAGATCACTTAACTGCATCAAGCAAAAACAGCTGAAGAATCATGCTGATACTATGTATTATGAGGAGATGGAAAAGCTGATACATGATGCAGAGACTTACCAGTTCCAAGAGCTTTCAAAAAGAGTGAAAGAAGCTATAGATGCATTGCCTGCTTCCTATAGGGAGGCTTTTGTTATGCATCGTTTTACTAAAAAGAGCTATAAGGAAATAGCTGAGAGTTCCGGGGGTTCAGTAAAAACAATTGCTTATCGTATACAACAGGCAACAAAGCTGCTTCGAAAAGATCTTGCAGACTTACTAATTACTATGATCGTTTGTGTATTGTCAGTCGTTCGTTAACTATTGCTCAGGCTTACCTATTGCTGAAAAAAAGAACTTTCTTAAAAAAGGAATATTTAATCAGCCAAGGAATGCTATAAATTACATTACGGATAAATAAGAAGTAGAAAAACGCCTGCATTTGCTTGAATGAAAATCTTCCTTTCTTTTATTTAAGTTGTATGCTGAATAGATTGATATGATATTACTTCTTATGTTTTCTTTTGGATGATGTATTGGCTGAAAGGATAACTTTTTGTTTAATCTTGCCTTTTCGCTATTTGTGATTAACCAGCGTGAAAACAAGCTCCGGATAGTCTTTTTATCTCTTCCTCACCGAGGAAAAACAGGTTCCTCGGTGAGGAAGAATACGTTGGTTTTAAACCAAGGAGGCGTTCCTTTAAGACCAACGAGTGGTTTAGTGATAGAAAAAGATGCATATCTCATGTGAATTTATGCAATAATAATCTGTTATTCCGTATATTATTGCACTAATTTATGCGCTTTATTCTTTGTTTTACTATTTTTATTTCAACTGTATTTTTGTTTAATCTTAAAAATAGCACATTGATGTTGGGCTGCATGTACATATTTCTAAGAGAACGATGGGTTTATCAACTTTCTTGTTTCAATGATTCGTCTTTCTGAATATAGACAGTCCGTGTCGGAAAAGCAAGGTTCAATCCTGCTTTATTAAAAGCAGCCAGTATTTCCATATTCATATTTGAGGTTACGCCTAAAATATCTCCTTGTTTCTCTATAAAATAGATATACATGATAACCAATGCGGAATCTGAGTATTCTGTAAAAACAGCGACTATATCAGAAGGGTTAGAAGATACATTTTCTACTCTTTTGGGGATGGATTTCAATAGTTCTAAAGCTTCTTTCATCTTTTCGGAAGTCGTATCATACGTCAGTCCAAGATTCAAGACTACTCGGCGCATAGGTTCGGATGAAATATTAACGATAGAAGTATCGGTAATCTTATAATTGGGGAAAGTTATAATACGTTTGTCGTAATTCATTATTTTTGTGCTTCGGACTCCTACGTCTACTACCGTTCCTTCATAACTATCCACGCGAATTGTGTCTCCGATGCTGAAAGGTTTATCCGTCAGAATGGTAAACGCACCGAAAACGTTTTTTACTGTATCTTGTGCTGCCAAAGCAAATGCGATACCACCAATACCCAAAGTTCCCAACAGAGCGCTGATGTTAACTCCCACATTACTCAAAGCCATGACGATGCCGATGAGCCAGACTATAACCAAGATGGTTCTTTTGATGATTGGCATCATTTTGTTAGCTTGTCCGTTGGACTGCTTTCCCCAGTAAACCTGAAGTAAACTACTGAACAAACGGCCGAAAAACCAGGTAATATCAAGAACAATCAAAATGCTGTAAGCATTGTCAACTACTTTCACAAAACTGTCCGGATAAACCAACCGATGGATAGCGATCCAGATTCCCAACAGAATTATAGCAAACTTAACAGGCGCTTCCAAAGAGTAAAAAATGACGTCGTCCAGGTGATTGTCGGTTCCCGTAACAAAAGGTTTGATAACTTTCTTGCCTAATAGCGATAATAATTTCACAATAATAATTGCTCCTAAAATAATAAGAATGGAAATACCCCAGTTTTCAATAGTATTTCCCCATAATTCATTTTCTAACATAGTCTAACTGATTTATAATTGTACTTTTATTTAATAATATCAAGTTGATCTCCTTTTTATTGACGATACAAGATAAGAGCTGAAGATGCTGCGATAGAAATATCCCCTCCCGATAAATGCTCCTGACTGTCTAGATCAATTTGTCCGTTATGGCAGACTATAATCCAATCTTGTTCCGGGATATTGATATCTGCCTGATTCCGGTTACCGTTGTATGCAACTAGAATTTCTTTCCATTCATCACCGTTAGCATACTCGCCTAGAGTATAAGCGATGACACCGGAATCGCCTGTATCAAGAAAATGAAGCCATTTCTCTAAGCCCTCTGCTGTAGGAATACGGAAGGCGGGATGTTTTTTGCGGAGTGCGATTAATGTTCTGATATAATTGAATATATCACGGTTTTTAGCTTTTAACGCCCAGTTTATTTGGTTGACGGCGTCAGAAGACTTGTAGCTGTTTGGCTCTCCCTGTTTGTCCTGCATGATTTCTTCACCGCCACGAATAAAAGGAATACCTTGCGAGGTTAAAAGCACGGTGTGTATTAATTTGTCAATAGGAACTAGTTCTTCTTCAGAATGTTCGCCTTGAACAGATAATTTCAGCTTATCTACCAGCGTATATCCGTCATGACAGGAAACAAAGTTAATCATTTGAGAGGGAGCAGCGGCATATGGACCGTCACAGTAAAGTAACCCGCTATAATCTACCTGTGGGTGTTGTGTTCCGCCAACGATTCCATATTTGACAGGTTCAAAATGCCCGTTGATATTTCCGGAGGCATACCCTGGTTCCTGTTCGTCAAAGGTACTTCCTTTCAGACCGTCACGAAATTCATCATTAAATACGGAAATACCTTTCATTTTTCGTACATTCTCCTTTACAGCCCGTTGCTCGAAAGGTAATGGAGAATCTGCTGCTACCCAACCTTCTCCGTATACAAAAATGGTGGGGTCAATTTTTAATAATTCCTCTCTTAACTGGTTCATGGTGTCGATGTCATGTATCCCCATCAGATCGAATCTAAAACCGTCAATGTGATATTCTTTCGCCCAGAATTTGACCGACTCAATGATATAATGGCGAACCATTTCGCGTTCTGAGGCTGTCTCATTTCCACACCCGGAAGCATTTGAATAGGAACCGTCGGGATTCTGGCGGTAAAAATATCCCGGAACCGTCAGGTCAAAATTAGAATGCTCGGTTGAGGCTGTATGGTTATAAACTACATCGAGTACAATACGAAAACCATTTTGATGGAGGCTTTTTACCATCTCTTTAAATTCGCGGATACGGGTGGTGGGGGTGACAGGATCGGTGGAGTAACTTCCATCTGGTACATTATAATTCTTCGGGTCATATCCCCAATTGTATTTGTTTTTCTCCAATTTCCTTTCATCGATTGTGGCGAAATCGAATGAAGGAAGGATGTGTATATGCGTTACTCCCAATTCTTTTAAATGATCCAGTCCGGAAGATTCTCCTTCGGGAGTTTTAGTTCCGGTCTCTGTCAGAGCAAGAAACTTCCCCTTATGTTCAATTCCTGAGTTTGGATCAATACTAAAATCGCGGTGATGAAGTTCATAAAGAATGATATCGGAATACATTTTCAGTTCGGGTGACTGGTCTGATTCCCAACCTTCGGGATTTGTCTCGTTCCAGTCGATTACAGCAGCGCGATTGCCATTGATGCCGACTGCTTTTGCCCAGATACCGGGTGTTTCGTCCAGCCATTTTCCATCTTTTTCTATCTGGAAGGTGTAGAAAGAACCTTTCAGATCACGGTCTATATGGATACACCAGGTCCCATTGTCGGCTATGTCCATTTCCAGTTGTTCTTCCGGATCTCCCGCTTCGCCGGATGAATACAGGTTTAAACGGACATTATCGGCACTTGGTGCCCATAGCGTAAATATGGATTGCTGGGGTGTATAGACTAATTCCAAATCGTTCTCATAATAGCACGGATACTTGTCATACGAATCCAACTGGTCCGGGGACGGATGATTTTTCAACTCTCTCATATTTTCTAATTTTATATTAATACTATATAAAAAAAATAATCATGTTGTGGAATAAATGAACCGGATTATTCCGTTATGGTATGACTGAAAACAAATGTGAAATCAAAAATTCCTGTTCACGCTCTGATAAATATGAATAATAAAAGAATAATTAAGGTAATTTTACGGTGTTGTAAATCAGCTTTTTATCCTTTGCACTTTTTTGTATTTGTTAGCTTATAATTTATAGAAACGTAGGAACTTTGTTAACATCATCTTTGTTTTGTATAAAGTTAATTATAAAAAAAATGAAGCGTATGGAAAATGGTGTTATGATGCAATATTTTGAATGGCATCTCCCGAATGACGGGAAGTTATGGAAACAGATAAAGGAAGATGCGTCGCATCTTCGTGATATAGGTGTGACTGCTGTTTGGATTCCCCCTGCTTATAAGGCCGATGAGCAGCAAGACGAAGGATATGCGACTTATGATCTGTATGACTTGGGCGAATTTGACCAAAAGGGAACCATAAGAACTAAATATGGTACGAAAGATGAACTGAAGAAAATGATTGACGAATTGCACAAATATCATATTGCTGTTTATCTGGACGTTGTATTGAATCATAAAGCGGGTGGTGATTTTACTGAAAAGTTTATGGTAGTGGAGGTCGATCCCAAGGAGAGAACCAAGGCTTTGGGTGAGCCGTTTGAGATACAAGGGTGGACCGGGTATAGCTTTCACGGACGTAAGGACAAACATTCGGATTTTAAATGGCATTGGTATCATTTTTCCGGGACGGGTTTTGATGATGCGCAAAAGCGCAGCGGTGTTTTTCAGATACAGGGAGAAGGAAAAACTTGGAGTGAGGGCGTGGATAGTGAAAACGGTAATTATGATTTTCTGTTATGTAACGATATTGACTTGGACCATCCGGAAGTTGTATCTGAATTGAACCGTTGGGGAAAGTGGGTTTCCAATGAATTGAATCTCGACGGAATGCGTCTGGATGCCATTAAACATATGAAAGATCAATTCGTCGCACAATTCCTCGATGCGGTGAGGAGTGAAAGAGGCAATGATTTTTATGCCGTAGGTGAATATTGGAATGGTGACCTGGAAGCATTGGATGCTTATATAGAAGCTGTTGGGCACAAAGTAAACCTATTTGATGTCCCGTTACATTATAATATGTTCCAGGCATCACAGGAAGGTAAAGACTATGATTTGCGGGATATTTTAAAAGATACTCTGGTTGAACATCATCCCGATCTGGCTGTAACCATTGTTGACAATCATGATACGCAACGCGGAAGTTCTCTTGAATCCAATGTAGGAGATTGGTTTAAACCGTTGGCTTATGGTTTGATTTTGCTGATGAAGGAAGGTTATCCATGTCTGTTTTATGGAGATTATTATGGTATAAAGGGGGAGAAGTCTCCTCATACCCGGATTATTGATATATTGTTGGATGCGAGACGAAAGTACGCTTACGGTGATCAGATAGAATACTTCGACCATCCTTCAACGATTGGCTTTATCCGTACAGGAGATGAGGAACATAATGGCTCCGGGCTGGTCTTCCTTATGTCTAATGACGAGGCGGGAAGTAAAATAATGAGCTTGGGTGAGAAACATAAAGGCGAAGTCTGGCACGAAATAACCGGAAGTATATCCGAAGAAATAACTTTAGATGAAGAAGGAAATGGAGAGTTCTCTGTCGAATCCCGTAACCTGGCTGTTTGGGTGAAGAAGGATTAGGTATATGGTATTTATATAATTAATTATGAAGATGCTTGTTACAGTTGTAATCAGGTATCTTCATGATTTGTATGAAAGTCATTTGCAGACAGAAAGATTCTCTGTATCTTTGTCGCCATGGCAGAAAGAAGCGAACTACATACGAGAAATAAACACAATGGGCAATATGATTTTTCATTGTTGACAGAGAATTATCCACCGCTCAGAAAATTTGTACTTCTCAATCCTTTGGGAATACAAACAATCGATTTTTTTAATCCACATGCTGTGAAAGCGCTGAATAAAGCATTGCTGATAAGTTATTATGGTATCCGCTACTGGGATATTCCAAGGAATTATTTGTGTCCGCCTATCCCCGGGAGGGCAGACTATGTTCATTATATTGCCGATTTAATTGATCCGGAGAGAGTCAGTAATACGGCAAATGAAGAGAATGGAGATAAGCCAAAACGACAGTGCAGATGCTTGGATATCGGTGTAGGTGCAAATTGTATTTATCCGATTATTGGGCACGTTGAGTATGGATGGATGTTTGTGGGTTCCGATATTGATCCGGTATCTATAGAAAATGCGCGTAAGATAGTGACTTGCAATCCTGTATTAGCACATAAGATTGATTTGCGGCTTCAGAAAGACAATCGGAGGATTTTTGACGGAATCATTGCTCCCAATGAATATTTTGATGTAACAATTTGCAATCCTCCGTTTCACAGTTCGAAAGAAGAAGCAGAAGAGGGGACATTACGTAAATTGAGTAGTCTGAAAGGGGAGAAAGTAAAGAAAACCAAATTGAATTTCGGTGGAAATGCGAATGAACTTTGGTGTGAGGGTGGAGAATTACATTTTTTGCTGAATATGATTTCTGAGAGCCGGAAATACCGGAAGAATTGCGGTTGGTTTACAAGTCTGGTTTCTAAGGAGAAGAATCTGGATAAACTATATGCTAAATTAAAAGCCGTCCATGTATCGGAATATAAGATAATTCGAATGTGTCAGGGTACAAAAAATAGCAGAATTTTGGCTTGGCGATTTTTGGAATAGCTGATTTTGTTTTTTCGATAAACGGATATTTTTAAAGAAGATTATCTGTATAATGAAAAAAATATTGATGATTAAGACCGTTATTTGTTATAATGTGCCTGGATTTGTTGTTGTTTTCGATAATAGAGCCGTTTCTCTCTCTGTATATTCTATATGAGTATTAATTCCCCTTTCTCCTTTTCTTTGATATGCCGATATTTGTAGTATGAGATTATAGTGCTAGGAAATATCAAATCAAGGGAATATATGTTTGTTGTTAGATTGAGAAACTATTTACATTTGTCGTTTTTGGTTATATTTTTATTGTTTTCCTCCTGTGTTGATGAGTTTTATAAAGATACACCTAAAGAGGGATATATAACAATTACCGGTATCAATACACGTGCCTATACAGGAGCCTATCCGGGTGACGGGCTCGATGATAAGGTTGAAACTCTGCGTATTCTGGCTTTCAATAAGACAAGTCGCATCTGCGAAAGTAATACTTTTTATTATGGAGATGTGCTGGGCGGAAATACGCTACGGCATCCGATTAATAAGGGTGAATATGATTTTGTCTTTTTGGCCAATGAACCTCATAATACAATTGTGAAGGCGGTTCTTGACAATATAACTGATTATGATGCACTAAAGTCAATATCCTATCCGGCGGAGTTCTTCGATTCGGAACGGGTTATACCTATGATTGCGGAAAATAATAGTATAAAAGTGCTGGCTGATGGAAACTTGGAGGTAAATGGTGTTGCATCTACCAAGTTGACAGTAGGACTCAGACGCTTGGCGGCACGTGTGGATGTGGTTTTGAAATCGAAAGTCGATTTTGGTGATGCCAGTTCGAGTGAATTTGAAGGAATTACTTTTTCTAATATACCGGATAGAGTGCCTTTGGTATATGGCTTGCCTAGTGATTGTTTACCCAGTTCCTGGGCGTATGCCGATCCGGTTCTTCCTTATGGTGGAATGGCCATAACCAGAAATGTGGAACGTAAACTCACATTAGCTGATAATGCCGACTGTTTTAAAATAGATCCTACTTTATTGACCACTGAGGATAAAAATAACGATTTAGTCTGGGCTGTTAAAGTTAAAAAAGTAATTCTGCCATCTAGCTTCTTTTCATCGAAGTCCGACGAGACGAATGCGATAAATTTTACTGTTAACCTGATTGACAAGTATAGTCCTTCCTGCAAATTGAAGATTCTGTCCGACCCGGATTATACATTACCGGCAAATGCGAAACTTGATTTGACAGGTATCATAAGAGAACCTTTAGAAGTAAATATACAGCCTTCTCCGTGGATTGACGATGGAGATGATTGGGAAATATCAGGCGTCCGTGTTCTGAATGTATCGCATATACAGGCTAAGATGACGGATATGAACGGAGTCCGGATTTCTTTCTGGTCCAATATGCCGGTAGTGAAGGTGTTGGGCACAGTAAAGAAAGAAGGTGAAGCGAATGAAAGAGCAACTAATACAGTCTTTAACTGTTTGGCAGTAGATGATAATAATCCTGATCCTTATCGTTTCTTTTATGATTCGGCTTCGGGCAGCGGATATATGGATTTACTGGTTGACGGAACAAATACCACCGGTTTTGGTACGCATGACAGGACCGAGAATATGAGTGGTACATATACATTGACATTATCTGCAGCAGAGGATACTAATGGTAAGAATGCATTGCAGAGGAAGATAAAGGTTACCGTCACACAAGAAGGTTTGCGATTTGTTCACAATCCTACGGCAAATCAACATGGTTTGTTCAATGCAGCATTTTTTAAACATAACCAGAAAGGAGAACGTATTATAACAGGACAGCATCGATTGGATCAAACATGGTCTGTTAGTGTACCTGTTGCCTATCAAAACTGGCTTGTTGTGAGCGCGACTCCCAGCTTTGATCCGAATATTGGAACAGAATCACCAGGTGATGCGGAACATTATCCGGTAACTCTCAATCCGTATAGGGGAGAAGATGGTACTAGTATCTCAGGTCTCACCGGTCGTATATATTTCCGTATTGGCGTTAAGGAAAATGCCGATTTTGTACCAACTAAAGAATCCGATCCTAAATTTGGATATATCAATTTGTCATATTATCCGGGATGGCGGACAACAATGAAAATTTATATTCGTCAGGGCGAAGCCGGTGCTTATATATATGCGCCGGGGGATGCTATTCCGGGAACTGTATGGGGAGCGTGGAATGGAGGTACGGATATTACTACACATGTGAGAGAAGATATGCGTCTTTTATCGACGAATGCCCGTAGGGGAGCAGCTAAGTTCTCTGCTTTAAACCTGACAAGCGAGAGGTTAGCAGGGAATACGAATCCGGATTATGAGAATGTGAACGTAAAAGGTGCTCGTTTTGTAGACTTCCCTTCGCAGGCGGGTGCATTCTTTCAGTGGGCGGTCGATTTGAAAGGCACTACTTCCGGTATGACTGATTATTACCGCAGAGCTTTTAATCCCTCGAAGTCATATCTTGTTTCAGGATTCCCTTGGGGATATGGGGAATTTCCGATCATGTGGGATGGAGATGTCAGTGCTAATATTCCTGCATATAAAGAACAGTTTGAAGTTTGCCCTCCGGGATATCGTCGTCCGACAGATGGCTATACGGATAAAATATCTTATAATGGATATTATGATTATTTGCCGGATGAGGGTACTACGGGTACTGCCACGAATTATAAAGATCAAATAGAGTATTCAGAATTAAGGGTTTCTTTATTTAATGTACCTTTTGCAGGAAATGCGGCTTCAAGTGCAGACTACGCTACAGCTTTTACTACTCCTTTTGGTGGAACTGGTAATACAGGTCCTGGGACATATCCTTACGGAGCAAACAAAGATATGCTTGCCCGGAAACAACTAAAAGGAACAACTTATACATTTTATTCGGACGGATTTTTCGACAGACGTCCGATAAAAGAGGCTTCGAATGGAAACTATGGCGTATCATTAGGAAATAGTAATGTTGCTTATCAGGGAGTATTGTATTTTAATCCCGATTCCGGAACGAATGCATCTGTCTTTTTTCCGTCAGCCGGTCGTCTGAATAACACAAGTGGTGCTTTGGAAAGTAGGGGTAGTACCGGATACTATTGGTCGGCAAGTGTAGGTCCTCCTTATATGAGATCGGAATTGCAGAATCCACCTTATGACAGGAGAATACGTTATGGAGCCTGGTCGCTTGAGTCTGCATATAATTCTCATAATTTCAGATTGTCATATCAAGGTTTTGCTCAAAGTATACGTTGTGTGAAAGAATAAGAACTTTTCGGCTTACGATAAAAATACCGGAATATCATCCGTTGAGGGGTTGGCTTTTTAGTCAACCCCTTATTTGTGCGTACTCTCTAACAACAAAGCTGCTGTTTTAAGAAGAAATCTTTATTTACTCTAATAAGATTCTAATAGGATTCTAACTATTCTCTAACAGGCTCTCCGAAGGGAGCCGTCTATCTTTGTGCCCGGAAATCCGGTTACTAACTTAACTTATGTTTAATTATGATGATGAAGAGAGAGTTACACACATTTATTATTGGCAGTGTGTTGTTTTTTACCGCATGCGGGGATAAACAGGAATCAGAGCAAAAAAGTGGCTATCGTATACAAGGTGACACGGTCTATATTGCAGATCCTCTTTTACTTGAAAAGATCAAAGTATCAGTGTCTGAACTGAAACCCTATTCCAAGAAGGTGATAACGTCCGGTGTGGTGCGTCCCATTCCTCCCCGTTATGCTTATGTTGCTCCTCCATTTGCAGGGAGAGTCACAAAATCTTATGTGCGTATCGGACAGTCGGTACGTCAGGGAACACCTTTATTTGAAATCAGTTCCCCCGACTTTACTTCTGCACAAAAGGAATACTTTCAGGCACTTTCGTCCAGGGAACTTGCTAAAAAAGATTTGAAACGCAAAGAAGATCTGATAAGGAATGGTGTCAGTTCGCAAAGAGAACTGGAAGAAGCCCAGAATGCTTTATTGATAGCAGATAAGGAGTTTGAAAACGCCTCTGCCGCATTGCGGGTATATCAGGTGGACAATCCGGCGGAAATGATATTGGGGCAACCGATGATTGTTCGTTCTCCTATTCCCGGGGAAGTGATAAAGGATAACATCGTAACAGGGCAATATCTGAAAGACGATACCGAACCGATAGCTATTGTTGCCGACCTGTCTAAGGTATGGATTGCGGCTCAGGTAAAGGAGAAAGATATCCGGTTTATAAATGAAGGCAGTAGTCTGGATATTGAAATTTCGGCATTGCCCGGTACGGTTATTAAAGGCAATGTGTATCATGTAGAGGAGGAGGTAGACGAGGAAACCCGGTCCATTCAGGTACTTTCGGTCTGTGATAATTTGAACGGACATCTGAAGCTGGGGATGTACACTACTGTCCACTTTCTGAGTGTTCCGGTCGGACAAATTCAAATCCCGGAGAAAGCGTTACTGCAGGGCGAAAAGGATAGCTATGTATTTGTGCAGATTGCTCCGTTGGTTTTCGTACGGACGTCGGTGACAGTGGAGACAACAGAAAACGGAATAGCGGTGATCAGCGAAGGATTGCGTCCCGGAGATAAGATAATCAGTGAAGGAGGATATTATTTAAAGTAAGAAATTATGAAGAAGGAATTAATGCTTTCAATTATACAAAAAAGATGGGTAATGCTTTGCCTGTTTGTGATGATGTGTATCTTTGGATATTACTCATGGAAACAGCTTTCGATAGAAGCATATCCGGATATTGCAGATGTCACTTCCCAGGTGGTCACTCAAGTTCCCGGACTGGCTGCGGAGGAAGTGGAACAGCAGATAACCATTCCTTTGGAACGCGCTATTAATGGGCTGCCCGGTATGCACGTCATGCGGAGTAAGAGTACATTCGGGCTGTCAATGATTACCATTGTCTTTAAGGACGGGACAGAGGACTACTGGAGCCGCCAGCGCGTACAGGAAAGATTGAATGAAGTAGAACTGCCTTATGGAGCTGTTCCGGGACTTGATCCGCTGACATCTCCCGTAGGAGAAGTGTACCGTTATATCATAGAAAGTGACCAGCACTCATTACGCGAATTAACCGACCTTCAGAACTGGGTAATTATTCCCCGTATCAAGGAAGTGTCGGGAGTGGCTGATGTAACCAATTTCGGTGGGATCACTACTCAGTTCCAGGTTGAAGTAGATCCGTCCAAACTGGAACAATATAATTTATCTCTCAGCCAGGTTGTTGAAGCCATTGAGAATAACAATGCCAATGTGGGGGGAAGCGTGTTGAATCGTGGTGACTTGGGTTATGTGGTACGGGGAATTGGATTAATCGGAAATTTGGACGATTTGGGACATATTGTAGTGAGTACTACTTCCGGAGTTCCTGTCTTTCTGAATGATATAGGTTCTTTGAAGTATGGAAATCTTGAAAGAAAGGGAGTGCTGGGATATACGGACCGTACCCGCAACTACTCTGAGAGTCTGGAAGGAATTGTACTCCTTCTGAAACATGAGAATCCGTCTAAAGTACTGGAAGATATTCATGTGGCAGTTGATGAGTTAAATAATGAGACATTGCCGGAAGGAGTGAGGATACATACTTTTCTGGATCGTACCAACTTGGTGGATACTACTTTGAGTACCGTATCCCATACCTTGCTGATGGGTATGGCTTTGGTGGTTCTTGTGCTTATTCTGTTTCTAGGCAACTGGCGTGGTGCATTATTGGTATCTATAACGATTCCTGTGTCATTGCTTATCGCTTTTATTCTTATGCATCTGACGGATATTCCGGCTAACCTTCTGTCGCTTGGTGCTATTGATTTCGGTATTATTGTGGACGGCGCTATCGTTATGCTGGAAACGATCCTTAAGAAACGTGAGGATAATCCCAAACAATATCTCGAAGAAAAAAGCATGGCGCAACGCGCCAAAGAAGTGGGTCGGCCTATTCTTTTCTCAACCATTGTCATTATTACGGCATACCTTCCGCTGTTTGCCTTTGAACGTGTTGAACGCAAACTTTTTACTCCAATGGCATTTACGATGAGCTATGCAATGATTGGAGCACTGTTGGTTGCGCTCTTATTGATTCCGGGACTTGCCTATGCAATCTATCGTAAACCACATAAAATATATAAGAATAAATGGCTGGACAGACTAAAGGATAAATACATTCGTACCATTACAAGATTTCTGGAAGCTCCCTTAAAAGCCATCATTCCATCAGGACTGATTCTGACAGCGGGGATCGTGTTGAGTGTTGTCGTAGGAAAAGACTTCCTTCCGGAGCTAGATGAAGGTTCGATATGGTTACAGGTTAATCTGCCACCCGGAATTTCCGTAGAAAAGTCACGGGAGTTATCCGATACTTTGCGTGCCCGTACGATGAAGTATTCCGAAGTAACTTATATTATGGTACAGGCGGGAAGGAATGACGACGGAACTGATCCGTTCACCCCTTCACATTTTGAAGTGTCCATCGGTATTAAGCCTTATGATGAATGGCCGAAAGGAAAAACTAAAAAGGATTTGATTCATGAACTGGAAGAAGAATATAAGTTACTTCCCGGTTTTAAAGTAGGATTTAGCCAACCTATGATAGACGGGGTGATGGATAAGATAGCCGGGGCCCATAGTGAACTGGTGGTGAAAGTATATGGCGAAGATTTTCGTGAAACACGTCGTATTGCCGAAGAAATAACCAGGGCATTAGGAACTGTGCGAGGGGCTGTTGATCTGGATATTGATCAGGAACCACCCTTGCCACAGTTACAGATCAGTATGAATCGTGATGCCATAGCCCGTTACGGATTAAATGTATCCGATGTAGCGGATCTGATTGAAGTGGCTGTCGGAGGTAAAGCTATCGCACAACTTTATCAGGGTGACCGCCAGTATGGCATCACCTGTAAGTATAAAGAGGAAGCGCGGAATACTCCGGAGAAAATAGCCGGACTTATGTTGACTTCTTCCACCGGTGCAAAGATACCTCTTTCTCAGGTTGCCGATGTCAGATTGAGTGTCGGCGAAAGTACGATTACCAGGGAAATGAACAGACGCCATTTGACGGTAAAGCTGAATTTGCGCGGTCGTGACCTGACATCTTTTCTGAATGAAGCCCAGAATACGATCAATGAGAAAGTACATTATGACAAGAATAAATATACCATCAAATGGGGAGGGGCCTTCGAAAATCAAAAACGGGCTTATACACGCCTTGCTGTCATTATACCGCTGACACTGACGGGGATGTTTATACTGCTTTATGTCACGTTCGGGAAGTTCCGGCAGGCAGGACTGGTATTGGCTATTGTTCCTCTGGCACTTTTCGGAGGTATGCTTGCTCTTAATGTGCGTGGTATGACGCTGAATGTATCTTCTGCCGTAGGATTTATAGCGATGTTCGGGCTTTCCATACAGAATGGAATTATCATGGTATCGCAGGTCAATGGGCTGCGCAGGGGAGGAATGGAACTCCGGAAATCGGTCATAGAAGGGGCACGCCAGCGTTTCCGACCTATTCTGATGACTTCGGTCACTACGATACTCGGACTTTTCCCGGCTTCGTTGGCAACTGGAATCGGTAGTGATGTACAGCGTCCGCTGGCAACAGTGATTGTGTATGGATTGATGTTTTCAACCCTTATTTCTATGTTTCTGCTTCCGGTTTTCTATTATCTGGTTGAGAACAATGTTTTAAATAAAAAGAAGAACGATGAAAAAGAATATACGATATAATATAGTGCTCTTGCTGTTAATGGTGGAAGCCGTACTCATTCCGGCTTTTGCGCAAATGCCTGAAATAAAGCTGGGGCAGTCTATTTCTTTCGAAGAATATCTGAATCGGGTAGCGAAAAAGAACCTGAGTTATTTAGCCGAAAAACTCAATGTGAGTATTGCTGATGCGGAAGTAATTGCCCGGAAAATCTTTCCGGATCCGGAGTTGGAATTTGAAGCAGGTAATGAGACTTTCTCGTTGGGAGTTTCCTATTCATTAGAAATGGGAAATAAAAGGGGAGCACGTATTAAGTTGGCGCGGACTCAGGCAGAATTGGAGAAACTGTTCCTGCAACAGGGCTTTCAGGATTTGAGGGCGGAGGCTGCCGACCTTTTTCTAGAAGCAATTCTTCAGCGCGAATTACTTGAAGTACAGAAAAGTTCTTATGAGTATATGTATCAGCTGAGTCAGTCAGATAGTTTACGTTATGTTTCGGGAGAGATTACGGAGAATGATGTCCGGCAGTCAAAACTGGAAACTGTCACCTTGCTTAATACTGTTTACAGTCAGGAGGCGGCTTATCATTCCGCTTTGGTTTTGTTGAATAAACACATGGGGATGAGTGCTGATACGCTTCATATCCCTTTGGGAAATTGGGAAGAGCTAAGCAGGGACTTTGCTCTGTCTGATTTGGTCAAAGCGGGACTGGATAATCGCATCGACCTGCTTGTTGCTCAAAAAAGTACTGAAGTTACTACCCGGGAATATAAACTGACGAGAGCGGAACGCAGACCCGATATCGGAGTATCTGTTTCTTATGAAAGAAACTGGAACGGCTTTCTTCCTCCGTCCCGTTCTGCTACTGCCGGTGTATCTGTTCCTCTGACATTCTCGAATATAAATAAAGGAGCTGTAAAAGCTGCAAAGTTTCGGATTGCCCAATCGGAGATAATGGAAAGAGATATGGAATTGCAGATACAGGCAGAGATAACCCAGGCCTGGTTCAACTATGAGGCTGAAAAGAAAAAGATAGCTCAATATAAAGCCGGTGTACTTGAAGACTCGCAGAAGGTGCTCGACGGAATGGTATATAAATACAAACGGGGAGAAACGAGTATTCTTGATGTACTGGTTGCCCAGCGTACTTATAATGAAGTGCAACAGGAGTATCTGGAAACAATGAAAGGATATGCCGCTTCACTAGTAGCATTGGAAAGTGCTTGTGGTATATGGGATATATGCTTTTAACAGTTAAATATCCGGCTTTACTATTGTGAATTGCAGCAAAGCCGGATATTTGTATGGTTACCAGTCAGCGGTTTCACGCTTTATGTTAAATCATTGTGCGATATTCCTCCTGTTTTTTCTTAGGGAGTTTTTTGATCACTTCTTCCACAGAGTGGTCAATAAGTTCTTTGATAAGTTTGTCACTCAGGTTTATTTACTTATCTGTTTTCCGAACTTTAATCCGTACTACTGTGTCATTTTGACGAGACTGGACAATGTTTTATTACTTTCGATTGTGTATCTTTGCTGTAGTTAAAATGGACAACCGGAATTTATATACTAATAAACAGAATATTATGGAAGCGAAGTATATCACTCTGACTAAAGAGAATATCGAAAAAGAACATATTTGCTGTGCTTTCTCCGATAAGAAATGCAAGGATAGCTATGAGTTGAAAAAGACATGGCTGAAAAATGAGTTTGAGAATGGCTATGTTTTCAGACGGCTTGACGAACGTGCAAAAGCATTTATAGAATATGGGCCTGCCGAAAAAGCTTGGGTTCCGGTTAATGCACCTAACTATTTAATGATAAACTGTTTTTGGGTTTCAGGAAAATATAAAGGATGCGGGCATGGCAAAGCACTATTGCAGTCTGCTGTCGAGGATGCCAAAGCACAGGGTAGGGATGGCTTGGTGACTGTGGTCGGTACCTCTAAATTTCATTTTATGGGTGATGCGAAATGGTTATTACGTCAGGGGTTTGAGACGATAGAAAAACTACCCTATGGTTTCAGTCTTTTGGCTTTGAAGATAAATTCGGCAGCTCCTGATCCGTCATTCAATGGAACAGTATCAAGTGGAGAATGTGAGGAAAAAGAAGGTGTAGTCGTTTATTATACACATCGTTGTCCGTTTGCAGAGTTTCATGTCCGTAATTCTTTAGTGAGTGTGACTGAGAACAAAGGTATTCCATTGAAGATAGTCAGATTGGAAACGATGGCACAAGCACAAAATGCACCTACACCTGCTACTATCTTTTCTCTTTTCTATAAAGGAAAGTTTGTAACGACGGATTTGAGTGCATGTATGGAGCAACGGTTTGATAAAGCGTTGGGATTATAATCTTTCTTATTACAGTATGTGTTTCTCTTTTTTGATTTTCTGTTTTTGTGCTGTTTTGCTCTGATGAGTGTGGCGGGTTAATAATTGTCTGGTGTTTATTTAGACTGGTCGGTTCGATTTTTCATGTGCTGCTCTGATCTTATGCAGATTCATTAATAGAATCGGCAGTTTATTTATATGTTGAGATGTTTTGTTTTATGTATGTGACATGTGCTTGATTTTTAGTATTTTATTGTATGTGGTTGGTGGGGAAAACTTGATGGCTCCTGACTTTTATAATCACTAACTTTTCTTATTTTAGTTCATTCAAATATGTTCAATTCTTGCATTTTATGAAACTATGTTTTACTTTTGGGGAGTAAAATCATTGGGATTATAATGAAAAGTATTCGCTCGGTTATTTGTTTTTGTTTGTTTTTGTTTGTGTTTAACCAGCTCCTTTTCGCCGACAAAACTATAGAGAATGATTCGCTATATACCAGTGAGTATATAAGTCGAATTTATATGGCAGAACCTGAACGGGCTTTAAGTTTGTTGGATGGAGCTGAAAGTAAGAAGACTATCCCTCTGCGTATTATACATGAATTACGCAGCAGGGTTTATCGTAATATGTATATGACTAAACTGGCTTTTTTGTATGCCAAAAAGTCTTATTTGCTGGATTCCGTTTCTCAGAAAGATCCTAAGCACTTGTTGACCATGACTGTCGACCTGGCAGAATTAGCAGTGCTTATGAGTGACCATAAAGAGAGTATGAGGTATGCTCTTGATGGTATCAAGCTAGCACAAAAAGAAAAGGATAAAGGGGCTGAAAGTAAGCTGTTGTTTTGCATTGGTGAAAATAAATGGCAATTGTCTTTCAAAGAGGAGGCATATGACTATTTTGACAAAGCTATCAAATTGCTTCAAGGTACAAGTTCCAAATTGGAAATGGCTATGCTTTCATACTTTTATGGGATGAAAATGGATTATCTGCTCAATGATTCCCGTAGTAAAGAAGCATTGGAGGTTGGGTTGAAGCGCGAAAAGCTACTTAAAGATATAGCTAAATTACCGGAAAAAACAAAAGGCTTTCTTGATCTGCAATATACTTACTTGTATGCAAAAATGTCGTATATCTGCTATCTGGAAGGAAAGTATGATCAGGCGGAAAAATATTATCAACAATATTTGTCAACAGAGAATTCACAGACACCGGATGGAAAAACCTATGCGATACCTTATCTGCTAGTGTCTAAACAATATCAGAAAGTCGTTGATCAATGTCAGGATTTTAAGAAATTGATGCAAGAGCAGGATACTGTCAACTTGCAGTATATTAGTATCCTTCAGAAAGAGGTGAAAGCTTATAAAGGCTTGAAGGATTTTGAAAAAGTAGCAGCATTACGTGAGTCTATTATTTCTATTATTGATGGTATTAACAGCAAGGATAAACAGAATGCGGCTTTGGAATTAAATGCTATTCATAAAGCTGACGAGCAGGAAGAATATATTGCCGAACAGACTTTACAGTTAAGAATCAGAAACATATCACTTGCTTTTTTGGGATGTGTCACTTGTCTCATTTTATTTGTGCTATGGCGGATTTGGCGTCATACGATTATTGTTAAATATAAAAACAAAATGCTGGCAAAGTTTATCAATGAGAAACTGGCTGGAAAAGTAGAGAACAAACAATTATTCATAGATGGAGATGCGGAAGATCCGATAGCTGTTCCATTGGACTTGGAACCGGAAACTGGCTTTTCCGAAAAAGACGATTTATCTCCGGATGAAGTAGTGGAGAGTAGGGAGGAAGAGGATGAGAATAAGAAAATTTTCAAAGAACTGAATCGTATTGTTGTTCAGGATCAGTTATATCTGTCTCCGGAATTGTCGAGAGAGGATCTGGCTCAGATTGTACATTTGAATAATGCGCGTTTCGCCCGGATGATCAAGGAAAACACCGGAACTAATTTCAACGGGTATATTAATGAACTTCGTATTAACTATGCGATTCAGTTATTGAAGCAACATCCCAATTATACCATTCGTGCGATAGCTGATGAAGCCGGATTTAATAGTACGCCTATTCTGTACAGTATGTTCAAGAAAAAGACTGGTATGACTCCTTACAAATTTAAAAAAGCGCAGGAATCCTTAGGTTGATTTTGGCTTTTTCGATAAACAATTTTCCGTTTTATCGGTTTATTCTTATGATAACTAAATATAAACGGAAATGGTGCAAGTTAGGATAAAGCGAGTGTACGAAGACTTTTCAGAGACCGACGGATATCGGGTGCTGGTAGATAAACTCTGGCCACGTGGAATCAAAAAAGAATGGTTGAAATATGATTACTGGGCAAAAGATATAACGCCTTCCGCAGCACTGCGCAGATGGTTTCATGAAGATATTCCGGGGCACTGGAATGATTTTGTCGTAATGTATCAGAAGGAACTGGAAGCTTCTCAAGCTGTTGCCGATTTTCTGACTCTTATCAAACCTCATCTGGTGATCACTTTGCTTTATGCATCCAAAGAACCGGTTTATAATCATGCCCGAATCCTTCGTGATTATTTGGAAATGCATCTGAAAGAGTGAAATTAAAGTAATTTTTATCTCTTTCCGCTTTCAGTCGTTCACTCAATTTCCTACCTTTGTAATCTAAATCAAAATCGTGTGTCCATGAAGTATAAATTATTAGTTCTTGATGTAGACGGAACGCTTCTCAATGATGCAAAAGAAATTAGTAAACGTACATTGGCTGCTTTGCTGAAAGTTCAGCAGATGGGAGTACGTATCGTGTTGGCATCCGGCCGACCGACTTACGGTCTGATGCCTTTAGCCAAATCCCTAGAACTCGGAAATTATGGAGGTTATATCCTTTCTTATAATGGTTGCCAGATAATTAATGCTCAAAACGGAGAAATACTGTTTGAGCGGAGGATTAATCCGGAAATGTTGCCTTATCTGGAAAAGAAGGCAAGAAAAAATAATTTCGCACTGTTCACTTACCATGATGATACGATCATTACTGACACTCCGGAGAATGAACATATCCAGAATGAAGCTCGCTTGAATAATTTGAAAGTGATCAAGGAAGAGGAATTTTCTGTAGCAATTGACTTTGCTCCGTGTAAGTGTATGCTTGTCAGCGATGACGAGGAAGCGTTGGTTAGTCTGGAAGGACACTGGAAGAGACGGTTGAACGGAGCTTTGGATGTTTTCCGTTCCGAACCTTATTTTCTGGAAGTAGTGCCGTGTGCGATTGATAAAGCCAACACATTGGGAGCTTTATTGGAAGAACTGGATGTGAAGCGTGAAGAAGTCATCGCTATAGGAGACGGTGTGTGCGATGTAACGATGATTCAGCTGGCAGGACTGGGAGTGGCGATGGGGCATTCGCAGGATTCGGTAAAGGTCTGTGCGGATTATGTGACAGCTTCCAATGAGGAAGACGGAGTGGCTCTGGCTGTCGAAAAGGCGATAATAGCGGAAGTTCGCGCTGCAGAGATTCCTTTGGACCAGTTGAATGCACAGGCGCGTCACGCATTGATGGGTAATCTGGGTATCCAATATACATATGCCGACGAAGACCGTGTAGAGGCGACGATGCCGGTAGATCACCGTACCCGTCAGCCGTTCGGTATTTTGCACGGTGGAGCTACGCTTGCATTGGGAGAAACAGTTGCCGGACTCGGCTCGATGATTCTCTGTCAGCCGGATGAAATTGTGGTAGGAATGCAGGTCAGCGGAAATCATATATCTTCTGCGCACGAAGGTGATACAGTACGTGCAGTAGCGACGATTGTACACAAAGGACGTTCCTCCCATGTATGGAATGTGGACGTTTTTACTTCAACCAATAAACTGGTGTCCTCTATACGGGTGGTCAACAGTGTGATGAAAAAAAGATGATTGACGAAAAAAGTAACTTGACAACTATTGATGCACTTATTCAGCGGAAACAGCCCTTTGCTGTTTATCGTGTTCCCGGGGAGAAGTATCCTCGTCTGTTGACAGAAGATGTCGGAGCTGTCCGCCTGATTTTCGATTTGAAAGAACTGAATGGACAAAGAGGATTTGTGATTGCTCCGTTCCGTGTAGATAAGTCATGTCCGATTGTGTTGATACAGTCCGACAGGACTGGACAACCGTTGCCTATGGAAATCGTGGCAGAGGAAGAGCAGGGCTTGCAAAGTTATCCGGAGGAATCTTTTCATACCCTTTGTACTGGGAAGTATGCGACCTGTTTTCATACATTTATTGAAGCCTTGCGTGATGCTACCTTTGATAAACTGGTGCTTTCCCGTAGTCTCACTATTGGAAAGAATCCGGAGTTTTCCCCTTCAGCTGTTTTTCGTGCAGCTTGTCAACGTTATATTCATTCCTATATCTATCTGTGTTATACTCCTCAGACGGGCGTGTGGCTGGGAAGTACTCCCGAAATTATATTGTCGGGCGAAAAAAATGAATGGAACACAGTTGCCCTGGCAGGAACTCAACCTTTGCAGAATGGTAAACTTCCGCAAGTATGGGATGACAAAAACCGTCAGGAGCAGGATTATGTGGCGTCCTATATCCGTCGGCAGCTTCTTTCGCTGGGCATTCGCTCCACAGAGAGCGGACCTTATCCGGCTTATGCCGGTGCCTTGTCACATCTGAAAACTGATTTCCATTTCTCTTTGAAAGATAATAAAAATCTGGGAGACCTTCTGAAAGTCCTGCATCCGACTCCTGCCGTGTGCGGACTGCCTAAAGAAGAAGCCTACCGGTTCATTTTGGAAAATGAAGGGTACGATCGTAAGTATTATTCCGGTTTTATCGGTTGGCTCGATCCGGAGGGACGCACAGATTTGTATGTGAATCTGCGTTGCATGCACATTGAAGACGAGCAATTGACACTGTATGCCGGTGGCGGATTGTTAGCCTCTTCAGAGTTGAATGATGAATGGCAGGAAACGGAAAAGAAATTGCAGACCATGAGGCGTATTCTTGTATCTGCTCCAATAATGATGAATCACTAACAAGCTAATCACTATCAATATGTATTCGGACAAGAAAAATATACTCCAGTTGGTCGCGCTGCTTGAGGCGCATGGAATTACGAAAGTAGTGTTATGTCCCGGTAGCCGTAATGCACCTATTGTGCATACGCTGTCTACTCATCCGGGTTTTACTTGTTATGCTATGACGGATGAACGGAGTGCCGGTTATTTTGCGATTGGTCTTGCGCTGAATGGCGGGCATCCTGCTGCCGTTTGCTGTACTTCCGGTACAGCGTTGCTCAATCTTCATCCTGCTGTGGCAGAAGCGTATTATCAGAATATACCTTTAGTTGTTATCTCTGCCGATCGGCCTGCTGCCTGGATTGGACAGATGGCGGGACAGACATTGCCGCAGCCCGGTGTTTTTCAGACATTGGTCAAGAAGTCGGTAAACCTTCCGGAGATTCAGACAGAAGAGGATGAATGGTACTGTAACCGCTTGGTGAATGAAGCCTTGCTGGAAACCAACCATCATGGAAAAGGTCCGGTACATATTAATATTCCTATATCCGAACCTTTGTTCCAGTTTACGGTGGAGTCGCTTCCCGAAGTACGTGTCATCACGCGCTATCAGGGGCTGAATGTATACGACCGGGATTACAATGACCTGATCGAACGCTTGAACAGATATCAGAAGCGGATGATTATTGTCGGACAGATGAACTTGATTTACTTGTTTGAGAAACGGCATACCAAATTGTTATATAAACATTTCGTGTGGCTGACCGAGCATATCGGTAATCAGACAGTACCCGGTATTCCAGTGAAGAATTTTGATGCGGCGCTTTATGCGATGCCCGAAGAGAAAACCGGCCAGATGACTCCCGAGTTATTGATTACTTATGGCGGACATGTGGTTTCCAAGCGGTTGAAAAAATATCTTCGGCAGCATCCGCCTAAAGAACACTGGCATGTGTCTGCTGATGGAGAAGTGGTTGACCTTTACGGTTCTCTGACTACCGTCATCGAAATGGACCCGTTTGAGTTTCTGGAGAAAATAGCTCCATTGCTGGATAACCGCGTGCCGGAGTATCCCCGTGTATGGGAGAATTATTGCAAGACCATTCCCGAACCGGAGTTCGGATATTCGGAAATGTCGGCTATCGGTGCTTTGATAAAAGCATTGCCGGAATCATGTGCATTGCATCTGGCAAATAGTTCTGTTATCCGCTATGCTCAGTTATACCAGGTTCCTTCTACGATTGAGGTATGCTGTAATCGGGGTACAAGCGGCATCGAAGGCTCGTTGTCCACGGCAGTGGGATATGCTGCCGGTTCGGATAAACTAAATTTTATAGCTATAGGTGACCTTAGTTTCTTTTATGATATGAATGCTTTGTGGAATATCAATGTCCGTCCTAATCTACGCATTCTTTTGCTGAATAACGGAGGAGGGGAGATTTTCCATACATTACCCGGACTGGATATGTCGGGTACATCGCACAAGTATATTACAGCCGTTCACAAGACATCTGCCAAAGGATGGGCGGAAGAACGCGGATTCCTTTATCAACGGGTAGAGAATGAAGAACAGCTTGCCGAAGCGATGAAAACCTTCACACAACCGGAAGCCATGGAACAACCGGTTCTGATGGAAGTATTCAGCAATAAAAATAAAGATGCACGTATACTGAAAGATTATTATCATCAACTAAAACAAAAATAGATTATGTCAACACAAAGAGAATGGACAACCATCAGAGAATACGAAGATATCCTCTTTGATTACTATAATGGGATTGCCCGCATCACCATTAACCGTGAACGCTATCGAAATGCATTTACTCCGACTACAACGGCTGAAATGAGTGACGCATTGCGCATTTGCCGGGAAGAAGCGGATATTGATGTGATCGTGATTACGGGAGCTGGTGACAAGGCTTTCTGTTCGGGCGGTGACCAGAATGTGAAAGGGCGTGGCGGCTATATCGGCAAGGACGGTGTTCCCCGTCTGAGTGTTCTGGATGTACAGAAACAAATCCGCAGCATTCCGAAACCGGTAATTGCTGCCGTAAATGGATTTGCCATTGGTGGCGGACACGTGCTTCATGTAGTTTGCGATTTATCGATTGCTTCGGAGAATGCGATCTTCGGACAGACCGGTCCTCGCGTAGGTAGCTTTGATGCAGGTTTCGGAGCCTCTTATCTGGCTCGTGTCGTCGGTCAGAAGAAGGCACGTGAGATATGGTTCCTTTGCCGGAAATACAATGCGCAGGAAGCGTTGGATATGGGATTGGTGAATAAAGTAGTTCCATTGGAGCAACTGGAGGATGAGTATGTGCAATGGGCGGAAGAAATGATGCTGCTCAGTCCGTTGGCCTTGCGGATGATTAAAGCCGGATTGAATGCCGAACTGGACGGCCAGGCAGGTATTCAGGAGCTGGCAGGGGATGCGACCTTGCTTTACTATCTGACGGATGAGGCTCAGGAAGGAAAGAATGCATTTCTGGAGAAACGTAAACCTAACTTTAAGAAATATCCGAAGTTCCCTTAAACAATGGATTGCAAAATAGACATTATTCCGCGGGTGCTTCATTTCAAGCAGCCGGCCGGAACTTCACGAGGCACATACACAACGCGAAAAGTCTGGTATCTTCATTTTACTGCTCCCGAATTTCCCAATTGGGTAGGGATCGGGGAGTGCGCTCCTCTGCCAAATCTTAGCTGTGATGATCTTCCCGATTACGAGGAAGTGCTGGCTAAAATCTGCCGGCAGGTAGAGAATCAGGGAGGTAAGCTGGACATGGAAGCTCTATGCAAGTACCCTTCCATCCTTTTTGGCTTGGAGACAGCCATTCGTCACTTTTTTGAAGGAAGCTGGGCTTTGTGGGATACACCCTTCTCACGTGGGGAAGCAGGTATTCCGATAAACGGGCTTATCTGGATGGGTGACTTCAATAGAATGCTTGCTCAGATAGAGAAGAAGATGGAGGCGGGATTCCGCTGTATAAAGTTGAAGATCGGTGCCATCAACTTTGAAGAAGAACTGGCTTTACTCCAACATATCCGCTCTCACTATTCTTTTAAAGAAATAGAATTGCGTGTAGATGCCAACGGAGCATTCTCGCCAACAGATGCGATGGAGAAATTGAAACGCTTGTCCGAACTGGACTTACATTCGATAGAACAGCCCATTCGTGCCGGACAATGGGAAGAAATGGCACGTCTTACTTCCGAATCTCCTTTGCCGATAGCTTTGGATGAGGAACTGATAGGCTATAATACCTGGGAAGAAAAGCAAAGATTACTTTCGGCTATCCGTCCGCAATATATTATTATCAAACCTTCTCTTCATGGCGGATTAGCCGGTGGCGAGGAGTGGATTGCAGAAGCGGAGAAACTGAATATCGGTTGGTGGATAACTTCTGCTCTGGAGTCTAATATCGGTCTGAATGCTATCGCTCAATGGTGTGCTACTTTTCAGAATCCATTGCCGCAAGGGTTAGGCACCGGGTTACTCTTTACAGATAATGTAGAGATGCCTCTTGAAATCAGAAAAGATTGTTTGTGGTTTTGTAAATGATGATATTCGACCGACAAAAACAGCGTTTGTTGCTGGAGGGAAAGGAATATACTCCGGGCGATATACATAGCCTTGTAGCAGAAGGTGAGGGAAACCACCCTTCTGCTATATGGGACTTGTATCTTTTTCTAAACGAATGGTTTAATGATGATCCTGTGATCACTGTACATACTTCCGGTTCTACGGGGGCACCTAAAGAATTGCTTGTTCGCAAAGATCAGATGATACAGAGTGCACGCCTGACTTGTGAGTTTCTGGATTTAAAGCAGGGTGAAACGGCATTATTGTGTATGAACCTTCGCTATATCGGGGCGATGATGGTAGTCGTCCGTTCTTTGATTGCCGGGTTGAATCTTATAGTACGTCGGGCTTCCGGTCATCCATTGGCAGATGTGGACACTCCTTTAAGGTTTGCGGCTATGGTGCCTTTGCAGGTGTATAATACATTTCAGATACCCGAAGAGAAAGAGAAATTAAAGCAAACGGAGATTTTAATTATAGGAGGCGGAGCAGTTGACAAGGCTTTAGAGGAAAAAATCAGAAATCTGTCCAATGCTGTTTATTCAACTTACGGGATGACGGAAACCCTTTCTCACATCGCTCTTCGCCGTCTGAATGGCGCAGCAGCATCCGATCGTTATTATCCTTTTTCATCCGTAGAGTTGTTTTTGTCTTCAGAAAATACTTTGATGATTAATGCTCCGCTTGTCTGCGATGATACTCTGCAGACAAATGATATTGCCCGCATTTATCCGGACGGTAGTTTTACGATTCTGGGAAGAAAGGATAATGTAATCAATAGCGGAGGAATTAAAGTGCAGGCAGAAGAAATTGAAGCAAAACTTCATTCATTAATTATGGTTCCTTATGTAGTGACTTGTATTCCTGATATAAAACTTGGAGAAGCTATTGTTTTATTAATGGAGCAAACGGAGGATTGGGATAAAATAGAAAGAGCTTTACCCGGCATTTTGCCTTCTTATTGTTGTCCAAAGCAAATTAAAATAGTAGATCGGATACCACAAACGGAAAATGGAAAAGTGAATCGCGCGGCTTGTCGTTCATTGGCTGCAAAATTATTGTTGTCCGGAAATAATAAGCAGTAGTAAAAGAGGCATATAGTCTTTTAATTCATTACGTAGTAACTCCATTGTTTTTTGCTTATATCGGTTGATGGACTTAACGCTGAGATTCATTTCCTCTGCAATTTCCGTATGTGTTTTCCCCTCAAAAAAACTTTTTATAAATACGGTACGGTAGTTTTCGGGAAGTTTATTTAGTGTATTATATAACATTCGATAGAGTTCGTCCAATGTATATACACTATCCGGTTCAATTTCATAGATGGGAGCCTTTTTTTGAATGACTTCTGCATAATTCCATTCACACTCCTGATGTTTCAAGAAATTGAGGCAGTTGTTTTTTACGCACATCTTTATATATCCCAATGCTGTTTCTGATTTTAAGTCGAATGTATCAATTTTATCCCAAAGTGATGCGAATACATCTGATACAATATCTTCACGTGTATCCTTATCTTCAATGAATCTTTTTGCGTACAGGCAGAAAGGAGCATAATATTCTTCATAAAGCTGCTTGAAAGTTAACTCTTTAGTGTGTCCCGAAAAAGATAAGTTCATTATTTTTTAGATTTAATACAGTTGATTAGTGTCGCAAATATATAATAAGAAAGTCAGATAAAAACTATTTCCTTACTTTTTTTGTAGCTGATTCATATAAAAGGAGTCTAAAATATTAGTATTGTTATCCTTTAAGAGGAACGAACTATGCGAAATGAAGATTTTTTTTTTTCGTTAATAAATGATTGATAATGTGTGGTGTATGCATATGAAAGACTCCTTTTTTTAGTAAAGCTTACCTCAAATCCAAAAAATAAAATAAAAAAGTTCGGTTTCCCTGTCCTTTTCTAATACACTCGTTTGTATTATAAGTGTAATTGCAATTATAAAATATGATTTTGAAAGAGAATATGGAAAATATGAATCCTGAGTCATTGCTCCAGAAAGCGCATGCATTGGGAGAGGATATTAAAGAAATGGAGTCCATTGATGTGCTACACGCTTATCACCGGACACAGATGAAAATGAAAGCTAATCGGAGGCAACAGGTGTATAGCCTGATAATGCGGTGTGCTGCATTTTTGACTTTGCCATTGTTGATGACTTCATTAGTTTTAGGATATTTGTATTTTCATGAACCGGAGCTTGATGAAAAATATGCAGAAGTAACAGCAGCTACAGGTTCAGTGATACGTTATGAACTTCCGGATCATTCTGTAGTATGGCTGAATGCTGGCAGTACATTACGTTATCCGACTGTTTTTCGTGAGGAAAACCGTAATGTGACTCTGAAAGGAGAAGCTTATTTCGAGGTGCAGGCAGATCATAAACGTCCTTTTTATGTAAATACTCCCAGCGGACTTAGTGTGTATGTATATGGTACTAAATTTAATGTAGCTGCTTATGAAGACGACAGTAATATTGAAACAGTACTGGAAAAAGGTAAAGTAAACGTGATAACTCCCGACCGGAGTACTATTGTACAGTTAATACCTGGAGAGCAGTTGCTTTATGACAAACAGAGTAAGAAGTTGATAAAAAACAAAGTGGATGTCTACGAAAAAATCGCTTGGAAGGAAGGCAAGCTGATATTCCGCAATGCCTCATTGGATGATATTTTTAAGCGTTTGTCAAGGCATTTCAATGTAGATATTCAGTTTAATAATAAATCAGGTAAGGAATATAAATACCGGGCTACATTCCGGAATGAAACATTACCACAAATATTGGATTATCTGGCTAAATCTGCTGCATTGAAGTGGAAAACGGAAGAGGCTGTACAGCAGGCAGATGATACATTTACAAAGAAAAAGATAATAGTAGATTTATATTAGTAACCTTTTTAAAAGAGAGTAGCCTATGATATAATACAAAAAATGTAAAAAAGGAAGAAAGCTGCTATCAACAGCTGTCTTCCCCCAAATTTTTAGATTCACGGTACAGAGTCTCGCAAACGCTAACCGGAAATCAAACCATAGTTCATTAAGTAATAAACTTTAGTTAACCGCAAATGTATGAAAAAAAATCATTCATTTATTGCATTATATCCTAAATATGCTTTAAATCTAAAACTTCCTTTAATTATGAGGATCAGTCTGGTACTACTTTTTGCTGTAGTTTTGCAGCTTTCTGCCGAGAATGGATATGCCCAAAAAATAGGGGTTGCCATCTCGATGTCTAATGCTTCCATAGAGCAAGTTCTGAACCGGATAGAAGAAACATCCGATTATGTATTCCTGTACAATGATAAAACAATTCAGACAAACCGGATTGTTTCAGTCAGTAATAAGTCTGGTAAGATTCTGGATATTCTTGATGAGATATTTCGTGGTACCAATGTCACTTATACAATGGTAGATAAACAAATCATTTTGTCAACTCAGAAGCTCAATGTGACAGATCAGAGTGATAATAAGATTCTGCTGAAAGGTCTTGTAAAGGATGCTGGCGGAGAGCCTTTGATTGGTGTGAATGTTAAAGCACAAGGAGCTTCAGGCACTATCACTGATATTAATGGTAATTTTAATATTCAAGTTAAGATAGGAGAATCTATAGAATTCTCTTACGTAGGATATGTGCCACAGATAGTTAAGGTGACTGGTAATCAACCATTGAATATTATTCTTCAGGAAGATAACAAAGTGCTGAGTGAGGTTGTTGTGACTGCTCTAGGTATCAAAAGAGAGGCAAAAGCATTGACATACAATGTACAGGAGTTAAAGAGTGATGCAATCACAGGAGTTAAGGATGCCAGTTTCGTTACTAGCCTGCAAGGTAAAATAGCAGGTGTGACTATCAATCAAAGTGCGAATGGCATTGGTGGTTCTACACGTGTAGTAATGCGTGGTACAAAATCATTATTCGGAGATAACAATGCTTTGTATGTAGTAGATGGTATTCCATTATCATCCATGCGTTCAGAGCAGCCGATGGGGTCTTTTGAAGTGCCGGATGGCGGTGATAGTGACGGTATATCTAGTCTGAATCCGGATGATATAGAAACCATGTCTGTACTTACGGGTGCTGCAGCGGCAGCTTTGTATGGAGCGGCTGGTGCAAATGGTGTTGTATTGATTACTACGAAAAAGGGTACTGAGGGAAAGTTAAGTGTATCTTATTCAAATGATACTCAGTTTTTGATGCCGTTCGTAATGCCTAAATTTCAAAATACCTATGGACGTAAAAAGGAAGGTGTATTTGAGAGCTGGGGAAATAAACTGGCTACCCCTTCATCTTATGACCCGAAGGATTTCTTTCAGACGGGTTTTACTGAAACTAATTCATTAAGCGTAACTTCTGGAACAGATAGAAATCAGACCTATTTTTCCGCTTCATCTATTAATGCAGCAGGTATCATTCCTAATAATAAATATAACCGTTATAATTTTACCTTAAGAAATACGACTGAGCTCATAAAAGATAGATTAACTCTTGATATGAGTGCATCTTACATTATTCAGAATAATCAAAATATGATATCTCAGGGACAAGCTCATAATCCGTTGGTTCCTTTGTATTTATTCCCTCCCGGTGATGATATTGAGAAGTATAAGACATACGAGCACTATAATGCCGAACGTAATTTTAATACTCAATTCTGGCCTTATGGGAATAAGAATTTAGCTATGCAGAACCCGTGGTGGATTGTGAATCGTGAGTTCTTTAATAATAATAAACAACGCTATATGTTTACAGGTAGTCTGAACTGGAAGATAACTAGCTGGATGAGAGCGACCGGTCGTTTGCGTGTTGATAATAGTGAAGATACCTATACCCGAAAGATCAGTGCATCTTCCGACAAATTATTTGCTTCGGATTATGGTAACTACCAGAAGATGCGTACTCAATATAAGAACTTTTATGCGGATGCTATTCTGAATATAGATAAGAAGTTCGGTATATGGGGAGTAAATGCGAATATCGGAGGAAGTGTGACAGATGAAATTATGGGTGATGTTACCGGGTTTGAAGGTAACCTGGTTACTGTTCCCAACTTGTTTACTGTAGAAAATATTGACCGTAATGATGCGGAAACAAATATGTTGGGTGGAACAGGAGTTCATTATAATTCGCAGTCCGCTTTTGCAACTGTGCAATTCAGTTATAAGAGTGCTCTGTTTTTAGATGTAACCGGACGTAACGACTGGGCTTCTACTTTTGCCTTTACATCTAATGAGAAAAAAGGATATTTTTACCCGTCAGTGGGTTTGTCTTTTGTGCCGACGGAGATGTTTGATTTAAGCAAAACACCGATCTCATTCATGAAATTGCGTGCTTCTTATAGCGAGGTAGGTAATGCTCCAAAGCCCTATGTGTCTTCTTTATCCTATAAGATTACCCGTGGTAAAATAGAAGATCTGCCGTCACTTCCGGCAACAGGTTTAAAACCGGAACGTACCAAGGCATTTGAGGTAGGTGCTAATATCCGTTTATTCAAGGATAAGATTAACTTTGATGTTACTTATTATAGCTCAAATACCTATAACCAGTTCTTTACTCTGGATGCTGCTCCCAGTACGGGTTATAAAGAATATCATGTAAACAGTGGTAAAGTGAAAAACTGGGGTGTTGAAGCCATGCTGGGATATAAAGAAAAGTTAGGTCAGGTGAACTGGAATTCCACCTTAACCTTCACCATGAATCGGAATAAAATTAAAGAATTATTGAGTGAATCGGCACGTAATCCTATCACGAATGAGCGAGTCATTCTTCCTTATATGGACATCGTGACAATGGGAACTTACAAACAAAGAATTGAAGAAGGCGGAAGTATTGGAGATATTTACGTCCAAGGCTTGAAGACAGATCATCAAGGCTATATATATGTAAATCCTCAGGATGGTTCTGTTCAGGCGGATAGTGAAAACTGGATAAAAGCCGGAAATTCAGCTCCCAAATATAATTTTGGTTGGAATAATACTTTTAGCTATAAAGGATTTTCACTTGGCTTCCTGATCGATGCACGTCTAGGTGGTATTTGTGTTTCTGCCACACAAGCGCTTATGGATCGTTTTGGTACTTCTCAAGCTTCTGCTGACGCTCGTGATAATGGCGGCGTAATGGTGAATGGAGGGAAAGTAAATACTGAAAAATATTATTCTGTAGTCGGTGGTGGTACTACCGGATTATTAGCATTCTATACATATAGCGCAACCAATGTTCGCCTGAGGGAAGCTACTTTAGGATACACATTTCCCGATCAATGGTTTAGAGGGGCAGTGAAGAATGTGAAATTATCTCTGATTGGTAAGAATTTGTTTATGTTCTATCATAAGGCTCCTTTTGATCCTGAACTGGCGTCTTCTACAGGAACCTATTATCAGGGTATCGACTTTTTTATGCAACCGAGTTTGCGTAATGTTGGTTTTAGCTTAAAATTCCAATTCTAATACTAAAATAGAGAATAATGAAAAAGATGAAAATATATATGAAGTTGAAAAGCGCATTAGTATTGGGACTTTTCACATTAACGGCATGTACGGGCAATTATAGAGATTTTAATATGAATCCCGACAATGTTCCTGATTCTTACTTAGATATGGATGGCTTGCGTTATGGCTCGGCTATTACTTCTATGGAGTTGGATATGATTCCGTGCAGTGATCAGGGAGCTAATGCTTATCAGCGTGCTCAGAATCTGACAGGAGATATCTTTTCCGGTCAGTTGTGCGCTATTGGTGTCTGGAACGGTTGTTCTAATAATACAACTTATAACTTGCGTTTCGACAATTGGAATGATGTAATGTTCAATATTGCTTTCACTACTATAATGCCTGCTTGGAAGCGTGTTTGTACGGAAGAAAACAGAGAAAAAGAACCTGTGACTTATGCGATAGCACAAGTGCTGAAAGTTGCTGCCATGCACCGTTGTACGGATAATTATGGTCCGTTGCCATATTTTCAATTTGGGAATGGAGCGATGACTACTCCTTATGATGCTCAGGATAAGATATATGAATCATTCTTTAAAGATTTGAATGAAGCCATTGATATTCTGGAAGATTTTTGTGAGAAGAATCCCGATGCGCGTCCATTAAAAAAGTATGATTTGGTTTATGAAGGTAATATTACTAAGTGGGCTAAATTTGCCAATACTTTAAAATTAAGACTGGCAATGCGTATTGTATATGTTGATCCAGCTAATGCTCAAAAGTATGCTGAAGAAGCTGTCAGTACATCAAGAGGTGTCGGGGTTATGACGGAAAATGATGATAATGCAATGTTGCATTCGGCAAACGGTATTGTTGTGTATCATCCTTTGAGAGTGATTTGGGCAATGTATAAAGAAACGTGTATGGGATCTACCATGGAGTCATTTCTTAAAGGATACAGTGATGATCGTATTGGCAAATACTTTCATAAATCAACTTTAGAAGGTGGTGATTACCATGGAGCTCGTAATGGAATTATTATTGATGACCAGACATTATATCAGAGATTGTCCACTCCTAATATCGAGGCGTCAAATAAAGTGAAATGGATGTGTGCTGCCGAAGCATATTTCCTGCGTGCAGAAAGCGCTTTGCGAAAATGGAATATGGAAGGGGATGCGAAGGGATTATATGAAACAGGTGTTCGTACCTCATTTGCAGAATGGGAAGCGAACATAGGCAGTTACTTGACGAATAAAGATGCCAAACCTGCTAAATATGATGATCCTATTGGCAATAACAGTTATTCGGCTCGTACGGAAATAACCCCTGTCTATGATGAAAAGGCTTCTGTTGAAGAAAATCTGGAGCGCATCTTGACGCAGAAATGGATTGCCCTCTATCCGGAAGGACAAGAAGCATGGACTGAGTTCCGCCGTACTGGTTATCCCAAGATAATGCCGGTGGCCAATAATTTCAGCAATGGAGCAGTTGATACGGAAATACAGATTCGTCGTGTTACTTTCCCGCAACAAGAATATGATGGGAATAGTGCTGAAGTTCAGAGAGCCATTTCTCTATTAGGTGGTCCGGATACAGGTGGAACCAAACTATGGTGGGATAAGAAAAAATAATTAGTAACTCATAAAGAAGTGAATCAAATGAAGAAATTTATTTTATATATTCTGGCAGTACTAGCAGGAAGTTCTTTATTTATAGCATGTGAAGAACAGAATGAAATGGAAGCACGTGTTGTCCAGACAGTTCCGGAAAAACCGGAAGCATATTATGAAAATCTGCGTGCTTATCGAAATACAGATCACTATATTGCCTTTGGGTGGTTTGGCAACTGGTCGGCTGCCGGTCCGGCTATGTCCACAAGATTAGCTAATGTGCCGGATAGTATGGACATTATTTCTATTTGGGGAGATTATAATAAGATTACTCCGGAAATGAAAGCTGATATGGAATATGTTCGGAGAGTGAAAGGTATGAAAGTGATCTTTACCATTTTTGCACATTCTATTCCGGAAGAATTTGAAGTTACTAAAGAAGGAATTGAAGCCTATGCGCTTGCAGTATGTGATTCTGTTGATAAATATGATTATGATGGCTTGGATCTGGACTATGAACCGGGATTTGGCGGAGTGGGACCGTTGGTTTCAGGTCCTGGACACATGGACAATATGGAGATTTTTGTAAGAAAGCTGAGCGAAAAATTAGGCCCGGCTTCAGGAACAGGCAAACTGCTTACCATCGACGGAGTTCCTTTTCACTTAAATGAGGGATTAGCCCAGTTATTTGATTATGGAATTGTGCAGGCTTATAACTCTTATGGAGATAGTGATTTGCAAGGTCGTTTTGATGATGCTGATGCCAATGGCTGGAAACCGGAGCAGTATATTTTTACTGAGAACTTTGAAAGTCTGTGGTCAACGGGAGGAAACCCGGAATATCGGGATTCTAAAGGAAGAACGATGCCTTCATTGTTAGGAATGGCCCGTTTCAATCCGCGTCAAGGAAAAAAAGCGGGGGTGGGAACTTACCACATGGAATATGAATATTTGGCATTGCCTGACTATAAGTATCTGAGACAAGCTATTCAGATAATGAATCCGGCCATTAATGAATAATAGTATTACAATATAAATAATTAAAGATATGATGAGACTTAAATATATAATTGCGGGAATTTCTCTGCTCTTGCTTGCATCTTGCAAAGAGGCTGACGAGTTTCGTGATGTGGTGTATATGACTGGTACTGAATCCACTGTTATAAGCCGTTTGACAATAGATGGGCCTGCTACGATGGGAGTGAGTGCAACTTGTTCTTCTAAAATAGAAGGAACGGATGTGAAAGTCAGTTTTACGGTTGAGCCGGGACTGGTGGAAAGTTATAATGTAAAGAATGGGACTAAATATACGGTGTTGCCGGAAGGGAGTTATCGTCTCTCTGAATCTCAATCGGTTATAAAAGCCGGTTCAAATGTGTCGGAACCGATCATGTTTAACATTGATTCTACAGAGAAACTTCAGGAAGGTGTAGTATATATGCTTCCCATTTCATTAGCAAATGTGGAGGGGAAGAAAATGCTTGACTCTGGCAGAACCTTATACTTGATCGTGAATCAGACTATAATAACAAGTGCATGTTCTTTGTCCGGCAGCGTATCATTCAATGTTCCAAAGTTTAAGGAAAATCCTTCACTAAAGAGTTTGCAGGAGTTCTCCATGGAATGTCGTATAAAGATGAATGGTTTCGCAACTTGGGATCCTTATATTAGTTCAATAATGGGGATCGAGAGTGATGAAAACTTCCTGTTGCGTTTTGGTGATGTGACTATCAAGAATAATCAATTGCAGTTGACAGCAAAAGATCAGTTGACTACTCCAATGACTTTTGATACAGGGAAATGGTATCACGTAGCGGCTGTATATGATGGCGCTTCGTTGAATATCTACGTAAATGGCGCTTTGGAAGTAACCAAGGCTGCGGATAAACGTAAAGCCGTAAACTTATATGATGGTGGTGACTTTAATATTGGATATTCTTATAATGGACGCTATCTGAATGGTGCTATCAGTGAGGCCCGCGTTTGGACCAGAGCTTTGACACAAGCCGAAATAGAAGGCAATATTTGTTATGTTGCTCCTGATTCGGAAGGATTATTGGCATATTGGCGTTTTAATGAAGGGACAGGAAACACTTCTGCCGATATGACCGGGCATGGCTATAATGCTGAACGGAAGACAGGTACTCCAACATGGATTGAGGGAGTTCGTTGTCCTGAATGATGAGTCTTATTTTTCAGAAAGTTTTCGAAGGTCATAACATAGAAAGATGAACATTATGAAGAATTTTTATAAATTAATGATAATGGTTGCAGCCGTTTGGGCTGCAACCCCTTTCTTCACTTCGTGTAGTGACAGTGAAGAAGAAGATAACGAGTATACTACTTCTTTTGTCTATTTACAAAGAAACGATTATTTAGATGATGAGAAAGTATTTATCATAACTCATAACAGTATCACAGGGTTAGGAGGAAAGGTTGACATGCCCTTCAGGGTAAAAGTACAGCGACCAACTTCTGTGGATGTAACAGTTAATCTGGCAGTACAGACAAGTGAAGGATTGGAAGGGAAAATCGTATTAAGCTCTCAGCAAGTAGTCATTAAAGCCGGTGAAATGCAATCGGAAGAACTTACGGCAAGTATGCCCGATTTATCATTTTTATCAGGAACAGAAGATGCTATGAGTTATACTTTTTCTGTAATAATGGAAAGTATTCAGTCAACCAGTCAGAGTGTTAGGGCAAGTAGTATTTATAATGCACTGCCTGCTACAATTAACAAAGAAGCTCTATCCGTTGATAATCTGAAAAGCGGAGTGCCGGAGAATAGTGTACTTGACGATCGGTCTAAGTGGACTCTTACTCTGATGGATGGGGTGCAAGGTACGGCGTCTGATCTGATTGACGGTAATGGAGGATCGGATGTTGCTATGGATAATTCCGGTTTTTGGATTACTGTGGATTTAGGCAGTAAGAAGACTGTGACAGGAATTAAGACTCAGCATTGGAGTTCTGGCTATGCTCCTTCTAAAGTTGTGATCTATATATCTGAGGATGGAAATAAGTGGAAATCAATGGGAGACATTCGCACTAGTGGAAGCACTCAGAATATTTCATTGAAGGTTCCTATGGATACCCGGTTCTTGAAATATGATATGTTGTCATATCCGAAGCGTGTTGATGTCACAGAGTTCAATATTTATATAGCTAAATAGTTAAGTGCTATATCACAATTCTTAGAATTAAAGGAAATTCCTCGGAGATACTCACGTAGTATCTAAGATATGAACCGATAAGAACTATATTTCACTCTCCTTATTCATCTCAAAGTGACCATATATCTGTTGCTTGGGATGAATGGGGAGAAGTGAAATTTGGTCTTCCTGTGTTTTACATCCTTCACTAAATAAACGTTTCTTTGTAATCCTCTCTGCGATACCAATTCTTTGAGATATTTTTATCGGTATTTAGATTGACTCTGATAAATTTATTGAGCAGCTCTTTAAAGTATTTAAAGGTATTAATGCCATGTAGCTTGTATTTGTATGTCGAGTAACTTTGCTTTTAGTTCTCTCGATATGGATAGAGTATTCTTAATGTTGAAGATAACATGCACAGATCCGGTTGATTAGTAATATAATATTTCCTATCTTAGCACCGGCAAATAAAATCACCTGAAAAGATAAAACTATAAATGAATCGAACACCATGAAGAGAAAACCAATCGCAACCAGTATTTCTACAGCAATATTCTGTCTGTTTTTGACAGGATGTCAGGAAGTCAAATCACCGGAACCTGTTTTACCCATCCCGGAAGAGAAACAAGTCAATTGGCAAAAGATGGAAACTTATGCCTTTGTACATTTCGGTCTCAATACTTTTAATGACCGCGAATGGGGATATGGCGACTCTGATCCGAAAACTTTCAATCCTGCACGTCTGGATTGCGAACAATGGGTGCAGACTTTTGTCAACTCCGGCATGAAAGGAGTGATTTTGACAGCCAAGCATCATGATGGCTTTTGTTTGTGGCCTACCCAGCTGACTGAATATTGTATTCGAAATACTCCTTACAAAGATGGTAAAGGAGACATCGTCCGTGAACTTTCCGATGCCTGCAAGAAGTATGGGATTAAGTTTGCTGTATACCTCTCTCCGTGGGACAGACATCAGGCTAATTACGGTACTCCGGAATATGTAGATTATTTCTATAAACAACTTCACGAGTTGCTGACTAATTATGGAGACGTATTCGAAATCTGGTTTGATGGAGCCAATGGAGGCGACGGTTGGTATGGAGGAGCGAAAGATACACGTACCATTGATCGCAAAACATATTATGATTATCCGCGAGCTTACAAAATGATCGATGAACTGCAACCGCAAGCCGTGATATTCTCCGATGGAGGACCGGGTTGCCGTTGGGTAGGAAATGAGAGTGGATTTGCCGGAGCTACTAACTGGTCTTTCCTTCGGGCAGGCGAAGTATATCCGGGTTATCCCAAATATCGTGAACTACAGTATGGTCATGCGGACGGAAACCAATGGGTGGCTGCCGAATGTGATGTATCTATCCGTCCGGGATGGTTCTATCATCCGGAAGAAGACAATAGAGTGAAGACAGTCGATCAATTGACGGATTTGTATTACCGGAGTGTAGGTCATAATGGTACTTTATTATTGAATTTCCCGGTAGATCGCAATGGTTTGATTCATCCGACGGACTCTTTGAATGCAGTAACGTTCCATCAGCGGGTTCAGAAAGAATTGGCAGACAACTTATTGAGTAAAGCCAAAGTTTCAGCTTCCGATGAGCGTGGAGGTCAGTTCAATGTCCGTGCCTTGACAGATGGACAGTATGACACCTATTGGGCTACCAATGACAGCGTCATGGCGGCTGATCTGACTTTTACTTTCGAACAGCCGACAAAGATGAACCGGGTTATGATTCAGGAGTATATACCTTTGGGACAGCGTGTTAAATCTTTTGTGGTCAAATATAAGAAAGGAGATCAGTGGTTGTCGGTCAAATGTAATGAAGAAACTACGACTGTAGGTTACAAACGTCTGTTGCGTTTTGAAACGATAGAGACGGAACAGCTGCGTATACGCTTTACAGATGCCCGTGCGTGCTTGTGTATCAATGAAGCAGGAGCTTATTATGCTCCCGACGCTACGGAAAGTTACACATCCGCCACTTCGGAGTTGAGGAGTTTTCCGTTTACTATCGTGGGCGTTGATGAGGAGGAAGTCAAGAAATGCAGCGATAAAGACGATCAGACTACTGCTTTTATCCCCGGGAAAGAAATCGTGATTGATCTCGGTGAAAGCTGTACCCTTCATTCATTCTACTATTTGCCCGATCAGAGTGAGTACAGTAAAGGTTTGATTTCATCTTACGAATTGTCTGCCGGTTCGACTGAAGAAACGATGCAGGTTATTGCAAAAGGAGAATTCTCGAATATCCGCAATAATCCGATTCTTCAGAGTGTATACTTTAGTCCTGTTGAAGCCCGTTTTCTTAAATTGAAAGCGACACGTATGGTGGACGAAAGTGATTCTTTAGGATTAGCCGAAGTGGGATGTCAATAATCCACTCAGAGTTCAAGTCATAAACGAAAAGTGGGACGTATTGCTTTACGATACGTTCCACTTTTACTCACTTTCACTTAAAACCTAAACCTTGTATTTACTTGCTGTTATAAGCCGTCAACATCCAAACCATCTTTTCTTGTTCTTTCAGATAATCGCTCATCATCGAAACGGTTACTTCATCTCCGGCTTGTGAAGCGATAGACAGAATCTTGCGTTCTTCACCGATCAGATAACTGATAGACTGTAGTATGTTATCCAGTGCCTGTTCTCCGTTGCTTACCTTATCCACTTCGTTAATATTGGCTACTTTCAGATAATCACTGAATTTGTTGGCAGGAGTACCGCCCAGCATCAGGATACGTTCTGCGATTTCGTCCACTTTTTCGGCAGTGTCATCATACATCTTTTCGAATTGGCTGTGAAGTACGAAGAAGTCATGCCCTTTGATATTCCAGTGGAAACCGCGGAGGTTGGTGTAATATACTTGGAAGTCTGCCAGTAATTGTTGCAAAGATGCTACTACGTTGTTTGCTCCCGATTCGTTCAATTTGATAAATTCTAAAGTTTTCATATTCTATTTGTTTTTAATGATTTATATTCGTTTTCTTTTTTTCTGTACTGCAAAGATAAGGCGGAAAATGCTTGTTGTCAAACTGATAATTTCTATCTTTGCATAGAAGAAATCTATAACTTAATCATATTTGATAGATGACGATACAACAATTAGAATATATATTGGCGGTTGACCAGTTCCGTCATTTTGCCAGAGCGGCGGAATATTGCCGCGTGACGCAGCCCACGCTGAGTGCTATGATCCAGAAACTGGAAGATGAGCTGGGAGTGAAGTTGTTTGACCGTACGGTGCAGCCGGTCTGTCCCACAGCGATTGGAGAAAAGATCATTGATCAGGCACGTGTCATTCTGGCACAGACAGCGCAGGTGAAAGAAATAATCAGTGAAGAGAAACAGTCACTGGCAGGCGTGTTCCATTTGGGGGTATTGCCTACCATAGCACCTTATTTACTTCCCCGCTTCTTCCCCCAACTGATGGAAAAGTATCCGGAACTGGATATACGTGTCACAGAAATGAAAACACAGAATATCCAGCAGGCATTGCATGCCGGAGATATTGATGCCGCAATTATAGCCAGCAAATTGGAAGACACTTTCCTGAAAGAAGAAACACTTTTCTATGAAACATTCTTCGGATATGTATCCTGCAAAGAACCTCTGTTCAAGCACGACGTGATACGCACTTCCGATATAACGGGCGAACGTCTCTGGCTATTGGACGAAGGGCATTGCTTCCGTGACCAGCTTGTACGTTTCTGCCAGATGGAAACGGTCAAAGTCAATCAGATGGCCTACCATCTGGGAAGTATGGAAACCTTTATGCGTATGGTAGAAAGCGGAAAAGGAATCACCTTCATTCCCGAACTGGCTGTTTCGCAACTGAACGAAGAACAAAAGAAACTGGTACGTCCGTTTGCCATTCCCCGCCCTACACGGCAGATAGTGCTTGCGACCAGCAGGGATTTTATCCGTCATAGCCTGCTCAATGTACTCAAAGAAGAGATACTGGCAGCAGTACCCAAAGAAATGCAATCCCTGCAATCCATTCAGTACTTGCTGTAATATTGCTTATTCCTGCGTACTGCTTCCGGCTGTATGGCGTTTCAACCATCGCCCTATTTCAGCTCCCTTAAAATAGATAATGAGGGAGCTGACTATGATAATCATTCCTGCAACGGTACTGAATGTCGGATACTCTCCCGGGAGCATGATCCAGCTAAGTATGGCGCCCAATATCGGGTTGATCAGTCTGCACATATTGATATCACTCACTTTGGCTCCTTTACTCTGCAAGGCGATAAACCAGAAGCTGAAAGCAAAGACCGAGATAAATACCAGAATAGAAAGACTGATATAGAATCCGGCAGGTTTTCCGATAAATGAATGATACCCTTCCGTACCTAATCCTACCATATAGATAAGCAGTCCCCCGAAGAACATCTGCACGGCATTCAGGAAAATAGGGTTTACCTTGCCTTTATCTTCCGATACCGAAATTGCGGAATACCCCTGAAAGATGATACTGAGCAGCAAAAGTACAATTCCCGTGATCCCTTTCCAGTCCAGCGGAGCGCCATTGCTACCCATGCCTACGATAAGCAGCAAACCGATGAGGCTGACAATAAGGCTGATAATCTTGTGCACATTCAGCCGGTCATTGCTGGCCAGCAGATGGGCTAGCAGTACATTGATCAGAGGTGTCATTCCCATAATGATAGAAGAGATAGCCCCGCTGACGAAATCGACTCCGAAATAGAAAGCCGTGTACCCCATAAACATATTGATCAGGATCAGATTCAGAAACAGTTTGCTGTGTTGGCGTATTTCTTTCCACATTCCCTTATGCCAGGTATAAGCAAAAAGAATGATACCTACAGTGGTAAAGCGGATTCCTGCAAAGTTCATCGGCGAAAAGTCGTAACTCAGTCCCTGCTTGATAAACGGATTGACGATAGCCCATAATACAGAGGCCAGTATAGCATAAAAAAGTCCTTTTTTCATTTTATGGTTTGGTGGTTTTATTCAAAAATGCTGCAAAGATAGTAATAATTAGGCACATACATTTTGAATCTAGGTATTAATTCCTTATATTTGGAGAATCAACCATTTTTTATTTAGTAATATGAAAAAATACATTGCAGAAATGATCGGGACGATGGTGCTTGTCCTGATGGGATGTGGAAGTGCTGTTTTTGCCGGCAGTATGGCTGGTACTGTAGGAGCCGGCGTGGGAACGGTCGGCGTTGCTTTGGCATTTGGACTTTCAGTAGTGGCGATGGCGTATGCTATCGGAGGTGTTTCGGGATGTCACATCAATCCTGCTATTACGTTAGGAGTATTCCTTTCGGGTCGTATGAATGGAAAAGATGCGGGTATGTATATGCTTTTCCAGGTTATAGGAGCGATTATCGGTTCGGCTATTCTTTATGCCCTGGTGACCACCGGTGGGCACGACGGACCGACGGCTACCGGTTCCAACGGCTTTGGTGACGGCGAGATGCTACAGGCATTCATCGCAGAAGTGGTCTTTACTTTCATTTTTGTATTGGTAGTGCTGGGGTCTACCGATCCGAAGAAAGGAGCGGGAGCTTTCGCAGGCCTTGCCATCGGTCTTTCTCTGGTATTGGTGCATATCGTATGTATCCCTATTACAGGTACTTCCGTCAATCCGGCACGTAGCATCGGTCCGGCATTGTTCCAGGGTGGAGAAGCGTTGTCGCAGTTATGGCTGTTTATTGTGGCGCCGTTTGTAGGAGCGGCTGTCAGTGCGCTCGTCTGGAATTATTTCGGTGACAAGAATGAAAAGAAATAATAAGAAGAAATAAACGGATCACTTTATGATAAAATTAAGGGCGAGAGTTTCACAACTGTCGCCCTCTTTTGCGTAATTATATATTATAATAAAAAGAGTGTTTCTATAATTACTAGATTTAATTAGATGCGGGGAATTTCACTTCATAGAATTTTTCCCCGTTATATAAGGTCTTGACACGTATTCTGAGTCCTTTCTTGCCTTTCATCTGATCTTGAACCTTATCCAGTTTGAAAGATATATACCCTTCGCCCAGACGGTCGGCGGTGTCGCCTTCGTCGTTATGTCGGAATTCCAGATCGATATACTCATCGTTGACATCATCGGCAGCGGGTTCAGCATCCTTGTTGTTGATGACCAGATTCAGGAAATGTTTCTTGTCCTCGCTATGCGTGCCGTAATATTGGAATTCGATTGTCAGATATTTCTTGTCTTGGGTAATCCACATATAAGTAGAATTGATTTTATCGTCTCCGATCCTCTCTTCCGTATTTTCTCCTTCCCCCATAGTCACGATTTCTTTGGTCAGGATCTCTTTTATTTCTCTTACCTGAATATTATAGTCATATCCCTTCACCGGTTCTTCCAGCTCTTTGAATATCACAAAGGCGCGTTGCCCGTCTTTATTCTTGTCACTGATCCATCCGTTTCCATTGCTCGGGAACATTGTTTTTCCATCATCCAGAGTGAAATAGAAATCCTTGCTATCCGGGCTGATCAGATTGATGGTGCCGATGACCAGTGAATCGGATGAGGAGTCATCATCCAGACACGACTGAAGTATCGGCATTGTGGTCATAACAGCAATAAAAAATGCAATGAATTTAAATTTCTTCATATACTATAAAAATGTTTTTTAATGAGTACTATTTACTTGCTTTGTACTCTGAAAATGCAAGGGGGGAGAAAATATTGCATTTGGATCTGTTAAAGAAACAAAAGTTGCAAAAGAGTTGTTCTCTCTGTGCAGTATTTCTATCTTTGCTGCATTTATAAGGTAAACACGTGTATAAGCAAATGGAAGAATTTGAGTTGTCGGAACAATGCAGGCTGGGAAATAATCGAGCCCGCAAAGAATTGTATGAGCATTATGGAGGGCGTTTGCTAGGCGTCTGTCTGCGCTATACCGGCGACCGTGATACAGCTCAGGATCTGCTTCACGATGGTTTTATAAAGATATTCAGTTCTTTCGACAAGTTCACCTGGCGGGGTGAAGGCTCACTGCGGGCCTGGATGGAACGGGTGATGGTCAATACCGCTTTACAGTATCTTCGCAAGAGTGATGTAATCAGTCAGTCGACGCCTTTGGAAGAAGTACCCGAAGATTACGAGGAACCCGACGCTTCGGCTGTAGAGATGATTCCGCAAGCGGTATTGATGCGATTTATCGAAGAGTTGCCGGCAGGATACCGTACCGTGTTCAACCTTTACACCTTCGAGGAAAAATCGCATAAGGAAATAGCACAGTTGTTAGGTATTAATGAGAAGTCATCGGCTTCGCAATTATTTCGGGCGAAGAGCGTGTTGGCTAAGAGAGTAAAAGAATGGATAATGAATAACGGATAGGTAGAGATATGGAAGAGAAAGAATTATGGATGAATAAGTTGAAGGAGAAGCTCGGGAATTACTCGGAGCCGCTTCCTGCTTCCGGTTGGGAACAACTGGAAAAAGAACTTATGCCTCCTGTGGAGAGGAAGATATATCCTTATCGTAAATGGACGATAGCCGCTGCGGCTGTCATTTTATTGGCTTTGGTGTCATCGGTCAGCCTGTATTTCCTCGGGACTCCTGCTGCTGATGAAATTCGTCATGCCAAGACTCCGGCGTTAGCCTCTGTACCGGATGTTTTGCCGGATGCGCAGCAACCGGATATGACAGGAACAACGGTAGAACCGGTAGTGCGTCCGGTAGTGAAGAACCGTATCGCGAAAGCAGAACGGAACATTCCCCAGCTGACGGCAAATATCGACGAACCGGTGAAGAAAGAAGAGCAGCAACCTTCGGAACTGAACGCTCAGACCGGCGACCGGAAAGAAAAAGAAGAAGTGGAACCGGTGGAAGAAACGAAGGCCGCCCAGCATAAGCCCGCAGATACGGAACAACCGAGAAATAAGCCGCGCCGCCCTTCCAGCAGAGACAAACTGCATATTCCGGCAGAAAAGGCATCTTCGCAGAAAGGCACATGGTCGATGGGACTTTCGGTAGGTAACTCCGGTGGTGCTTCTACAGAGTTGGGATCGGGCATTCCTTCTTATATGTCCCGTGTGAGCATGGTATCGGTATCAAACGGTCTGCTGAGCATACCCAATGATCAGCAATTGGTCTTTGAAGATGGAGTACCTTATTTGCGTCAGGCCAATCAGGTGGTCGATATGGAGCACCATCAGCCTATTTCCTTCGGATTATCTGTCCGCAAAAGTCTGGCGAAAGGTTTCTCTGTCGAAACAGGATTGACTTACACCTTGCTTTCTTCGGATGCAAAGTTTGCGGACAGCGACCAGAAGACCGAGCAGAAACTGCATTATCTGGGTATCCCGTTAAAAGCGAACTGGAACTTCCTTGATAAGAAACTGTTTACTCTTTATGTATCTGGTGGAGGTATGATTGAGAAATGTGTTTATGGTAAGCTGGGCACAGAGAAGGAAACTGTGAAACCTTTGCAATTCTCCGTCTCCGGTGCAGTCGGCGCACAGTTTAATGCTACCAAACGGGTAGGTATATACGTAGAACCCGGTGTTGCTTATTTCTTTGATGACGGTTCCGATGTACAGACCATCCGTAAGGAAAATCCGTTCAACTTCAATATTCAGGCGGGTATCCGACTTACTTATTAGTCAATATAGTTGAGCTATATATTTTAAAAGCGATATTTTACCAATAACGGTTAAAATATCGCTTTTAAAGTTTTATATGCAGAAACTTTGCTGAAAAATCGGAAATCTGAGAAAATATTAATATCATTGTCACCTGTTTCTGACCGATGGTAACATACCTTTGTTGCAAAATTCTAAGCTATGGTGGATTCTATAAATGAAAAACGTTTATTAACCGAATTAAAGAACGGCTCCTTTCATGCATTTGAAAGATTATATAATATGTATAGCGGTAAGTTATACAACTTCATTATGCGAATTTCTTCCGGCAATCAATATATGGCTGAAGAAGTAGTTCAGTCTGCCTTTATCCGTGTTTGGGAAGTACGTGAGCGAGTAGAGCCGGAGTCTTCATTTATTTCTTTTCTTTGTACCATCGCCAAGAATTTATTAATGAATATGTATCAGCGTCAGACTGTAGAGTATGTTTACAATGAATATTTGAAAAATACAGGAGTAGATCGTGACTCCCAGACAGAAGAAAGTATTGACTTGCGATTCTTGAATGAATATATCGATTCTTTGGCTGAAGAATTGCCGGCGCAACGGAAGAAAATCTTTATTCTGAGCAAAAGGCAAAATTATACAAATAAAGAAATAGCGGAGATGATGGGTATTTCCGAAAGTACAGTTGCCACGCAACTATCTTTGGCCGTGAAGTTTATGCGTGAGCAGTTAATGAAGCATTATGATAAAATCGTTGCGCTTCTGTTTGCCTTTTTTGTTAATGAAATGTAATTGTAATCTTTGCTTTTGGATGGCAGATAGGATGAAAATGTATACCTGTAAATAAGTAGGAAGATGGATAAGATACATTATAAAGAGCTGATTGAAAAATATTTCGAAGGAAATATAACGGACACTGAAATAAAGGAGTTGTCCGATTGGATAAAGAACGACCGTCAGTTGCAAAACTGGTGGGAACAGGAGTTTACCAAGTCGGATGCCGCTATTGATCCGATACTGCGCGATAAACTCTTTGCACGGATAAAAGAAGGAACACTGAAACATACGTCACCGAGAACGAAGGGCGTGAGAACTCTCCCTATGACTCCTTGGAGGTGGGTGGCTGCTATTTTGTTACCTGTCTGTATTGCTTTTTTTACTTATTATTTGATCGATTCGTCGCAAATGACCAGTGCGCCTTTTATTGTCAAAGCAGATAAAGGTGATAAAGCTACAGTTGAATTGCCGGATGGAACGAATGTAGTGCTTAACTCAGCTTCTCAATTGAGTTATCTGAATAATTTTGGAGAGAAAGTCCGCAGAGTGCAACTGAATGGTGAGGCCTACTTTAAAGTCGCTCCTGATGAGAAACATGCGTTTATAGTGCAGGTAGGTGATTTGGAAGTAAAGGTATTGGGGACTTCCTTCAATGTATCTGCTTATGAAGATGCAAAAGACATTACGGTTGTTTTGTTGGAAGGGAAAGTAGGAATTTACACTCAGGAAACTTCGCGTATGATGAAGCCCGGTGATAAGATAGAATACAATAAAAACACTCATCAACTTGTTGCTACCCAAGTGCATCCCAACGATTATATTGAATGGACGAAAGGAAATATCTATTTCGAGAAAGAATCGTTGGAAAACATTATGAAAACTCTTTCACGGATTTATGATGTGGAGATACGTTTCGATTCGAATAAACTTCCTAAAGAATACTTTACGGGAACGATTCCTAGTGGCGGCATACAGAACGCCTTGAATATTCTCATGCTTACTTCGCCTTTTTATTATGAAATGGATGGCTCGGTCATTGTCTTGAAAGAGAAGTAGATAAGCATCTTTATCATGAAATTAGATATAGCCATTCCTGAGTTTTCCCCCGGAATGGCTTTTTAATTTATGAAGAACCGTTGGTTAACAAGAGTTAAAGATAGATAGCCGATTGGACGAAAGGGGAGAGCAGTCGGTATACCTGTCAAACAACTTAAAAGTTTTGATATATGGAAAACAGAACACCCTTTGTGAAACTCCCTCAGTCTACAGCAGGGAGAAGTAAGAACTGGAGAACATTACGGGCCATTTGTCTGCTACTGTTCATGAGTATCTCTTTGACCGCTTATTCTCAAATAACGGTTGATTTGAAAGACATTTCGTTAAGAGCCTCATTAAAAAAGATTGAGCAAGTTAGTAATTACAAGTTTTTCTACAGTGAGAGTCTGCCGGAATTGAGTTGGAAAGTTTCATTGAACGTTCGGGATGTAACGATCGACCAGACCATGACACGTCTTTTGGAAGGAATGGAACTGACTTACAAAAAAGAACAGGAAAACGTCATTGTGTTGATTCGTAAAACACAAAGTAAACAACTGACGAAAAAAGTAACCGGAACAGTTGTCGATGCCAACGGAGAACCCATAATCGGTGCAAGTATCGTGATTAAAGGTGAGTCTCACGGGACAATAACGGATTTTGATGGTAAGTTCGCATTGCCCGACGTACCGGAGAAAGCAGTCTTGACCATCTCTTATATCGGTTACAAGACAGTCAATCTTGCTACTACCGATCAGACATTGGTAAAGGTAGTACTTGAGGAAGATAGTAAGATGATCGATGAAGTCGTAGTAGTAGGTTATGGAGTTCAGTCACAGAAGCTGGTCACTACCTCTATCAGTAAAGTGAAGATGGAGAATATAGATCAGGGAAATGATTACAATCCGATTAAGATGTTGCAAGGTCGTGTGGCAGGTGTGAATATATCTTCTGCCTCCGGAACACCGGGTGAAACTCCCAATATAACTGTTCGTGGTATCGGTTCCGTTAGCGGAGGAAGTTCACCGCTGTATGTAGTGGATGGAATCCCCAGCGAAAAATATCCGAATTTGAATCCCAATGATATTGAGAGTATGGAAGTGTTGAAAGATGCGTCGGCAGCGGCAATCTATGGTTCGCGTGCCAATGCCGGGGTGGTGCTGATCACTACCAAATCGGGGCAGCAGGGGAAAACAAAGATCGAAGTATCCGGCCGTTACGGCTTTGCCTCCCTTGCCAGTGATATAGAGATGGCTAATTCAACGGAATACATGAATACTATGCAGGCTGCTATTGATAACTACAATGTGCAGATGGGAACCAACCTGCAACTGTATATTCCTTCTCAGATTCAGGAAACCGACTGGGTGAAAGAGATTTCAAGAAAGAACTCAAAGACGGGTGCCGGTTCTATCAGCATTTCCGGCGGAAATGAAAAGACTACTTTTTTTGCTTCCTTAGGAGCCAATACTCAGGAAGGCTATTTGAATAAGAGTAAGTATGACCAATACAATATGCGTGCTAAGTTCTCACATAAAATAAACAGCATCTTCAAACTAAATATGAATCTGGCAGGTTCGGCAAGTCGTTCGGACTTATTGGAAGAAACGAGTACCAGTTTGAAAGTATTGCGTACAGCCCGTGAGGAACAACCTTGGTATTCTCCTTACAAAGAAGACGGGACATCCTATAAAGTGAATGGAACGGATATTCTGCGCCATAATCCCCTCATGTTAATAAATGAAGAAGACTGGGTAGCAAAGAAATATCAGTTGTCGGGAGTATTCAGTATAGACGTCACCCCCTTCAAAGGTTTTAAATATACACCGACAGTGAGTGCGTACGGCATTTTGGATAATGTTTCAAAGAAGTTATCGGATAAGCACGATGCCCGTAAAAACAGTAGTGGTTGGGGAGCTTTGGCACAACAGAAAGACCAGAGTTTCCGTTATGTGATTGATAATGTTTTTTCTTACAATAACGAATGGAATAAACTTATTTACTCAGTTATGTTAGGACACTCTTTCGAGAAATACACTTACGAACAGTTTGGAGCAAAGAGTGATAATTACGCCAATGGTGCCTATCCTTCGTCCAGTTTCGATCTCATTAATGCCGGACCGAACATCTATGCCGGAGATATCAGTTATACTTCCTACGCTTTGGAGTCTTACTTTGGTCGAATCGCCCTGAACTGGGATAATAAATATATCCTGAATGCCTCGTTACGCAGCGATGGTTCTTCCCGCTTTGCGAAGAATAAGAGGTATGGTTACTTTCCCTCGGCTTCTTTTGCATGGAGAGCTTCCAATGAAGGCTTCTTTCCCAAAAACAAATATGTCAATGATGCCAAACTGAGATTAAGCTGGGGTATGACAGGCAGCATGGCAGGTGTCAGCAATTATGCTCCGTTGTCGCTCATTAGTGCGGGAGGCGCATCCTACAATGGCTCTGCCGGATTCCAGATTTCACAGGACGCACGTGCGCTGACTTGGGAGAAGGCAAGTCAGTTCAATATAGGTTTTGATATCGAAATGTTTCAGTCTCGTTTAACCTTGAACGTTGATATGTTCTATCAGAAAACGACCGATCTGCTGTTTAAGAAACCTGTAAATGCAAGTACCGGATATACCACTCTACAGTCTAACATCGGTTCGTTGGAGAATAAAGGACTTGAATTGGCATTAAACGGCAAAATTCTCACCGGAAAATTCAAATGGGACTTGGGAGGTAATATTTCTTTCGTAAAGAACAAACTGCTCTCTTTAATTGAAGGAAGTGAAATGTACGTTGTACCCAGTAGCGGGAGTAACCTTTTGGGTGGTTCCATGCATGCTTTGATCAACGGAGAACCCATCAGTACATTTTATATGTTGAAGATGGAAGGCATTTATCAGCGTGACGATGAAGTTCCCGCCAAACTTTATGCCAAGGGAGTGCGTGCCGGTGATGTGAGATATTTTGATTACAATGAAGATGGCGACATCACCGACGCCGACCGTGTGAATGTAGGAAAAGCTATTCCCGACTTTTACGGTGGTATTACTTCGAATTTCTCATACAAAGGTTTTGATCTGTCATTATTTGGGCAATTTTCCGTAGGTGGAAAAGTGATGGCGGCATGGCGGGGTGTCAATGGTTCCGAAGGTACCGACCATTTAGGTCTGGCACTGTCTAATGTAAAAGTGGGCGACCGTGGAGAATCCGTAGAACAGTTCTTTAATATCAGTAAGGAGGTAGCCAATGGATACTGGCGCGGTGAAGGCACCAGCAACTCGATTCCCCGTCCTGTAAGGATCGGTGTGCATACCGGATATGATTATGACTACAATGTTCAGACATCCACCCGCTATCTGGAAGATGCTTCCTACTTCAAACTGAAAACAGTCACATTAGGATATACCTTGCCGGAATCTATCACGAAGAAAATTCATGTGAACTCTCTGAGATTTTACGTTTCGGCAGACAACTTGCTGGCTTTTACAAAATATTCGGGTTACGATCCTGAAACTTCTTTCTCGGGCAGTCCCGGAGACTCCAATTACGGAGTTGATTTCGGCCTGCAACCAGTGTTGAGAACATTTATCTTTGGTTTGAATCTAAACTTTTAAAAACAGACGAGTATGAAACGATTTTATATGATCAACTATTTACTATGCGGCATTTGTCTTTTATGGATGACAGGATGCTCAAATATGCTGGATGAAATGCGACCGAAGGACAAGATACCTCAAGACGCATTGAGCGAGTCCGATTTGACAAAGTTGCTTAACGGGGTATATGCTGAAATGGAAGAACTGGTTTTCAAGTTCTATATGGACGGTGATGTGAAAGGAGAGAATTTCAAGGCGGGCCCGGGATTTTCCATGAATGATCCGATGTCGATGGCTCCGAGCTCCAAAGAGGTATTGGGGCAGTGGCAGAAATGTTTCACAGCCTTAAAGCAAGTCAATTTCTTGGTGGAGACCTACGAAGCATCCTCCAATAAAGACAGTCAGGTGGTGAAACAGACCGGAGGAACCGGCTATTATTTCCGGGCATTGATTTATTATCATTTAGTCACCCGTTGGGGAGGAGCGCCTATTTTACGTAAGCGTACTTACGATGTAGTGCCTATCTCACCCGAAGCCGATGTGTGGAATTTTATTAAAGAAGATTTGGGCAAGGCAGAGAGCTTACTTCCGGAATTTACCGATCGCTTTTACGTATCTTTAAGTGTATGTGATGCACTGAATGCAAAAGTTTGTCTGGCCTTGAAAGATTATACGAATGCGGCTATTTATGCAGACAGAGTGATCACTAAGTCCAATTTCGCATTGAGTACCACATCAGCTGAATATGCTAATGCTTTCATCTCCAATAGTAATAGCAAAGAACTGATTTTTGCTCTGGCCAATAAACGCAGCACGGGATTGTTACTTTTCTATCAGTCTGTTAATGATATTGACCCGACATGGGATTATTCTCCCTCTGCCGATTGCTATAGTCATCTTTATGCCGATACTTCAGTCAAAAAGCAGGATATTCGTGCCAAAGCAGTCTTTGGGGCAGATAATAGCCGGATCATCAAATTTCCGAATGGAAGCACCGGGCAGTTTGTGACCAACGAACAACCTTCTCAAACTCCTATAGTAGTGGCTCGTGTAGCCGAAATGTATCTGATTAAAGCGGAAGCACTGGGAGCAACGAACGGCCTGTCGACCTTGAAAGAGTTTATGAATAAGCGTTATGCTACAGTCTCATTACCTTCAAGCATGAGCGACACCGAGTTTCAGAATCAGATACTGGACGAACGCCATCGTGAACTGTATGCAGAAGGACAGCGCTGGTACGACTTGAAGAGGACCAATCGGTTGGATTTATTTACTTCGCTGAACGGAAGAAACTATTTAATGTACTATCCGGTTCCCCAGTCGGAACGCGATTTGGCAGGAGCCGAAAATTATCCTCAAAACGATGGTTATTAATAAATTAAGAAAGAACAGATTATGAAGAATATAAAAATATTTGCAACGTTTTGCATCTGCTTGCTGCTGTTTTCAGCCTGTTCGGATGACTGGAAAGAAAATGCGTTAACAGCCAAATTCTCTTTTGACAAGTCGCTGTATTATGTCGGAGATGAAGTTCGCATTACTAATGAAACCGTAGGCGGAGAAGGAAACTACACTTATGAGTGGGATTTGGGAGACGGAAAGACTTCAACGGACCCCAATCCCGTAGTCACCTATCAAACGAACGGTGCCTATACGGTGACTCTTCATGTGAAGGATGCAAAAGGCACTTATGCGATGGCTCACAAATTGTTGACCATTGATTCGGAGCCTTTGCCTGAAGTAGGAAATGTAAAACTGAAATGGGTAGGCGGTCATGTGTTAGGAGAAGTACGTTCTACAGCTCCGGCTGTCAGTGATGATAATGGGGTGTATATGACTTCCAATGATCATTATTTACGTAAATTTTCGGCAGCGACAGGAGACCAGCTTTGGGAATTTGACCTTTGGACATCTGCTGACGGCGATGCACCATCCGGAAATACGCATACTACTCCAAGCATTGAAATAGACGGAACAATCTACGTAGGAACCGGAGACACCAGTGGCAAAGTAGGACGTGTGTATGCAATAAATCCGGACGGGAGTAAGAAATGGCTGGTGGCAGGTGACGCTGAAAATGGCTTCTGGAATAAAGGAAAAGCTTCCACACCCCGTATCAATTACCTGACCTGTGCCATTGGGGAGAATCATGTATATATGGGTAATGGCGGTTCTACAGGATCAGTACTTGCAGTAGATAAGGTGACCGGCTATCGGGTAGGATGCGTAGCGAATGCGGATAATTCCGGAGGTCCTTCCGGAGGAGTATCTGCAGGAATAGTATTGGCAAACAACACTTTAGTTTGGGGTGGCGGAAAGAATGGATTGTTCGGGGCTTCTGCTTCTGCGTTGAATGCCGGTGGAAATGTAATGTGGGCTTGGCAGGTATTTAGCTCCGGCGATGATAAGCCGTCAGAAAATATGAACGGTTCTCCGGCAGTAGATGAGGTTGGTACTATTTACGGAACAGCTACGTTTGCAGGAATGGGAAGTAGCGCATTTGCTATAGGAAGTGATGGAGTGGAGAAGTGGCGTACTCCTTTGGGCAATGTCGGCACGCTGGATCAAGGCGGTGTTGTGATAGGACTCGACGGAAGCATTATCGTTACAGTGAAACGTGCTCCGGGGGAAGCAACCGGAGGAATCATCTCTTTGTCTCCGGGAGGAGCTATCCAATGGCATTACGGCATTGCGGAAGATGCAAGCGGTTGTGCGGCAATTGATCAAGCAGGAAACATACATTTCGGCACCCAGTCCGGCAATTATTATATCATTAAACCGGAAGAATCGGATGAACAATTGATTCTGAAAAAAGACCTTGCTGCGTTGATTAGTGAAAGTGACTCTCCTTTAAAAGGAGATTGGGAAGCGGGAATCGGTAAAATCTGGAGTTCGCCTACCATCGGACCGGATGGAGCGATTTATATCGGAGTCACCAATACGGTGGACCCTACAAAGAGCGTGTTGGTAGCTTTGGAAGATGAGGGAATTACCGGGGCCGCAACCTCTGCCTGGCCGATGAAAGGGAAGGACAGACGTCACTCCGGAGCCCAATCGGGAGGGAATGGAGAGAATCCCGGTGGAGAAGAAGGAGGACAGTTGCCTGTGACGGGGAATTTGAAAGCAGATTTAAAGAGTCTGTTTGAAAGCACCTCTTATAAAGTGTGGCTCTGCGCGCATCGTGGAAATACCCAAAAAGGGATGAAAGAGGGGATTCCCGAAAACTCGTTACCTGCGATAGAACACTCGGTCAAAGCAGGAGTTGAGATGATCGAGCTGGATGCACGGCCGACCTCTGACGGTGTGTTGGTATTGATGCACGACAACACCATCGACCGGACAACAAACGGTAGCGGTGCGGTGGGAGACTTTACTTATCAGCAATTACAACAATTTTATCTGAAAGATGCATCCGGCAATATAACTGGCGAACGAATCCCGACTTTGGAGGAAGCGATGAAGAAAGGAAAAGGAAAAGTTTATTATAATCTGGATATTGTCAACAAGAATGTTGCGGTAAATACGATCGTCGCATTGCTTAAAAAATTGGATATGGAAGGTTCCACTTTGCTGTATGTATCCAACAATCGCAATTATGCATTTGATTTGAAGGCAGCCAACAGTAGTTTGCTGTTGCACCCGATGGCGAAAGCTACCGATGACATCACATACTTCTCCTCATCCTACACTGATAATGTACAAATGATGCAGCTGTCTACGTCAGATGCTATGGGTGGAACGATGGTTAATGAGATTAAAGATAAAGGCTGGCTTCTTTTCTCCAACATTGTCGGAGCGAATGATACCAATATGTTGTCGGAAAACTACTCCGGTTTGGTGGGAATGATTAACAAACGCATCAACATTGTGCAAACAGACTATGCTGAAGTAGCTGCCAAATATTTAAAGTCTAAAGGATACAGATAATAGTACATATAGATATGAAGAAATATATAATGATAGGAATCTTATTCGCATTTCCTTTCTGCCTGTCGGCAGACGAACCGGTGAAAGCCATTTATGCGAAGATAACGAACCCTGACAATAAAGAAATCACGGTTGTAGCTCATCGGGCAGACTGGCGTTACGCACCCGAAAATTCACTTGCCGCTATTGAAAGTTCCATTCGTCTGGGAGCTGACGTAGTGGAGCTGGATGTTCAGAAAACCAAAGACGGTCAATTGATCCTGATGCATGACAAAACGCTGGACCGAACGACTACCGGAAAAGGAAAGGTAGCCGAATGGACATTGGATTCTATCCGGACACTCTATCTGAAAAATGGAGCGGCACTCAAAACCAAGCATCGTGTACCTACTTTGGAAGAGGCTTTATGGGTTGCCAAAGGTCGTGTGATGGTCAATCTGGATAAAGCATATCCGATATTTGACGAGATTTTTCCCATCCTCGAAAAGACGGGAACAGTGGATCAGATTATCATGAAAGGTTCCAAGCCTGTGGCAGACGTAAAGAAAGACTTAGGTAAATATCTGGACCGTATCATTTATATGCCTATCATTCATTTGGATAAGCCGGGAGCAATGAAGCAACTGGATGATTTTATGACGGAGCTGCATCCCGTAGCTTTTGAACTTCTATTTGTATCGGATACCTGCCAGGCCCCCAAGCAAGTAAAAACGAAGTTGAAAGGAAAAAGTAAAATCTGGTATAATACGTTGTGGGATACGATGGCTGGCGGACATGATGATGATAAATCGTTGGAGAATCCGGACGAAGGATATGGTTATCTGATCGATACACTCGGAGCGGCCATCATTCAGACAGACCGTACTGCCTATCTGCTGGAATATTTGCAATCGCGTAAGAAGCGTAGTGAAAACGGCCAAGATGCGTATCATTAAAATATAGACTTCTTTATGGGATTTAAACTATTGGATTTTTATAAAATCTCTCCTCCGGTGTCCGGGGGAGAGACTGATCCGGAACGCTCTGTCCGTTTCAAGCGTATTCGTTGGGCTACCTTTCTGTCTGCCACTACCGGATATGGCATTTATTATGTTTGTCGTTTGAGTATGAATGTAATCCGTAAACCGATTGTAGAAGACGGAGTTTTTACCGAAACCCAACTGGGGATTATCGGTTCCTGCCTTTTTTTCGTATATGCCGTCGGTAAGCTGACCAATGGCTTTCTTGCTGACCGTAGCAATGTAAAGCGTTTTATGTCTACCGGATTATTGTGTTCTGCTCTGATCAACTTATGTCTGGGATTCACGAATTCCTTCTTTGCTTTTGTTCTCCTTTGGGGGTTGAATGGTTGGTTTCAGTCGATGGGGGCAGCATCAGGAGTTGTGTCGCTGACTCGTTGGTATAGTAGTAAAGAGCGAGGTACTTTTTATGGCTTTTGGTCGGCCAGCCACAATTTGGGTGAAGCTCTGACTTTTATATCCATCGCTTTGCTGGTCAGTTGGATGGGATGGCGTTATGGGATGATCGGTGCGGGAGTGATTGGTTTGCTTGGTTTTCTGATGATGCTTGCTTTTATGCGTGATACGCCTCAAAGTCAGGGCTTTTTGCTAGATCGGTGGGGGACGTCAGATGCTCATTCCGTTTCCGGTAAGCAAACCGAGGAATTCAATAAAGCTCAGAAAGCAGTTTTGAAGAATCCTGCTATTTGGATTCTTGCATTATCCAGTGCTTTTATGTATATCAGCCGTTATGCAGTCAATAGCTGGGGTGTTTTCTATCTGGAAGCGCAAAAAGGTTATTCTACTTTGGATGCTAGTTTTATTATATCTATCAGTTCTGTATGCGGAATTGTAGGTACGGTTTTCTCAGGTATTATTTCAGATAAGTTTTTTGCTGGCAGTCGTAATGTTCCGGCTTTGATATTCGGATTAATGAATGTGTCTGCTCTTTGTTTGTTTCTATTGGTTCCGGGGGTACATTTTTGGGTGGATGCTTTGGCGATGGTGCTCTTCGGTTTGGGCATTGGAGTGCTGATTTGTTTTTTAGGAGGACTGATGGCTGTCGATATTGCTCCCAGCAATGCTTCGGGAGCCGCTTTGGGAGTTGTCGGTATAGCGAGTTATATAGGAGCCGGTTTGCAGGATGTGATGAGTGGCATTCTGATCGAAGGTCAGAAGACGGTGCAAAATGGAGTAGAAGTTTACGATTTTACATATATCAATTGGTTTTGGATTGGTGCAGCCTTGCTTTCAGTAGTGTTTGCTTTGTTGGTTTGGAATGCAGGAGAGAAAAGAAGTGAAATAAATTGAGTACATTAAAGTAAAAATAGAGTCATTGTTTTTGAAGGTATTAGTCACCATTTCGGGAAGCAGGCAATAGCTGTGCTTTCCGGAATGGCTTTTTTATAATTAATAAAAATCGTTTTTATGGAAAATTCATTGAGTGATGAATTGTTTTGTTCATTGAAGAATGAACTTCGTGAAGTAGATGCACAAATCAGTGTGCATAGTAAAAAACTGTTGGAGCTGATTGACCAAAAAAAAGAATTGTCGTCCAACTGATTCGGGAAGAAGAACAAATGACGCCCACTGTTATCGAATATCGGGGAGATCCGAAACGGTATGTTTCTGTTATTCTAGGTGCCATTGACCGGGGGAGGTTGACGTATAATGGAGACGCGAATTGCGAACAGACGTTCCGGTCCTTGTCAAGTGTGATAGATGTCATAAGCCCTAAGAACGGGAAAGCGCTCAGTATCGAAACGTTGGTCTCGTATGAGAAGAAAGAACGTGCCGGGGAGTTTTCAGATTATTCGGAAGGGAAATTCGAATAAAATGAGTACCTGAGAGGGAATTTAAGCCCGTTAGCAGTATAAATTCGACTTTAAAAGTTGTATGATATTGAAACTTTTATTATATTTGCACAATGAGAAGAAAAGTAATAGCATACGGTCAATACTACAAGGATTTTCTTGCCACTCTGACAGAAAAGGAAATTCAAAAAGTGAAATATGTGCTTTCATTGCTTGGAACAGAAGACCGTTTGCCTATCAAATTTATAAAGGTTATACGTGATGGTCTATATGAACTACGTATATCATATAACGGAAACATTTACCGTATCTTTTTCATTTTTGATGAAGGGCAAATAGTTGTTTTATTTAATGGCTTCCATAAGAAAACACAGAAAACCCCATCATCAGAAATAGATAAGGCATTAAAAATAAAGGAGGAATATTATGAGTACAAAAAACAACATGCTGACTGATATCAGCGCAGAACTTGATAAGGAGTTCGGAGCACCTGGGACTCCGGAACGTGAAAAGTTCGATGAAGAGGCATACGCTTTTTATACTGGTCAAATACTGTTGGATGCACGACGGGAAGCAAAAGTAACTCAGTCTGAATTAGCAAAGAGAATCAATGCAACTAAATCGTATATCTCACGTATTGAAAGCGGAGCTATAAATCCAAGTGTAGGAACATTCTACCGAATTATTAATGCATTAGGATTGAAGATTGAAATCGTAAAACCAATCATGGGTATATAGTCGAAAAAACCGAAGGATATCTTAATCCTTCGGTTTTTCATATTTTACTTTCCTATCACTTCGATTAACCAACGATTTAAGTTCCGGCTTTCTGCACTAAATTCCACTCCGATCTTTACAATAAGATATTCTTCCTTCGTATATCTTCAAAGGTTTGTATTCCAATAGGAAGTTTACGCATCAAGTTGTCCATATCTGATTCTTTTGATCTTTTGCACATCAAAGATAACAAATATTTCCTGAAGTCTGCTTCAATTGGTGGGCTGATTTGAAAATGCGGTGAGAAATAGAAAAAAGACGGTTGTGTTTTTCCGATTTCCCGCCGTCTTTTTGGAGAAAGAAAAGGTAAAAAGTGAGAGGAGTGAGAGAGGATTTCTAACATTCGTATTTTTTTTAGAGAAATATAGAAAGTAGAAATAAAGAAATAAAATAGAAAAAGTTTCAATTCCTCTCTCACTCCTCTCACTTTTGGGGGTGAAGATGATGAAAAATAATATAAAACGAGGAAATATGTTGTATAGTTGAACAACATTTCTTATATTTGCGTTATGAAAAGAGAAATAATAGCATATAAAGGATACTTCAAAGAATTCTTTGAAAATTTAGATGCTGGCACCCAAGATAAGATATTGTATGTGCTAATGTTATTGCAGACACAAGACAGAATACCTTTGAAATTTATGCGGTTGATAGAAGAAGGACTTTATGAACTTCGTATCGAGTACCAAAGCAATATATATAGAATATTCTTTTGTTTCGACGAAGGGCGTATTGTGATTCTGTTTAACGGTTTTCAAAAGAAAACCGAAAAAACACCAAAGAAAGAAATTGATAAAGCAAAGATATTAAGAAAGGAGTATTATGGAAGCAAAAACAAATGAGGAATTCTTTAATGTCAGTGCATTAATAGATGAGCGTTTTGGTAAGGAAGGAACAGCTTCTCGTGCAGAGGCAGAAGAAAAGGCCTACGCCTTTTATACAGGACAGATTATCGAGGACGCAAGAAAAAAGGCTAAAATCACTCAGGCTGAATTAGCCCGGCGTATCGGTTCTGACCGTTCTTATATTTCAAGAGTAGAAAGTGGTCAGACAGAGCCTAAAGTATCTACTTTCTATCGTATAATGAATGCGTTAGGCTGTAAAATCGAATTTTCAATGATTTTGTAAAAACAATAAATGCAGAGTATCTGTCAAGATGACTCTGCATTTATCTATATTCACAGGGCTTTCCCGCTTCTATTCATACAGCCTGTTTGATTTTACCTGCTCGATATCTATAATAAATACGGCATATCGGCGCCCGTTATTTCCTTTTTTAGATTCAAAATGGTGCTTAGTCATCACCTTCCCCAACTGTATTTTTGATCCGATGGAATACTGATAACCGGTACGCTCACGTATTAGTTCCGCAATCTCACTGACAGTCAGATAATAAACCTTCTCGAAACGTTCCGGCTTGCGGATATGCGTAAGAACCATTTCTTCTTCCGGTGAATGAAAGATGAAAGCCTCGTTATTCTCTTCAAGCCGTTCATTGTCCGCTTGCGTGAACCAGTATTGGTATCCCGGCTTATTCAGCAGATATTTGATCTGAGCATAGAGCTGCGCATAATTGATGGTAATAAATTGGATGGAATTAGGATGAAAACAAAGGAAACGCCGGTTGCCTGTCGTGTCGTGAAGCACTTCCTGATAGTTGCAGGTTCCTGCAAAGGAGGCCGTATGAGGGAAATTTTGCGAACGGCGTGCATAAGGCAGACGGAAACTGATCACTTTGCGCGTTACCAAATCTTTGAATGCATTCAGTTCCCGACCGCTCATCCCTTCAAACTCGTCGAGATTGATCAGCATGGCCTGCGTTATTTTGGCTAAATCATCTTTATTGTTCGAATTGATTAGTCCGGTAGAGAGATAAGCACGCAGTTCGGGAGGCAGGAGATTATTGATAAAGGTAGTCTTTCCTATGTTCTGTATCTCGCTGCATAGCAGAAGTACCGTGTGATTGACAATATTCTCCTGAGTAGCCGCTGCGCACATCGCCACCAGATAACGTTCCAGGCATTCCGCCCAAAACTCCTGATGACTCGTCTGGACACTATCCGCCAGGATACGGATATAGTCGGTTCCGTCCCATTCGGGCAGTAATTCGAAATATTCGCGAATGGGATGATACGACTGGCTGAAATCGGAGTAAATCAGATTTTCGATTGTTTTGACAGTGCAGGGATATCCCAGTTCGTTGATTTCTATCCAGATACTGTTTTCCATCATCTCATCCAAGATGCGGAAAGGCTCCGGTTTCTCGGTGTCGGGATGCCTTCTGCGATATTCCATGATATGCAGCACTTCGTTGTAGCGTGTTTCGTAGTGCTCGCTGATATATTGCTCTATCCGTAATATTCGTTTCTGCGTGCCATTCAGTTTACAGGTATTAAATTCGTCGGTATGAGCGTAGGCGCTATTGATCAAAGAGACTGTCTCGTCTGCCGGAAAGTCTGTAAACTGGCTTTTGATAAAAGCGGATGCTTCCTCCTGCGGAATGCCGTAGCGATTGAAGGTACATGAGAGATGGTGCAGATAATTGTTCCGGTTGCCCGCTATGTATTTTTCGGACTTGTTGTGATAGTAGGTTAAAGTCAGCACCAGAGAAGCGTTGGCGGAATGGGCGTTGAGCGCTGTGTCTTCATTCCTCGGGGGGCCGTCCGGAGGAGTCTGTTGTTTACTGCCGGAGAGATTTTTACGATTTGAAACCTTGTAGGATGCCTGAGGTTGATCTACAAGAAAAGCGTCAGCGTTCGGATTGAAATAAATCTCCGGATCGTAAGAGAACAGACAAGTGCGTGCCACATCCTGACCGGAGGTGTCGATTTCTATCCGACAGAGTTCGGTGTAAAAAGAAACGAGTCTGGTGTAAGCTGCATGATGGAAGTCTTCTATTTCCTGAAGGGTTTCGGGCAATGTCTCATCCGGATGGCATGCACGCACTATGATTTTCACGCCCATCCCTTTGGGACTGATAAAGGCGATGCGGGTGTAATTGCATCTCTTGATGATAGGGAGGATGCGTGCCAATTCTTCTTTGCTGAGATGGTCGATGTCTATCACGATGTGTCCCAGATATTTGACGAGGTTCACTTTGGTACGCCTTCCTCGGTAGCTGGCGGAGAAGGCGATTGCCGGCAATTCTTTTTTCTTCTCATTGGCAGCCTTTTCTCCTTGCTCTGCAAAGATGCGGCGTATTTCTTCGACTTTTTCCCGGTAGGTAAAACTGCCGATAGTGGACACTATTTCTTCTTCGGTCATCTCTGCTATTGCGTAGTAGAAATCTTGAAATATGGTGAAATGTTTCATTTTTATTTTGATTATTGTTTGTCGATGCAAAGGAACTTCTTTGCGGAAATGTGTAAAGGAACTTTGTGTAAAATGGCAATAAGTTACTACGGTTCGCCCAAAAAGTGTATGATAGTTGCCACTTGTTTCGGCGAAAGGAGACGGTTGCGTGCGCGGTAACCTTCCTGCTCGAGTTCGTGCAGGAGAGGGAGGTTGTAAATAATCCAACGACGAAGTATTTGTAAAGCAACTTTAAGGCAGACATGGGGATTGTAAAGGTGAGCCAATTCCGCTTTGGTATAGGTGCGGATAAGGAAAGAATCTTCTTTGTAATTCATGATGTTTTCTTCTTGTTTTATGCTATAAAGTTACAAAAAAAATCCTTGTTTTTCAAAGGTTTGACTTCGTTTTTATTCGTTGGGAATCAAGAAACTTCGTTGGGGAATATGGCTTGTCCGGATACCCTTATCTTTGTGCTGTTAACAAGAAAGGGATGCATCCTATGTATTATAAACTTTAAAATTATTTTATTATGGCAATGACAGTATCTTATTCAGTGGTGCCGCGCAAGAATCCTGCAAAAAAGAACGAACCGGCAAAGTATTATGCACAGGCGCAGGCGTCGGGAGAGTTGGACTTTGAAGAGTTGTGCGAAGCGATCACCAGTCGTTCTACTTGTACGGAAACGGATGTACGTGCGGCTATTTCGGGTATTCTTTACGAAGTGAAGCGTGCGTTGAAGGCAGGAAGAATTGCGAGACTGGGCGATTTGGGCAGTTTGCAGATAGGACTGAACAGTGAAGGTGCGGCATCGGTCAAGGAATTTTCCGGTTCGATGATTAAGGGGGCGCATCTTATTTTCCGCCCCGGTAAAACGCTGGCGGAGTTGATGAAGATTCTGAGTTACCAGCAAGTGCTGACTCGTGCGGTGGCGCAGGCGGGTGCGGGCGATGACGGGGGAGAAGACCCTGACAAGAACCCCGGTTCCGGTGGTGATGGCTCCGGCGATGAAGAGGCTCCGGACCCTACGGTATAATTGGCAGACGGGTCAAGGTAATAACGAATTAGAATAACTACCACTTAATATTTTGATAAGATGAAAGAAATAGTAAACCGGATTTTAGATGTGATCATGTATCTGATTCCTTTCTTCGGAAAGAGAAAGCGGGACAGGGTGGTGAGAGAAGTGCGTTATCATACTACTTGTAAGGAGGTGTGCAAAGTGAAAACGACGGAAAGGGAAAAGGAACATGAGAAAGATTAGTCTGATTGTGATCCATTGTTCCGCCACCCGTGTCGATTGCGACTTTACGGCAAAGGATGTGGATACGGCTCACCGTTATCGTGGCTTTTCGTGCTGGGGGTATCATTATTATATACGCAAGTCGGGCGAGATTGAGCCGATGCGGGATGAAGATACGGTCGGAGCTCATGCACGTGGCTACAATGCGATCAGCTTAGGTGTATGCTATGAGGGCGGTCTGGATGAGAATGGAAAAGCGGCGGATACGCGTACACCCCGTCAGAAGGAGGCGCTACATCGCTTGGTACACGAATTGTTGCAGCGTTATCCGGAAGCTAAAGTAGTAGGGCATCGGGATTTAAGTCCCGACACCAACTATAATGGGATCGTAGATCCTTGGGAACGGATTAAAGAATGCCCTTGCTTTGAGGTCATTGGAGAATTCTCCATTAATTAACTACCACCGTAGTGAAATACTCTTTGAATACCTCCGCAGCTTTTTCAAGCTGTTCGGGGGTATTTTCTTTTACCCCTTTCATCTTGTATTCCTGTCCCATCGCTTCGTACTTATGTACGCCCAGTGTATGGTAAGGCAGTATTTCCACCCGTTGGATCATCTTGTATTTTCCGAGTGCTTCTCCCAGTGCGCGTATGTCTTCTTCAAAATCGCTGTATCCGGGCACTAGCACATAACGCAGCCAGAAAGGTTTCTCCTGTTCTTCCAGCCAGGCGGCCGTGCGGATGGTTTGCTCGTTGCTTCTTCCGGTGAGCGTCTGATGGCGGTTAGGGTTGAATTCCTTTATATCCAATAACACAAGATCGGTCAGTCTGAATAATTCTTCTACGTCTTCGTTCCAAAGTCCTCCGTTGCTGTCCAGACAGACATGGATGCCTTTTTCTTTCAGTTCGCGGACCAGCGGGACGAGTGCTTTCGCCTGAAACGTCGGTTCGCCTCCAGAGAAAGTGATTCCTCCTCGTTTCCCGAAGAAGGGGCGCTGGCTCATTGCCATGCGGACGATTTCTTCCGGTGGGGTAGGCGTGCCTCCCTTTCCTGCTATCGTATCCGGATTGGCGCAATAGAGGCAGCGGAAGTTGCATCCTTGAAGAAAAACGACGAGCCGTAAGCCCGGCCCGTCGAATGTTCCCATACTTTCGTATGAATGTACGTTTATCATCATATAGAGTAATAGATTACATACGTTCGTGGAAGCTACGGCTGATAACTTCCAGTTGGTGTTCGCGGCTCAGCTTCACGAAGTTTACGGCATAGCCGGAAACGCGGATAGTCAGCTGCGGATAGTTTTCCGGATGCTCCATGGCATCGTACAGCATATCACGGTTCAGTACGTTTACGTTCAGGTGGTGGGCACCTTTGGTGAAGTAACCGTCCATCATCGTTACGAGGTTCTCGATACGGTCTTCGTCCGTAGCACCCAGTGATTTCGGAACGATAGAGAAGGTGTTGCTGATACCGTCCTGTGAGTCACGGTAACGAAGTTTCGCTACAGAACTCAGAGAAGCGATCGCACCATTCTTGTCGCGTCCGTGCATCGGATTGGCACCCGGAGCGAAGGCAACACCTTTGGCACGTCCGTCGGGAGTAGCACCGGTCTTTTTGCCGTACATCACATTGGAAGTGATAGTCAGCAAGGAGAGGGTAGGACGGGCATTCTTGTAAACTGGCAATTTCTTCAATTCTTCGCTGAAGAAGTATACCAGGTCTACGCCAAGGTGGTCTACCTTGTCGTTGTCGTTACCGAAGCAAGGGAATTCTCCTTCGATGTCGAAGCCTTCTGTCAGGCCGATATCGTTGCGGCGGGCAGTTACTTTCGCATATTTGATGGCAGACAGTGAGTCGAGTGCGATGGAAAGTCCGGCAACACCGTAAGCAAGGTTTATGCGCGGGTTCGTATCTACAAGAGCCATCTGGGCCTTCTCGTAGTAATACTTGTCGTGCATATAGTGGATGATGTTCATCGCTTCGTTATATACGCGGGCGATTTCGGTCAGCACTTTCTTGTAGTTGTCCATTACTTCTTCGAACTTCAGCGTGTCGCTGGTCAGTACGGGGATGTTCTTCACCATGATTGTACCGGTATTCTCGCAACGTCCACCGTTGATGGCAAGCAACAGGGCTTTGGCCAGGTTGCAACGGGCACCGAAGAACTGAATCTGCTTGCCTATTTCCTGATATGATACGCAGCAGGCGATTCCGTAGTCGTCGGACTGACGTACTTCGCGCATCAGGTCGTCGTTTTCGTACTGGATAGAAGAAGTGTCGATAGAAACCTTTGCACAGAATTCTTTGAATCCTTCGGGAAGTTCCGGGCTCCAGAGTACGGTCAGGTTCGGTTCCGGTGAAGGGCCGAGGTTGTACAATGTCTGCAGGAAACGGAAGGAGGTCTTTGTCACTTTGGTACGTCCGTCGTTGAGACGTCCGCCCAGAGATTCGGTTACCCAGGTCGGGTCGCCTGCAAAGATGTCGTTGTATGATTGCATACGCAGGTGGCGGACCATACGCAGTTTGATGACAAACTGGTCGATCAGCTCTTGCGCGAACGATTCGGTGATGGTTCCTTTGCTCAGTTCATATTCCAGATAGATATCGAGGAAGGAGGAAACGTTACCCAGTGACATGGCGGCACCGTCTTGTTCTTTGACGGCGGCAAGGTAAGCCATATATACCCACTGTACGGCTTCTTGTGCCGTGTAAGCGGGACGGCTCAGGTCGAGACCGTAGTATTCGCCCATCACTTTCATGTCTTTCAGTGCCTTGATCTGTTCTGCCACTTCTTCGCGCAGACGGATGCGGGCCTCTGTCATCGGACCGGTGAGGTTGTGCAAATCTTCCTTCTTTGCTTCGATCAGACGGTCGATGCCGTAAAGAGCCATACGGCGGTAGTCACCGATGATACGTCCGCGTGCATAATTATCGGGAAGTCCGGTGAGGAATCCCAGCGAACGGAAGGAACGGATTTCTTCCGTATATACGTCGAATACTCCGTCGTTGTGCGTCTTGCGGTAGTGAGTGAAAATATCTTTTACGCGGTCGTCCACTTCCACGCCGTTTTCGTGACAGGCTTTGCTGACTACATTGATACCTCCGAAAGGCTTGATGGCACGTTTCAGAAGTTCGTCTGTCTGCAGGCCGACGATCAGTTCGTTTTCCTTGTCGATATATCCGGCCTTGTGGGAAGTGATGGTTGATACGGTAACATTATCTAATGAGCGGACACCGTTGTTTTCTCTTTCTTCTGCCAACGCTTCGAGGCAGCGGTTCCATACGGCTTTGGTACGTTCTGTAGGTCCTTCGAGGAATGAAGCATCTCCGTAATACGGAGTGATGTTATGACTTACGAAATCTCTGACGTTGATTTCGCTGCTCCAAAGACCGTCTTTAAAGATATTGTTTAATTCCATAAAATGATAAAATTAGAGGTTGTAGTTATCCTATTCTTTAGAGCGCACAAAGTTACAATCATTTTTCATATAATCAGCATAAATATGCTCTATTTTATGCTTTTCAACATAAAATACCTATTAATTGCTATCCTTAGGAAAAGATTAGATTAAATTTTTAGTGAAAACTCTTGCAAGTTTAAAATATCTTCGTACCTTTGCACCGCTTTTAACGAAAAGCACTTCTGACAAGGAAGTTTTGGAGAGGTGGCAGAGTGGTCGATTGCGGCGGTCTTGAAAACCGTTGTACCGCGAGGTACCCGGGGTTCGAATCCCTGTCTCTCCGCTGAAAAGCAGCTTTTGGGCTGCTTTTTTGTTTTTATGGAGGGCGACGCCTCCGATGTCGTGAAACGAAAACGGGAGCGTTTTCTTAGTGTTTATTGAGTTTTTTGAAAGGAGAGATGCTCGAGTGGTTGAAGAGGCACGCCTGGAAAGCGTGTATACGCCAAAAGTGTATCGCGGGTTCGAATCCCGCTCTCTCCGCTGAATCTGAAATTTAGTCAAAACTTCTCGTTCTTTAGCCAAAAGTTCTTTTCATAGGTCAAAGTGTCTGGTATTTCTAGTACTCTTCTCTTGTATATCATTCTCTTTTCTGTATATTTGCGCCCGATATTTTTTTGAGATATCACATATTTGTAATTCTGAAAATAGACTTGATGGATAAAATAAATGCGGTAATTACTGGGGTCGGGGGATATGTGCCCGATTATGTGCTGACTAATGATGAAATTTCTAAAATGGTGGATACCACCGACGAATGGATCATGGGGCGTATCGGCATAAAAGAACGACATATCTTGAATGAAGAGGGGCTTGGAACTTCGTATATGGCCCGTAAGGCCGCCAAGCAGTTGATGCAACGCACAAAGAGTCATCCCGATGATATCGATCTGGTCATTGTCGCCACTACTACTTCGGACTATCGTTTTCCTTCAACGGCATCTATCTTGTGCGAAAGACTGGGACTGAAGAATGCTTTCGCTTTTGATATGCAGGCGGTTTGCAGCGGTTTCCTGTATGCGATGGAAACGGGAGCGAATTTTATCCGTTCGGGGAAATATAAAAAGATTATTATTGTAGGTGCTGATAAGATGTCGTCCGTAATCGATTATACGGACCGTGCCACTTGCCCTATCTTCGGCGACGGTGCGGCCGCTTTTATGCTGGAACCTACTACGGAAGAGGTCGGCATCATGGATTCGGTGCTGAGAACGGATGGTAAAGGGCTGCCTTTCCTGCATATTAAAGCGGGAGGTTCCGTATGTCCTCCTTCCTATTATTCATTGGATCATCATCTGCATTATATTTATCAGGAAGGCCGCACGGTATTCAAGTATGCCGTAGCGAATATGTCGGATTCCTGTGAAGCTATTATCGCCAGAAACCACTTGACTAAGGAGGATATTGATTGGGTGATTCCCCATCAGGCTAACCAGCGTATCATTACCGCTGTGGCGCAACGGCTCGAAGTACCGTCCGAGAAAGTGATGGTCAACATCGAACGTTATGGCAATACCAGTGCCGGTACGCTTCCGCTCTGCATCTGGGATTTTGAGAAAAAACTGAAGAAAGGCGATAATCTGATATTTACCGCATTCGGTGCGGGGTTTGCCTGGGGAGCGGTTTATGTGAAGTGGGGATACGACCCCAAAGAAGATGCGTGACATATCGGGTACCCGATACGTCACATCCTCTTTTGAAGGGCGGGGGAGACTTATTCCAGTTCCTCGATAATCTTCTTTACATCCACCGGTTGCAGTCGTCCGTACACCTTTTCGCCGATCATCACTACCGGAGCCAGTCCGCAGGCGCCTACACAGCGCAGGCAATCCAGCGAATACTTTCCGTCGGGGGTGGTTTCTCCGACTTCGATGCCGAGTACCCGCTTGAACTCTTCCAGCAACTTCTCCGAACCACGTACGTAGCACGCCGTGCCCATGCAGACGGAAATCGGATGCTTTCCTTTGGGAGTCATCGTAAAGAAGGTGTAGAATGTCACAACTCCGTAGACTTTCGACACGGGGATTCTGAGTTTGGAGGCTATGATCCGTTGCATCTCTTCGGGCAGATAGCCGTGCAGATGTTGCGCTTCATGCAAAATATTGATTAATTCGCCCGCATTGTTCCCGTGCTTGTCGCAAATCGTCTTGACTTGTTCCACCACATCGCAGGCTAGTTTGATATCTGACATAATAGTACTTGTTTAAAGTTAATCAATCGATTTGTTGAAATAATGCGTGTGCAAGAGCATTTCCGATTTCTCACCCAGCGGTTTGCCGAGGTATTCTTCATACAGTTTCTGAATATACGGGTTATCGTGAGATTTGCGCAAAGGTTTGTTGGCATCTTCCCGGTAAAGGGCGTTGGCACGGGCGTAGAGAACGTCCGAGTTGCCGTGATGTAACGGTTGCCCGCCACCTCCGATGCAGCCGCCGGGGCATGCCATGATTTCGATGACATGATATTCATTATGTCCGTTTCGTATATCTTCCAGTAAGTGCCTTGCGTTGCCTAGTCCGTGTGCGATGCCTACTTTCAGTTCAAATCCGTTCAGGTTGATGGTGGCGCGCCGGACGCCGCTCAGTCCGCGTACCTGTTCAAAGTTGACATTCTTCAGCGGCTGTCCGGTGTAGATTTCATAAACGGAGCGCAGGGCGGCTTCCATGACACCACCCGTCGTACCGAAGATGACACCGGCGCCGGTCGATTCTCCCATAGGCTTGTCGAACGGGCTGTCCAGCACGAGGGTAAAGCCGATGTTGGCTCGTTTTATCAGGCGTGCCAGTTCGCGGGTGGAGATGGAGTAATCGACGTCGGGGACACCGTTTACTTTGAACTCGTCGCGGTCACATTCATATTTCTTGGCTAGACAGGGCATGATGGAGACAACTACCAGCTTTTCGCGGGAGATTCCCATTTTCTCTGCCCAGTAAGACTTGGCGATAGAGCCGAACATCTGTTGTGGAGAACGGGCGGTAGAAGGGATATCCAGCATATCCGGGAAGTGGTGCTCGAAGAAGTTTACCCAAGCCGGGCAGCAGGAAGTCAGGATCGGAAGCCGGACGGATTTATCTCCGTCCAGATAGCGTGTCAGTCGGTTCAGGATTTCGGAACCTTCTTCCATGATGGTGAGGTCGGCGGCAAAGTCGGTATCGAATACATAGTCGAAACCCAGTTCGCGGAGGGCGTAAACCATTTTTCCGGTTACCAGTGTGCCGGGAGGCAAGCCGAATTCTTCTCCCAGGGCGGCACGTACGGCAGGGGCAGTCTGGACAATTACGATCTTATCGGGGTCGGCCAAATCGTCCAGAAGGCGGTTGGTGTAATCCCGTTCGGTCAGTGCGCCTACCGGACATACGGCTACGCATTGACCGCAGTAGGTACATTCGCTGTCCTTCATCATTCTGTCGAAAGCAGGGGCTATCGTTGTGTTGAATCCGCGGCGGATGGCTCCCAGTGCGCCGACTGTCTGTACATCGTTGCAGACACTTTCGCATCGGTGGCAGAAGATGCACTTGTCCATGTTGCGCACAATGGAGGAGGTCACTTCCCGTTTGCGGGGAGAAAGTTCGCCGCCGTTGAACGGCATTTCACGGATGTTGAAGCGCAGCGCCAGTGTCTGGAGTTCACAGTTGCCGCATTTGGGACAGGTGAGGCAGTCGTTGGGATGATCGGACAGGATCAGCTCGGCTACCACCTTCCGGGCGTTCATCACGCGCAGGGTACTGGTTTTCACTACCATTCCTTCCGTGCAACGGGTAGCGCAGGCGGGAGCCAGATTGCGACGTCCTGCCACTTCGACTACACAGATGCGGCAGGAAGCGGGATTGTTCTTGATACAGGTTCCTTTCAGGTCGATGTGACACAGCGTAGGTATGTTGATGCCGATTTTACAGGCGGCTTCGAGGATCGTGCTTCCTTCGGGTACGGTGATAAAGTGACCGTCTATCTGGAGGGTAATTTGTTTTTCTTCCATAGCAGTAGATTTTAGCAGACAAGAATAGCTTTGAATTTACAGCGTGCCATGCACATGCCGCACTTGATACATTTCTCGGGGTTGATGACATGAGGCTTGCGTACCAAGCCGCTGATGGCATCCGCCGGACAATTCTTGGCACACAGGTGGCAACCGATACAAAGTTCCGGATTAATGGTATAGGTCAGCAGGGACTTGCATTGTTTGGCGCGGCAGGTCTTGTCTCTGACGTGTTCCAGATATTCGTCACGGAAGTTGTCGAGGGTAGACAGTACCGGATTCGGGGACGTCTGTCCCAGTCCGCAGAGTGCCGTGTCCTTTATCACCCGTCCGAGGGTGGCAAGCGTGTCCAGGTCTTTTTCCGTGCCCCGTCCTTCCGTTATCTTGTTCAGCAGTTCCAGCAGGCGCTTGTTGCCAATACGGCATGGGGTACATTTACCGCAGGATTCTTCGACGGTAAAGTCGAGATAGAAACGGGCGACGGATACCATACAGTCATCTTCGTCCATCACGATCATGCCTCCCGATCCCATCATGGAACCGGCTGCCAGCAGGTTGTCGAAGTCGATGGGAGTATCCAGATGTTTCTCCGTCAGACAGCCACCCGACGGGCCGCCTGTCTGTACGGCTTTGAATTTCTTTCCTCCTTTGATGCCTCCGCCGATTTCGTAGATTACTTCCCGCAGGGTAGTTCCCATCGGTACTTCGATCAGTCCGACATTGTTGATCTTTCCGGCAAGAGCGAAGACTTTGGTGCCTTTGGAGCGTTCTGTTCCGATGGAGGCGAACCATTCGGCGCCTTTGGTCAGGATAATGGGAATATTGGCGAGGGTTTCCACATTGTTCACATTGGTCGGTTTGCCCAGATAACCGGATTCGGCGGGGAAAGGAGGTTTCAGGGTCGGCTCTCCCCGTTTTCCTTCCATCGAGTGGATGAGGGCGGTTTCCTCGCCGCAGACGAACGCGCCTGCTCCGTAACGGATCTCTATGTCGAAGCTGAAATCTGTCCCCAGGATGTGGTCTCCCAGTAATCCGTATGCACGGGCTTGCTCAATCGCTTTTTTGAGCCGGTTGATGGCCAGCGGATATTCGGCGCGGATGTAGACCAGTCCTTTGGAGGAACCGATGGAGTAACCGCAGATGCACATCGCTTCTACAATAGAGTGCGGGTCGCCTTCCATAATGGAGCGGTCCATGAAGGCGCCGGGGTCTCCTTCATCGGCGTTGCAGACAACGTACTTTACGTCCGATGCCTGCTTACTGGCAAATTCCCATTTCAAGCCGGTGGGGAAACCGCCACCGCCACGTCCCCGCAGTCCGGAGCGTTTGATGATGTCGATGACGTCGGCAGGCTGTTTGTTGAGAAGACAGTCGGCCAGTGCGAAGTATCCTTCACGGGCGATGTATTCTTCTATATTTTCGGAGTCGATGAATCCGCAGTTGCGCAAGGCGATGCGGAGTTGTTTCCGGTAGAAGTCCATGTGTTTGGAGTCGCTGACGGTTTGCTCGGTCTTCGGGTCTATGTAGAGCAGCCGTCCGATTCTTCGTCCTCCGATGATGTGTTCGCTGATGATTTCTTCCGCATCTTCGGGAGTGACTTGGGTATAGAACGTATTGTCAGGAATGATCTTAACGATGGGGCCCTTTTCGCAGAAGCCGAAGCAGCCTACTGTGATGACGTCTACTTTGTCGGTAATCCCGTTTCTTTCGATGGCTTTTTGAAGATTTTCAGTGATGCCCTGACTGGAAGAGGCTTTACAACCGGTACCTCCGCAAATAAGAATCTGGAGGTGTGTTGTTCCGGACGCCAGCCCGCAACATTTTTCGGAAACCTTTTCATTACTTTCTTCGCGCAATGAAAGATGGTGCTCCGCTCTCTTCCTGATTATTTGCAAATCATGGATAGATAGTATTTTCATAAGTATCAGAATTGTTAGATTTCTGCAAATATAATTCTTTGTTCGGAATTAGCGCTTTGTTTAGGGAAAATAAATATTCTTCTTTGGTGCCGGCTTGCGGAAGTATGGTATGAAATCTTTATTTTTAACACTTTTAATAGACAGTGTTAACTATAATAATAGCATAAAAAAATTATCTTCGCATCGAAAAAGGGCGGATACCCATATGAATCCAACGATAGTTGGGGAGATTCGCAAGAACATTGTGGAGTGGCTTATGGGGACCTGTCGGTACTGTGTCTGAATGGGGAAATGCTCCTTGTATGAGTTTTATATAGCTCGATGGCAAGGATGTACAGCGAGAGGTTCCGGCGGGGACGGGGAAACGTAAGTTGCCTCCCTGAGACAAAGGGAAAAAAGGGGATTGTGATAGCCTGTAAGTGGTATGCTTGCAGGCTATCTTTTTGAGTATACTTGAATGTCCGGAGTATGAAGGCAGTCCGTACCGCTGAAAATAAAAACAGCTTTTCTGATACCAGTTAGGTAAATTATTCCTTATTTTCGTATTAAATACGTAGCAAACGTAAATAAGAAATGGAAGTATGAGACGAATTTTGTTAGGATTATGTGTGCTTTTTTTCCTGAATGCGCACGGGCAGGAGATTCCGTTGCCGGAGAAGATGCCGCAGGATCATCCGAGAGTACTGACTACCCCGGAAGGAAAAAAAGAAACATGGAAGTTGATCAAGAAGGAAGCATGGGCACAAGATGTCTTTAACAAGCTGAAAGAACGGACGGAAGTATATACACGACGTACGGAAAGTCAGCCGGACTGGTTATTATCCCGTTTGGCCATGTACTGGAAGTCGCATGCAACGGAAGTGTACGTGAAAGGTGAGGTGTTCGACCATGCCGGAGGCGAGAAGGCGCCTGCCCCGACGGTTCGCTATACCGGAACACGAGGGACGGCCGCTACGCACGGTCGACCTAAGCTGGAAGATGTAGTACCTTATGACGATAGTGCGGAAGGAAACGTGACTTTCTGCAACAATGCCCTGGAAGGCCGTCCGCTGGAGAGTGTGCATCCGTCCAAGACCGGACGCAATATTGAAAGTCTGAACTGTGAGATTCTGGGAATTGCCCGTGACGCCGCTTTCCTCTATTGGATGACGGGAGAGGAAAAGTATGCCCGACTGGCTGCCGGTGTTTTCGATACTTATATGACGGGAATCTATTACAGAAATGTTCCTGTTGACCTGAATCACGGGCATCAGCAGACACTGGTGGGGCTGACTTCTTTTGAAGTGATCCATGAGGATGCTTTGCATATCGTTGTCCCTTTGTATGACTTCCTCTATCATTATCTGCAATCTAACTATCCGGATAAGATGATGATTTATGCCAGTGCATTGAAGAAATGGGCGGATAATATCATCGCCAACGGAGTCCCCCATAACAACTGGGATTTATTGCAGGCACGATATATCATGAACGTGGGACTGGTGCTGGAAGATAATAAAGAGTATGCGGACGGGAAAGGACGCGAATACTATATTGACTACGTTATGAACCGTTCGAGCATCCGCCAGTGGAGTCTGACCAAGCTGGCCGATTACGGCTTTGACTCCGAAACGGGTATATGGGCGGAATGTCCGGGATACAGCAGTGTAGTCATCAATGACTACGCGAACTTCGCCCATCAGTTTGACCACAATCTGCAATATGACTTGGTAAAGGCAATGCCTGTGCTGGCAAAAGCAGTAGCGACTACTCCGCAGTATCTTTTTCCGAACCGGATGATCTGTGGTTTCGGAGATACGCATCCAAGTTACTTAAGTACGAACTTCTTTATCCGGATGATACAGAATGCGCAGGCAAACGGAAAGAAAGAGCAGGAACGTTACTTCACCGCTTTGCTGAAATGTCTGAATCCGGAGGAAGGCAGCGAAAAAAGTGGCAAGAAGAATGTACGGGCCTCTGTCAACTCCTTCTTTGAGGACAAGCCGTTAGTGTTGGACCCGAAGGTGGAGGCGGGGAAAATCGAGGATTATGTATCTCCTCTGTTCTATGCTCCCAACGTATCGTGGCTGGTACAGCGCAACGGGATGCATCCGCGCAACAGTCTGATGATTTCTCTCAACGCAAGTGAAGGCAATCATATGCACGCGAATGGCATTTCGATGGAGCTTTACGGAAAAGGATATGTGCTGGGACCGGATGCGGGTATCGGACTTTTCTTGTATAGCGGTCTGGACTATGCGGAATATTACTCTCAATTCCCCAGCCATAATACGGTTTGTGTAGATGGCATTTCCAGTTATCCGGTGATGAAAAGTAATCATTCTTTCGATTTGCTTTCCTGTTTTCCGGCTTCGGCGGAACCGGGTAAAGGATTTACTTCCGTCACCTATAGTCAGGTAGCTTTCCGTGAGCCGGAGAGCAGGGCGGATCAGACTCGACTGATGGGCATTGTTACTACCGGTCCGGAGACAGGGTATTATGTGGATGTATTCCGCAGCCGGAAAGAACGGGGAGGCGATAAAATGCACGATTATTTCTACCATAATCTAGGTCAGACAATGACACTAACGGCTGCCGACGGCACGGATTTGAATTTGCAGCCTACTGAAGAGCTAGCTTTCGCAGGTGCCCATCTTTATGCTTATTCCTACTTATATGATAAGAAAGTGGCTGCCACCGATCAGGATGTGAAAGTGACTTTTACCATCGACATGAAGGATAAAGGCGGAGATGACATTTCCATGAATCTCTGGATGAAAGGAGAACCGGAACGGGAAGTGTTCACCGCACTGGCACCGATGACCGAAGGATTGAGCCGGACTCCCCATATGCCTTATAATATAAAGGAGCAGCCTACGCTCACCTTCGTTGCCCGGCAGCATGGAGAAGCATGGAACCGTCCTTTTGTTGCTGTTTATGAACCAAGTACGCAGAAAGAGCCTTCGGCTATTCAATCTGTCTCTTACTTCGATGCGGAAGAGCCCGGTTTGAAAGACTTTGCCGGTATCTGTGTGGAAAGTAAAAACGGGCGTACTGACCATATTTTCTCTTTGACGGATTCGTCGCAGACCGCAACCTATCAGGGAATGAAAGTGAAAGCGGACTATGCCGTAATCAGTAACGAATATGCGGGAAACCGGACGCTGTTTATAGGGAACGGAACGCAACTGATTGCATCCGGTATCAGTATCCAGACTTCGGAGGCTGCTAATGTGCTGCTCGAAAAGAAGCAGGGAAAATGGTATATTCTTTCTTCTGCCCCCTGTAAGATGGTGATTGACGGAAAAGCGGTGCAATCCGGAATAACCACCGAATTGACGTTGTTGGCTGTACAATAAGAATCATTGTTAGATGAATAAACATATCATTGTTTTAATTGAACGATTGTTGTTTTGCGAGTTTTCATAAATATCTTTGATAGAGAATAGGTGAATCGTCTTTATTGTTCGTAATACTATAAAAGAATTTTATTCGGTAATATCATGAAGAAATATTGGTTCTTATTATTAGCTGCATTATTAGGTGGTGCAACTTGTATCTTTGCTAAAGACACGCTTGCAACCTGGAAGGCTCCCGCAGGAGTTGCTTTAAATAGTGATTTTACGGTTAAGGTCCGTTTGCAAGATGGAGTCTGGCATACCTTATCTTCTTATCTGATTAAGGTGGATGAGGTAAGAGATACACGACATTATGTAGAAAATGCTTCGATGGCAATTTTTGATTTTACAGGAAAAGTGGAAGTAGCCGTAACCTATAATTTGGGAGAAGTACAGACGGCAAAAGTCCGTCCTCTCTCGTATGATATCCCATTTCAGATCGATGGTAATACAGTAACTTTTACATTAGAGCATCCTCGAAATTTGTCAGTAGAAGTAAATGGGGATATTTTTCATAATCTTCACTTATTTACAGGATCTCCGGAAAGAACGATTCCGGACAAAGATAATCCGGAAGTAATTTACTTTGGTCCTGGAATACATACAGTAAAAAATGGGGAATTGAGAGTGCCATCTGGTAAGACTGTGTATCTGGCAGGAGGAGCTGTTTTAATGGGGCGTGTCCTAATCGAAAACGTACATGATGTAAAATTGCTAGGAAGAGGAATTATCGATTATTCTATAAAAGGAGGTATTCGTATTGCGAATTCCCGAGATGTCTATGTAGAAGGAATTGTTGCTACTCAATGTGCGACAGGAGGGTCGGAAAATGTTACTATCCGTAATGTCAAAAGTATTAGTTATTATGGGTGGGGAGATGGCATGAATGTTTTTGCGAGCAATAACGTATTATTTGATGGTGTCTTCTGCCGTAACTCAGATGATTGTACAACTGTTTATGGCACTCGTTTGGGATTTGAAGGAGGTTGTCGGAATATAACAATGCAGAATTCCACTCTTTGGGCAGATGTAGCCCATCCTATTTTTATTGGAATTCATGGTAATTCTAAAGCTCCCGAAGTTTTGGAAGATCTGAATTATATTAATATTGATATATTGGATCATAGAGAGAAACAAGTCGATTATCAAGGATGTATGGCTATTAATGCAGGTGATAACAATTTAATACGCAATGTTCATTTTGAGGACATCCGTGTTGAGAATTTCCGTCAGGGGCAACTTGTCAATTTACGTATCTTTTATAATGAAAAATACTGTACTGCTCCCGGAAGAGGAATTGAGAACGTATTGTTTAAGAATATATCCTATACCGGAGAGAATGCGGAACTTTCTATTATTGAAGGATATGATGAAAAACGTAAGGTAAAGAACATACGTTTTGAAAATTTGAAAATAAATGGAAAATTGATTGATGATAATATGCCGGACAAACCTCGGTGGTATAAGACTTCAGATATGGCACGCATATATGTAGGACCTCATGTGGAAAATATTGTTTTTACAAGTGATGTAGCTCAGTCACAACGTCGTTTTGTTCATCCGGGTATTACTTATACGCAAGGTGACCTCGATCGTATGAAAGCAATGGTAGAGGCCAGACAAGAACCTTATTATTCTACCTTTTTGAAATTGAAGGAGTCTTCTTATTCATCACTTGATGCACCTGTGGTGAATCGTGGAGAGCAAATAAAGGAAGGGCGATTTAATGCTACAATCGGGGTGGATGGGCGTCGTGCTCATGATTTAGCTCTTCTTTGGCACTTGACAGGAGAAGAAGCCTATGCACGTAAGGCTGTAGAATATTTGAATGCAAATTCTTATTATACTAATACTAGTAGCCGTGGTACAGGACCGTTGGATAATGGGAAAATTTATTTGTTGATTGATGCGGCTGAAATGATGAGAGATTATTCTGGATGGACACGGCAAGATCAGCAACGTTTCAAAGATATGCTGGTTTATCCGGGGTATAGTAATACGGAAAATTATTCTGCTAAATATGCTAATTATCTGGATGATACAAAAAATGGAGTAACTTTTTATTGGAATATCTATAATTTTGATGCAGCGCGTTTCGGTAATCAAGGATTGTTTGCAGCACGCAGTATGATGGCAATGGCTATCTATCTTGATAATGAGATAATGTATGACCGTGCTTATCGCTATTTACTGGGAATGAAACATCGTAAAGATGATTTGCCATATCCTTCAGGACCGGCTATTTCCAGCGATCAACCCATTCATGTTTCTCCTACTATGATTGATTATAAATTGTTACAACGGAAGAATGATATTCAGGATTATGGTTATGACGAACAGCTTCAATATTATATTTATCCTAATGGTCAGTGTCAGGAATCTAGTCGTGATCAGGGACATGTATTAGCCGGGTTGCACAATTATGTTGCTATTGCAGAAATGGCATGGAATCAGGGGGATTCTTTATATAGTAGTTTGGACAATCGTTTATTGCTCGGGCTAGAATGGAGTTATCGTTATAACCTGTCAAGTATTCAATCTTACAAAAAACAGGAAACACCTTGGGAGCCAACAGGATTAACAAAGGATATGAATGAAGTCACATTTGATAACGGGAAATATCTCCAGATAAAAAGTCGTAGCGGACGTTGGGAGTCTGTGAATATCTCCTCTCATGGACGGGGAGATGTTGCCGGGACAGGAGGAACCAGAGAAATGGCATTGGCACATTATGCGGTGCGTAGTGGATTACCGGCTGAAAAATATACCTGGTTACAGCGTTATCGTGATTATATGATAGAACGTTATGGATGTGAGAATTGGGGAGTAGCCCCGAATTGGTTTTATGAGTGGACTGGTTGGGGGACTTTAACTAAGCGACTGACCCCTTGGATGGCAGGTGATCCGGTTACTTTTTCTACAGGTAAGCGAGTTTCCGGTTTGCATCAATTGCCCAGTACAATTTTGGCTGCTGATTATGATTATTATTGTATATCAGAAAATCCTGAAGGGCATACCTATCATAATATAGGGACAGTACGTGGAAATGAGTATCGTCCGGATGGAGCAGTTGAATTACAGAAAATAGATAATAAATACGTAGTGGTTCAGGTAGAAGACGGCGAGTGGATGAATTATACTGTTAATATCCCTAAAAGTGGAGCTTACGCTGTTTATCTTACTTATTCGGCAAATTCCTCTTCACATGTAGCAATGGCCTCTGATCAGGGATTAGAAATCTCGTCTTCGATCCCTTCTTCTAAAAAGTGGAAAGAAACAAAACTTGGCGAACTTTCACTTTCGGCTGGTGCCTGTGTATTGCGTTTACGTGTTGACAAGGCCGGACAAAAGTTATGTCTCAGTGCTTTCCGATTGGAAAAAGTAGAAAGGGATAGATAAAGTGGTGATATGATATAAGTATGTGTGAAGCATTTTTAGGGAGTAATTAACGTATTACTCAAGTAATTTGTAGGAAAATATAGAAAAAGAACAGAAAAATGATCATTATGATATTATAAATTACTATTTTTGTGCACTCTGTTACAGGATGATATTCTGATCCTGATAATTGAACCGTTGAGCATGTTTTATATTATAAATGATAGATATATGAAATTATTAATTTTTATTTCGTTATTTGGAGGCTTATTGTTAGCCTCTTGTGGTAGCAGTAGTTCACAAAAAAATGCAAGTACACAAGAAGTAAATCCGGCAGACACTATTTATTTAGGTGATTTACGTGAAAAATTTGAAGGAGATAGTATTTTCTTTAAGGTGGTTGCTCCTGACTTGATGCTGATGGATTACCAGTACTTCTGGGCGGCTACAGAGTCTGAAGCTGTGGAGAAAGGACTGACTAAAGAATATTATAAGCGTGTTAAGAAAGAAATTTCAGAAACCAATGAAGCAATTAAAAAAGGTGTAATGAAAGGTGCGGATGTAAAACGTATACCGGATTTCCAAGAAGGACAAAAGAAATAAATCGTTTCAAAGAGAAATTGATTATTGCTATGATAGATAAAAAGAAGGGAGATGTTAAATATGACTTCTCCCTTCTTTTTTGCATCAATGTCTGGTGAAAGAGAATCATAATTTCATCTGACGTTTTATTTCATCATCCACTACCGTCATCATACCCTCTACTTGCGCCAGTGCCAGCATACGTCCATAAAAAGAATAGCCTGGATTATACCCCTTGTCTTCATCTCCCAGCATCATTCTCCCGTGATCAATGCGCATAGGTAATCCCGGATTTTCTTTCTCAAAGATTCGGATAAGGTCAATGATATGTCCTCTTCCTGCCAGGTGAGAACTTTCAATGAAGTTTCCACCCGGCATGGCGGCTGTGCTGCGTAGGTGTATAAAGTGCGTACGTTTAGCAAACTTCTTTGCCAATTCGCGGGTATCATTGTGTTCGCCGGCACTCAAGGAACCTGCACAGAATGTCAGTCCGTTGTGCGGATTGTCTACTGCATTCAGGAACCAGGCTATATCTTCTTCATTGGTGACGATACGAGGAAGACCAAGAACCTGGAATGGAGGATCGTCGGGATGCACGCACATATTCACTCCGTATTCTTCGCAAACCGGCATAATGGCAGAAAGAAAGTGACACATATTTTCTCGCAGGATGTCACGGTTAATATCTTTGTACAAAGTTAACAACCGTTTGAAAAGGACGACCGGTTCTTTGTCTCCTTCTTTGATGTTCCCATTGACAAATCCTTGTGTCTTAACGATAATGGTATCAATCAGATCATCCTTCTCTTTTTCGGTGATCACTTGATCCAGTTCGGAAACTTTATGAAGTTCTTCTTCCGTATAATCCTTTTCAGCCCCTTCCCGTTCCAGTATCTTCATGTCGAAATAGGCGAAACGGATACGGTCATAATACAATGAGCTAGTACCGTCAGGGCAGAGGTACTGCAAGTCTGTACGTATCCAGTCGATGACTGGCATAAAGTTATAGCAAACAGTTTTTATTCCACATTTACCTAGATTGGTAAGGCTTACTTTGTAGTTCTCTATCAACTGTTCACGTTCTGACCCACCATATTTGATCGCTTCGCATACGGGCAAACTTTCTACTACAGACCAGCGCAGTCCGTATGATTCTATATAGGATTTCAGATCATTAATCGCTTCTATTGTCCATATTTCTCCGTTCGGTATGTCGTGCAAAGCTGTAACAATCCCTTCCACACCTATTTGCCGGAGCATTGGCAAGGTAATCTTGTCTTTCTTGCCAAACCATCTCCATGTTTTTTCCATCATAGTTTCTTCTCTTTATACGCCGCTGAATGCACTGAATCCACCGTCGAAAGGCAACATTGCACCGGTTACAAAACTGGCAGCTTCGCTACACAAAAATTGTACGGCACCGTTCAATTCTTTAATATCACCAAAACGGTTCATCGGTGTCTTGGCTAAAACCTTTTTGCTTCTGTCAGTCAGCGAGCCATCCGGATTGATAAGTACGCGACGGTTCTGATCGCCGATAAAGAAACCGGGAGCAATGGCATTTACACGGATGCCGTCACCATATTTCAGAGCCATCTCACTGGCAAGCCATTGTGTAAAGTTAGCTACAGCTGTTTTTGCAGCCGAATACCCCGGCACACGGGTGATGGCACTATAAGCAGCCATAGAAGACACATTGATAATGCAACCTTTTTTCTGCTCTGCCATCACTTTACCAAAGATCATAGACGGATAGACTGTACCGTTCATATTCAGACTGGTCACTTTCTCCCAACAGGAAATGTCCATATCATAGAAGTTCTGATCCGATTCAAGAGTGGCTCCCGGCATGTTGCCTCCGGCAATATTCAACAGAATATCAATCTGTCCCCATTGGGCAACAATCTCTTCCGCTACTTTTTCCAGACTGGCGATGTCCAGCACGTCTCCAATAATACCGATAATATCCTGACCATATTGTTTAAGTTCTGCTACACGGTTGTCCAGTTGTTCCTGACGGATGTCGATAGCTACAACTTTTGCTCCCTGCTGTACAAAGTGCTGGGCGATATTTCCTCCCAACACACCACCTGCTCCGGTAATTACAGCTACCTTACCGGCAATACTAAATAATTCGTTCATGGTTTTATTTATTATTTATATGAATTGATGCAAAAGTAGCTGCTTTTTGAATGTGATGTTGTGCTTATTTTTGCAAGATGTTTGTTTATATTTGCAGAAATGTATGAAAGAAAAGAGACTTTTATAAAAAGAATTGAGAAGTAGTGTTTCTTTGGGAGACAGATTGAGTATAATAATTAATTCGTTCGTATATATTGGAAAAACGGATAAACATGAATTTAAATAGAATGAAGAAAAGTATCTTGCTTTTACTGTTGGTAATACCGACACTGACAAAGGCACAGAATGTGATGACAGAAACCCGCCGGGAACTGACTTCCCCAGACGGAGCGTATCGGTTCACCTTTTACCAGCGTTCGTTCGGAGAGGATAATGCACGAATGTATTATACGCTGACATATAAGAATCGTCCGGTAGTGGAGGAGGGTGAACTTGGTGTACAGGTAGAGAATCAATTGTTTGAATCGGCATTGGGGGTACCAAATGATACTTGCTATTTTTGGTGCGAGAATCTGAAATTAACGGATACTGATCATCGGAAAAACGATGCAACATGGAAACCTGTATATGGAGAACGTGCCGAAGTTCGGGACTGTTATAATGAAATGACTTTAAAGTTTCGTAAAGGTGAGGGACAAGGGATGACTGAAGGCGGTTACGACAAACGTAAAAACTACTTTATGAATATTATCGTCCGTGCCTATAACGAAGGAGTGGCATTCCGTTATCATTTTCCGGAAACGACCAATGGGCTATTTTTACATATTACAGGTGAACGGACAAGTTTCACAATGCCTGAAGGTACAATGGCTTACTATGAACGTTGGGGACAAGGTCCTTATGAGCTTCGTCCCCTGTCAGGGTGGGGAAAAGAGGAAAGTGAACGCCCTTTGACTATGAAACTGCCAGATGGATTGACTGTTGCATTACTGGAAGCGGAGATGGTGGATTATGCTCGTGGAAAATTCCGTTTGTCTGCAGAGAAGCCTTCAACACTGGAAACTAGCTTGTATAGCAGCGTTGACATTATTTCTCCCTACAGTACCCCTTGGCGTGTCATTATGGCTGCCGAACGTCCGGTCGATTTGATCAATCATAATGATTTGGCTTTGAATTTAAATACTCCTTGTCGGATATCAGATACTTCTTGGATTAAGCCTGGGAAAGTATTCCGTTCTGGAGACTTAAAACAGGAGAAAGTAAAAGCAGCCATTGATTTTGCAGCGGAACGTGGCATTCAATATGTACATATGGATGCAGGATGGTATGGCCCGGAAATGAAAATGAGTTCGGATGCTACTACGGTTTCTCCGGATAAAGATCTTGATATTTCTGCTTTATGTAAATATGCAGAATCTAAAGGCATTGGATTAATGGTCTATGTCAATCAACGTGCTTTGGTTCAACAGCTAGATTCTTTATTGCCATTGTATAAAAAATGGGGATTGAAAGGAATTAAATTCGGTTTTGTACAGATAGGTAATCAGCATTGGAGTACGTGGCTACATGATGCAGTCCGTAAATGTGCGGAATATGAAATGATGGTGGATATTCATGATGAATATCGTCCAACCGGTTTCAGTCGTACCTATCCCAATTTGATGACGCAAGAAGGTATCCGTGGAAATGAAGAGATGCCGGATGCGACACACAATACCATTCTCCCTTATACTCGTTTTTTGGCAGGCGCAGGAGATTATACACTCTGTTATTTTAATAGTCGCGTGAAAAACACCAAAGCACATCAATTGGCAATGGCAGCCGTATATTACAGTCCTTTGCAATTTATGTTTTGGTATGATAATCCTGCTATGTATAAAGGTGAGGAGGAACTGGAGTTCTGGAAAGCCATCCCGACTGTTTGGGATGAAAGTCGTGCATTAGATGGAGAAATAGGTGAATATATTGTGCAGGCTCGTCGTTCCGGAAAAGAATGGTTTGTGGGAGCAATGACAAATACAGAAGCGCGTACCATTACGTTAACCACGGATTTTTTGAAACCGGGAACGAAGTATATAGTCAACTTGTATGAAGATGACGACAAGTTGAATACACGTACAAAGGTTCGTACTACTCATAAGAAGATAAAAGCCGGAGATAAGCTAACTTTGAAGTTAAAGTCCTCCGGTGGTGCTGCACTGCATTTTACTCTTGCTGAGTAGAGTTGTGTCTGCGATAGGCCTCTATCGCAGACTTAACCGAACCGTGTAGCAACAGAAGTGCCTCAGCCTTTTCGTAGTCCAGATGGAGTTCTTCAATGATCATGCGCGTTCCCCGATCAATGAGTTTTTGGTTACTCAATTGCATATTGACCATTTTATTTCCTTGCACGCGTCCCAGTTCAATCATGATAGTAGTGCTGATCATATTCAGAATCATCTTTTGAGCAGTACCCGATTTCATCCGAGAACTTCCTGTCACATACTCCGGACCGACAATAACTTCTATCGGTACATCAGCTTCGGTAGCCATCGGCGAATTTGGATTACTGGTAATGCAGCCGGTCAGTATTCCGTGTTCCCGTGCTGTATGCATGGCTCCGATCACATAAGGAGTGGTGCCGGATGCTGCAATTCCGATGACTGTATCTTCACTATTGATATGATGCTGCAATAACTCTTCCCATCCGCGGGACATATCATCTTCCGCATTCTCGACGGGATTGCGCAAGGCGGTATCTCCTCCGGCGATTAGTCCGATAACTACGGTGGGAGGCATACCGAAAGTCGGAGGTATTTCGGAAGCGTCGAGTACACCTAAACGTCCGCTTGTTCCGGCTCCCATATAGAATATTCTCCCACCTTTTTTTACTCGGGGAATAATTAATGTGACCAGTTTCTCTATTTGTGGGATTGCTTTCTGCACGGCATCTGCTACTTTATGGTCTTCAGTATTGATATCTTCCAGAATCTCTTTTACCGACTTCTTGTCGAGGTCATCATAGAGCGATGGTTGCTCTGTTATCTTGATAAATTCCATGATTGATCATTTAAAGCACTAATTCTTTGAACAAACGCTCCAAGGTAGCATCCAAATCCTCGGAAAATCCGGGATGCGGGCGGGATACTTGTATACATGAGCTTTTTACAGCGGTCAGCCACCGGAAACGATCGGGGACATCCATGCTTGCTATCATTCCCCCTTCCTTACTACCCGAACAAATCCTGTCGAAGACATGCAGTCCTTCTTTCAGACAATTCATATCCAGTTCGGAAGAAAACAGTTTCAGTTTATTCTCATCTATCGTATAAAGTGATTTGAGGTATTTGCATCGTTTGGAGAACAGTACAATACCTACATTGATAAATTCTTCACGTTCTACTTTGGGAACGAAACGAATGGTTGCGTATTCATATAAGTGCCTTTCTTGCATGTTGCGCTTCATTTACAAATAGTTCGGAATGCTTGATCCTTTCCTCTAAAAATTGAATATAAATATCTCTCAGGTCTTGTGGAGTTTCCTGTCCTTCCGTCCAGTTCAACCAGTCGTCGGGGACGGTATTGACTATTTCCCGTATCTTATCGGAGGTTAGTAACTGTCTGAATGCCATATCTGTTTCTTTCAGTTGGTCGGCAAATGGCAATAAAACATGATCTTTTATCTGCACGAATGGGGTGAGTGCCTGTTTCTGCCAGTTGGTCCAGCTATGTTGGAAGTAAAGGGAAGCTCCATGATCGATCAGCCATAATTCTTTATGCCACATCAGCATATTGGTATTCTTGATGGTACGGTCCACATTTGTCAGAAAAGCATCCATCCACACAATCTGTGAGGCGGTTTTACCATCCACTTGATGTACGACAGGATCGAAGGTCAACGCTCCGGACAAGAAATGCAAACCGATATTCAATCCACGGCTCCATTGCAGTAAATCCTGTATCTCTTCATCTGCTTCCGTTCGGCCGAAAGCTTCATCTAAATTCAGGAAGATGATCTCCGGTACTCTGAAGCCCAGAGTACGGCCTATTTCTCCTCCGATCAATTCAGCGATAAGGGCTTTGGTTCCGTGCCCTGCTCCTCTGAATTTTACGACATATTTGAACTCATCGTCAGCTTCAGCCAAAGCCGGCAATGATCCGCCTTCCCGCAGGGGAAGAATATATCTAGTTACGTTTGCTGTACGTAAATCCATATCACTCCTTTCTTAATTGAGAATAAAGATACGACGTTTTTGTGAAATTGTCGATGAAAGAGTTCCTATAATAATAGTTTTTTTATATTTTTCGGTTGAGTATACTTTGGTTTCGTTACGTATTACATAAAATAACGATAAATGAATGGAACATGAAACTACTTCGATTTTTAGTATTTGGAATATTAGTGTTTATGTTATGGCCGGAATGTATAGCGGCGGAATGGCAGTGGTCTGTACAGATACCCGGCATTATTTCTAACGAAACTGATGATCATCCACAGGCATTCCTATGGATACCTTCCGATTGTGCCCAGGTAAGAGGTGTGATGATAGGTACTCACAATATGACAGAGGAAACCCTGTTTGAGAATCTTCTGTTTCGGGAGAAAATGTCCGAAATAGGTATGGGCTTGATCTGGATTACTCCGGGCTGGGACCAGAAATGGGATGTATCTGCCGGAAGTCAGAGGGCATTTGAGCAGATGTTGGAGGACTTTGCCGCTATCAGCGGTTACAATGAATTAAAATACGTTCCGATTGTTCCTTTCGGACATTCGGCGATGGCAACTTATCCTTGGAATTTTGCAGCATGGAATCCCGAACGGACATTGGCTGTCATATCCTTTCATGGAGACGCACCGCGTACTAATCTTACCGGATATGGACGTGATAACATGGAGTGGGGGAAACGTACTATTGACGGCATTCCCGGCTTGATGATCGAAGGAGAATATGAATGGTGGGAAGATCGCGTAAATCCGGCATTGGCGTTTCGCCTGATGTATCCCCGGAGTTGCATCTCGTTTCTTTGTGATACTGGGCGCGGACATTTTGATATTGCAGACCGTACGGCAGTATACCTTGCATTGTTTCTGAAGAAAGCCATGGAGTACCGATTGCCGGAAACGTATGATGTAGATAAGCCCGTGATGCTGAAGAAATTGAATCCGGAAAACGGATGGCTTGCCGAGCGTTGGCATCCTGACCAAAAGAGACGTGCTAAAGCAGCTCCCTTCAAACAATACAAAGGCGATCCGCATGATGCCTTCTGGTATTTCGATAAAGAGATGGCTGACATGACAGAAGAACGTTATCGTCAGGAAAGAAGGAAAAAACCGCAATATCTTGGTTTTGTACAAGAGAACAGCCTTCTTGCATATCACCCGAAGTCTCATGTGAAAGTTGCCGCCCGTTTCCTGCCGGAGGAAGATGGACTTACTTTTCATCTGAAAGCTGTATTTACGGATAGTCTGCATACAACCATCTCCGACGAACATTCATCGACCTTTCCCGAAATAACCCGCATCTGCGGACCGGTACAGAAGGTGAATGATACTACTTTTACTGTTCGTTTCTACCGCATGGGAATGTATAATAAGCGTCGCACAGGAGACATCTGCCTCTTGGCGAGTCATGACGGTGATAATCAATATAAAAGTACAGTGCAGGAACTTAGTTTCCGGATTCCTTACCGTAACACGGAGGGGAAACGACAGTATATACTTTTCCCTGGCATTGGGGATGTGAAGGCAGGGGTGGAGTCCGTCACTCTTCGGGCTACTTCCGATTGCGGACTGCCTGTATATTATTATGTGAAAGAAGGCCCTGCGGAAATCGACGGAAACAAACTTGTATTTACTCCGATACCTCCTCGCAGTAAATATCCGTTGAAGGTGACAGTAGTTGCCTGGCAATATGGGCTGGCGGGAAAGGTACAGACAGCAGAGCCGATAGAACGAAGTTTCTTTATTTATCAATAATATGGAATAAAACGAAAGCTTACGGAACGATCAATCAGAATTAATTTCATTGTATTGAGTGTTGAACAGCGCTTATTCGTATCTTATTGAAAAGGATATAAAGAATGATTATGAATAAGAAAAATCTAGTTGTAATAGCATGGTTGGCAGTGTCGACTATGATGTCCGCCCAGTCTGTATACCCCGGTCAGCATCAGGGAAAAATGAAAAAAGAGACAGTGGCTCCAATTCGGGTACAGAGTTTTGATTTAAAGGATGTCCGCCTCTTAGCGAGTCGTTTTCGTGATAATATGTTGCGGGATTCGGCATGGATGACTTCTCTTGATGTGAATCGTCTGTTACATAGCTTCCGGACCAATGCCGGTGTCTTTGCAGGTCGTGAAGGCGGCTATATGACTGTAAAAAAACTCGGTGGCTGGGAATCTCTGGACTGCGAACTTCGCGGACATACTACCGGACATTTGCTTTCAGCTTACGCATTGATGTATGCTGCTACCGGAAGTGAGATTTTCAAACTTAAAGGAGATAGCCTTGTAAATGGATTGACCGAAGTGCAGAATGCACTTAAAGGAGGATATTTGAGCGCATATCCCGAAGAACTGATCAACCGCAATATTCAGGGAAAGAGTGTCTGGGCACCTTGGTATACCTTGCATAAACTTTATTCCGGTCTGATAGACCAATACTTATATGCAGATAATCAGCAGGCTTTGAGTGTGGTGACCAAAATGGGCGACTGGGCTTATAACAAACTGAAACCGCTTAGTGAAGAGACACGCCGGTTAATGATACGTAATGAGTTCGGGGGAATCAACGAATCATTTTATAATTTATATGCCATCACAGGCGACGAGCGTTATCGTTGGTTGGCGGAATATTTCTATCATAATGACGTGATCGACCCACTGAAAGAACTTCGGGATGATTTGGGAACCAAACATACAAATACATTTATCCCGAAAGTAATTGCAGAAGCTCGCAACTATGAATTGACACAGAATGAGACGAGTAAAAAACTTTCAGAGTTTTTCTGGCATACCATGATTGACCATCACACCTTTGCTCCGGGATGCAGCAGTGATAAAGAGCATTTTTTCGACCCGAAGAAATGCTCTAAACACTTGACTGGTTATACCGGTGAAACATGTTGCACCTACAATATGTTGAAACTTAGTCGCCATCTTTTCTGCTGGACCGGTGATTCTTCTATTGCCGATTACTACGAGAGAGCATTATACAATCATATCCTTGGACAGCAAGACCCGGAAACAGGGATGGTAACTTATTTCCTTCCGTTACTTTCCGGCTCTCATAAACTGTATAGCACCAAAGAAAATTCTTTCTGGTGTTGTGTAGGCAGTGGATTTGAGAATCATGCCAAATATGGAGAAGCCATCTATTACCATAATGATAAAGGCATCTATGTGAATCTGTTTATTCCTTCCCAAGTGACTTGGAAAGAAAAAGGACTGACGCTTCTTCAGGAAACCGATTTTCCGAAGGAAGAGACTACTCGGCTCACTCTTCGTGCAGAAAAGCCAAGGCATACTACTATTTATTTGAGATATCCCTCATGGAGTAAAAATGTGAAGGTACTTGTGAATGGTAAAAAGGTGTCAGTGAAACAGAAACCGGGTTCTTATATTGCTATTACCCGTGAATGGAAAGATGGTGACCGTATTGCGGCCACTTATCCCATGCAGATCGAACTGGAAGCTACTCCCGATAATCCGAATAAAGTAGCTTTGCTGTATGGACCGTTAGTACTTGCCGGAGAACGGGGAACGGAAGGAATGCAGGCACCTGCTCCCTTCTCTGATCCTGCTCTTTACAACGATTATTATACTTATAATTTTCATGTTCCTGCCGATCTGCGTACATCATTGAAAATAGACGTGAAACACCCCGAACGAACATTGCACCGTGTGGGAAAAGACTTGAAATTTACTACGGAGCAAGGAGATGTGATCCGTCCGCTTTATGATTTGCATCACCAGCGTTATGTAGTGTATTGGGATTTACAAGATTGATTTAATTTAATGAACAGGCACGAATAAATTATTTGGGTGCATTGAGTAAATACTTCCGCCTCTTCGTATTTGTCTATTAGCATCAGCAAATACGGAGAGGCGACTTTTTAGATAAGGAACCGCTCTCTTTTGGAGATTTTTGTGTATGTTTGTCACATGTTTAATATGATAAAGCCCGTTGGCAGGTGAAAAGCACGATTAAATATTTGGTTCTTATAATAATGTGTTGGGTTTGCGGGGAAAACTTGCAGGCACAACCCTATATGTTTCGTAATGTTGTTATGTCCGACGGCCTTTCCGGTTTGTTGGTGAATGCTATTTATAAAGACTCGGAAGGTTTCATCTGGTTGGGGACAGACAACGGCCTCGACCGTTTTGACGGTGTGAAGGTGAAGCATTTCGAATTCCGCGGAGTAGATTCGGGAAGAAAGAAACGGGTGAACTGTATTACAGAAACCGATAACAAGCAACTATGGATCGGAAATGGAATCGGACTCTGGCGGCTGAATCGCTCCGGTAGTGAATTGCAGAGAATCGTTCCCGAGAAGATCGACTGTGCCGTCAATGCTTTGTTGGCAGATGGAGATGTACTTTATATAGGTACGGAGAGAGGACTGTTTATTCAGAAAGACGGTCAGTTGCTTCAGGTACAGACCGATAAAAATATGCTGGCAGCCTGTAACCGGATCATGGACCTCTGCCTGAATGAAGATAAGAGTGTCCTTTGGTTGGCAACAGTGCAAGGGTTATTTTCTTATTCGCTGAAAGATGGTCAGATCAATTCCTGGCATTTCAGAGAGAATGTTCCCGAAGCCGATTATTTCCGTTGTCTGACCCGCATAGGTGAAACGCTGTATCTGGGTACAATGAGTCAGGGAGTCGTCTGTTTCGATATCCCGAAACAGACATTTGCCCATACGGTTTCTTTGGGATGTGATGTGATATCTGATATTTCCGGTGATGGAAAGGAGACGGTGTACATCGCTACAGATGGAAATGGGGTTCATTTCCTTTCTCACAAAGACCGGAAAGTGGTTCGCCGCTTTTTCCATGATGTGAATGATAAAGAAGGGATTCGCAGTAATTCTATCTACTCACTACTGGTGGATGACAGGGGTGCAGTCTGGGTAGGACATTTCCAAGCCGGATTGGATTATTCACTGTATCAAAACGGACTGTTCCGTACGTACGCTTATCTTCCTCAGTTTAACTCTGCCAATTTATCAATTCGTTCGTTCGTAAACCGGGGACCGGAGAAAGTGATTGGTTCGCGTGACGGATTGTTCTATATTAACGAAGCTACCGGCATAGTGAAAAGTTTCGTGAAACCGGTTCTTACGTCCGATCTGATCCTTACCATTTGCTTCTATGAAGGTGAATATTATATCGGTACGTATGGCGGTGGTATGATGGTATTAAATCCGCAGACGTTATCTCTCAAATACTTTACACAAGGTGATACGGAACTCTTCCAGAAAGGACATATCTTCTGTGTAAAACCGGATAACAGGGGAAATCTTTGGATTGGCACCTCGCAGGGACTATTCTGTTACAACGGGCAGACAAAGCAAATCAAAAACTTCACCAGCACCAACTCTCAGTTGCCCGAAGGAAATGTGTATGAAGTAAGTTTTGACTCTACCGGAAAAGGATGGATTGCTACAGAAACCGGTATGTGCATCTATGATCCGGCCTCACAAAGCCTTCGTTCCAATGTATTTCCGGAAGGATTTGTACACAAAGATAAAGTACGTACTATTTATGAAGATGCAGAACATAACCTTTACTTTATCCGTGAGAAAGGCAGCCTGTTTACTTCTACCTTAACGATGAACCATTTCCGCAATCAATCAGTACTTTCTACGCTTCCCGATAACTCGCTGATGTCAATAACAGAAGATAATCAAGGCTGGCTGTGGGTAGGCTGCAACGATGGATTGTTGCGTATTAAGGAAGAAGGAGAAGAGTATGACTCCTTCACCTTCAATGACGGAGTGCCGGGACCGACTTTCACTAACGGAGCGGCTTATAAAGATGAAAGAGGACTGTTGTGGTTTGGCAATACCAAGGGGTTGATCTATGTAGATCCGAAACAGGTAGATGAGGTACGTGGAAAGGTTCGTCCGATTGTCTTTACGGATATTCTGGCTAATGGAGTTTCTATCAATAAATCGTCTTTGAAGTATAATCAGAACAATCTTACTTTCTGTTTTACCGATTTTGCATATGGATTACCTTCTGCCTTGTTATATGAGTATAAACTGGAGGGAGCGGACAGTGACTGGAAGTTGCTGACAGCACAGAGTGAAGTATCGTATTATGGGCTTTCTTCCGGGACATACACATTCTGTGTACGTATTCCGGGCAATGAACAATCAATGGCCATTTATAAGGTGACTGTGCAGCCGATGATTCCTTGGTGGGGATGGGTGATTCTCGCTATATCGATTATTCTGATCGTTGTTCTAGTGAGATATTATGTGCGGAAATCTGCTCCATTGGTCACGGAAGTACACGAGATCTCATCCGAAGAAGAAGAGGAAGAAGAAAAGACGGTGGAACCACATCCTGCAGAAGAAAAATATAAGGCCAACCGTATGAGCGAAGCCGAATGTAAAGAACTTCATGACAGGCTTGTTGCTTATGTGGAGAAAGAAAAACCTTATATTAATCCCGACTTGAAAATGGGAGAACTTGCCGCCGCATTGCATACTTCTTCCCATTCCTTGTCCTATCTGCTCAATCAATATCTTAATCAGTCATACTATGACTTTATAAATGAGTATCGGGTTGCCCAGTTCAAGAAAATGGTAGAGGATAATGATTACTCCCGTTATACATTGACTGCATTGGCCGAACTATGCGGCTTCAGTTCACGTGCTTCTTTCTTCCGTTCATTCAAGAAAAGTACCGGAGTTACTCCGAACGAGTATATTCGCAGTATCGGAGGAACGGCTAAAGATGAATAGTAAATGTGCTCCCTTCATTAAGATATTATGCTGGTAAGATTAATGTATTCGGTCAGTAACAAGAGATCGTTTCACGTATGTGATTCCATCGGTTCATGTACGTGATTCATTGGGCTTACGTACATGAGCTGAACGGTTCACGTACGTGAAATGAATACATGAAAGTACCTGAATATATTAGTCAAGCCTTGTTTGTATGTTAAGCTTCCCAGCCTTTGTCTTAATACATGCAGCTTACATAGAACAATATTGGGCGTAAACAACGTACATTCATGGCAAAAATGGTGTTTTTAACATTGGTAGACGTTACCCTTGAATAGTCTGTCTAACACCTGATAATCAATTGAATAAATAGATCGCTTGTCAAAAACAGGTGATAATAGAAATCAATAACTATTCTATTATCACCTTATTATCACCATCTATTATCACCCTTACTGCTTTAATTATAAGACACTTGTCCTGCCAAGGTGATAAGTGACAATTACCAAAGGCTTTTTATTTCCCAGGTTACTTTGCTCAAATTGATGAGATGTGAACCATCGGTCTGCTTATTATGCCCAAACGGAGTCTCATTTTATAAAGTGAGACTCCGTTTAAAAAGTGTGTAAGTGATTGTAATTCATTTGCTTAAATAAAATAAAGTCTACCTAGATGCGTTGAGATTCATCTCCCTTGTTTTTTGAAATCATTCTCCGGAATTGCCTTTATATTTGCATCGTGTTCAAAACCGAAAAAGATAGTATTATGGAGACAACAGCTTACACTTCCGACAACATTATCACCCGTTCTTACGAGGAATATCATCAGGTAATCTTAAACTATATTACCTATCGGATTGCTCACCGTTATGAAGCGGAGGATTTAACTCAAGATGTATTTGTGCGTCTGATGGATTACAAACAGATGCTCCGTCCGGATACAGTAAAATACTTCCTTTTTACGATCGCACGCAATTTAGTGACCGACTATATCCGTCGTTATTATAAAAAGCAGGAGATAGATAGTTACCTCTATGATTTTACTGTCACTTCTTCCAATGATACTGAAGAGAAAATCATTGCTGATGATTTGATGGCGATGGAACGGACACGGTTGGCAGCCATGCCCGAACAGCGACGACTGATCTATACGTTAAATCGTTTTGAGGATAAATCTTCTCCGGAGATAGCCTCCGAATTAGAATTGAGTTGCCGTACAGTGGAAAACCATCTTTTTCTCGGACGCCGTGATATGCGTGACTTCTTCCGAAACTGTATATAAAATTATTCATATAATAAACAACCTTTGGTGCTTATGGAAAAGGAATCAATACTGAGTGAGAGGTATCTTTATGCCTCAACAAATTTTAGAGAACAAGAATTTAATACTATTTTTAAACCTCAAATTTAATGTTATGAAACGAAGAGGATTAATTTTTAATTCGCAACCTAATAAGGCGGTCATAGTTGCTTTAGGACTGATGTTGATGCTGTGTCCGGCTTCCCGGACATGGGCTTATGCAAATGTTAATGATAGCAGGACTATAGCACAGTCTCAAAAACAAGTCAAAGGTCAGGTTGTGGATGCGACGGGAGAACCTGTTATTGGTGCAAGTATACTCGAGAAGGGAACTACGAATGGAGTAATTTCTGATATTGATGGGAATTTCTCTTTAAATGTAAGTTCTCCGAATGCTGTGATTGTTATTTCGTATATTGGTTTTAAATCAATGGAACTTCCGGCTTCCGATCCTAAATTGCGGAAGATTATAATGAAAGAAGACACTGAAGTACTGGACGAAGTGGTGGTTGTAGGATATGGTACTCAGAGAAAGGAATCTTTAACAGGTGCTGTAACCGTTGTAGGAGCCAAACAACTGGAAAATAAAGGTACGATGTCAAGCCCGTTGCAGGCAATGCAGGGCACTGTGCCCGGAGTACTTATCACTCGTAATTCCGGAGCTCCTGGAGATGAGAGTTGGGGTATGAAACTTCGTGGAGCGTCTTCATCCAACTCTACTGATCCACTCATTATTGTAGATGGTGTGGAATATAGTGACGGTATCAACGGTATGCGCAATTTGAATCCGGATGACATTGAATCTATCAACTTCCTGAAAGATGCTTCGGCTGCTATATATGGATCGAAAGCAGCGGGAGGTGTTGTATTGATTACAACGAAGAAGGCAAAAGCGGGTAAAACTGTTGTCCAGTATAATGGTTCTTTTACTGGAAAAGTGGTAGGGCTTCAACCGGAATTGATGTCGTTGGATCAATGGGCGGATGCAGTGATTACTGCTCAGACTAATGATGGCTATTCTGATTCAAACTGGATTCGCTATGCCAGACTAGCCAAATTGTATAAGAACCAGTACATTGATTTGAGTCATAGTGCACACCCGATTCCCGAAGGATTCAAGGATGTGGAAGACTTTGTCTTTATGGATAATGACTGGCAGGATATTTTATGGGGAAATTCATGGTCTACACAACATGACCTCAGTGTCTCAGGAGGTACAGAGAAAAACTTGTTTCGTTTGTCACTGGGATATATGTATGACAACAGTACCTTGAAATGGGGAAATAATAACAATCAACGTTACAATATGCGTTTGAACAACCAATTTAAGCTATCGGATGCTGTGATGTTGACATCTAGTATCGGTTATAACCGTCAGGATCAAGTATCTCCCAGTATGATAGGGAAAGTTCTTTCCCAGTCTTCCCCACAACCGGGTTTGCCTGCTTCTACTATCGACGGACGTCCCTATGGATGGGGAACGTGGCGTGCATTGAACTGGTGGGCTGAGGAAGGCGGAGACAATAAACTGAAGGTTTCGGCTATCAATATCAGCGAATCGTTGAACTGGAAGATATATTCGGATCTGGATGCCGTTGTCAATGTGGGCTATAACACTTCAACCGCTACACGTGAGAAAGTAGAGAAATCTATTGATTGGTATAATTATGCAGGCACTAAATTGTTGGCGACAGAACCTACTCAGGAAAAGAGTAAATACTCTGATTCTTTTTCAAGAACAGACTACTATATGGTTTCCGGTTACCTGAATTGGCACAAAACATTGGCGGAAGTACATAATCTGAGTGCAATGGCTGGTACACAGTATAATTACACACAGTATAAATATACTTTTGTATCTGTAAAAGATATCAATCCGTCTTTAGAGATACCAAATGGTGCCGGAGAAGTTCTGATAAAAGATGGAGACAGTAAGCCTGCAAAATGGCATGAGGCAATGATGTCCTATTTCGGACGTTTGAACTATGATTATAAACAACGTTATTTGGTGGAAGGCAATCTGCGATATGACGGTTCTTCAAAGTTCCGTCCCGAAAATCGCTGGCAATTCTTTTGGGGAGTATCTGGAGGATGGCGTTTGAGTGAGGAAAGCTTCATGCAGCCGTTATCTTCTTTGGTCAGTAACTTAAAGCTGAGACTGTCTTATGGTGTATTGGGCAATCAAAGTGGCGTAGATCGTTACGATGGTACTCAGTTGTACAATTTTTCTTCGTCTAGCGGAGCATATATTGGCTCTGGAAAAGTTTCGACTATTGATACGAATGGGAAGATTGTAACTACAGACCGTACTTGGGAACGTATTCATAGTTATAACTTGGGGCTGGACTTCGGATTCTTCAATAACCGACTGACTGGTACTGTAGAGTTATTTATGAAGAAAAATAATAATATGTTGATTGATGCCCAGTATCCGGGTGTGTTGGGAGATAATGCCCCAACGATGAATCTTGGAAAGTTTGAGGCTAAAGGATGGGAAGGAAACATGACGTGGTCGGACAAAATAGGACCTGTACAATATCATATTGGAGGGACTATAACTTATACTACTAATAAATTGATTGATTTGGGAGCAACTTCCGTTCTGAAATCAGGTTTTGTTGGTAAGCAGCAAGGTTACCCGTTGAACTCATATTTTGGATTACGCTATGTCGGTAAAATTCAGACCCAAGAAGAACTGGAAAAATACAAATATTACTATTTGGATGGCAATGGAATTGGAATGCAGGATAATCTTCGTCTGGGAGACCACATGTTCGAAGATGTGAACGGTGATGGCAAACTGGATCAGAATGATTATGTATATTTAGGGACGGATGATCCGAAACTTTCTTATTCAATCAACATCGGATTGGAATGGAAGGGCTTTGATCTCTCTGCTATTTTTCAGGGAGTGGGGCGCAGAACAGTTTTCCGTGGTGGTGAAGGAAATGAAACATGGCGGGTACCGATGAGTGCTATTTACTTGAATACTACAACCCAGTCCATCGGTAATACATGGAACCCGGAGAACAGAAATGCCTATTATCCCTCTTATACAAGCATTGGTTCTATAAATAATTATAATTATCAGTGTTCTTCTTGGTCTGTAGAGAATGGAGCCTATCTCCGTTTAAAGAATCTGACTTTGGGATATACGTTACCTGCTTCATGGTTGGCCAAAACAAATGCGATCAGTAAACTACGGATATACTTTACAGGAGCTGATTTATGGGAACATAGTAAGTTAAGAGACGGCTGGGATCCGGAAGCTTCACGTAAAACTAAAGATTTAGGACGTTATCCTTTTAACAGAACTTTCACGGTAGGTGTTAATGCAACTTTTTAAATAGAATAGTATGAAACGATCAAAAATAACAATTCTCCTTGCCATAGTGTTAGGAATGACATTCCACTCTTGTTTGGATCTGGAACCTCAGGATCAGTTGGGTGGTAAGAATATGTGGACTTCTGTCAATGATTATAAGCAGTTTGCCAATACCTTTTATAGTTGGACGCGTGATTTTTCTTCTGTCGTATATGATGGAACACATAGTGACAAACGTTCGGATTTGATTACTTATCAGAGCTACAATGAATTTAGCCGAGGAATAAATTCAATTCCGTCTTCGGACGCCAACTATACGGATAACTACAAGCATATCCGGCGCACGAACTTATTGTTGCAGAATGCTGAAGCTTATGCTAAGCCGGAAGATATAAAGCAATATATAGGAGAGGCTTATTTTTTCCGTGCTTATAGTTATTTTGACTTACTTCAATTGTATGGAGACGTTATCATCACCAAGAAGCCGTTGGACATTACAGACCCTGAGATGAAAGTAAAACGGAATGACCGCAGCGAAGTAGTCGATCTTATTATCGATGATCTTAATCATGCCGTTGAAAATTTACCGGCTTTTAAAGAACTTACGACCGAAGAGGAAGGACGAATTTCTAAAGAAGGTGCACAGGCTTTCCTTTCAAGAGTGGCTCTTTATGAAGGAACATGGCAGAAGTCGCGTAATGGTAATCAGAATACGCAACGTTCCGCTAATCTGTTGGACATAGCTGCCAAAGCAGCACGGACTGTGATTGATGCTAAATATGGATACACATTCCGATTGTTTGGAACAGACAGTGAGACAAAAATACTGGGTGACAGTGCGCAGAAGTATATGTTCATTTTGGAAAATGAGAAGTCAAATCCGGCAGGTATTAAAAAGTCTTCTAATCATGAGTATATTTTTGCTCGTCGTCATGATCAGGTATTGGCCTCAATCGGTAAGAATATAACGCAAGAATGTCTGGCAAATGTGCAATGGGTCACTCGTAAGTTTGCCAATCTTTATTTGTGTGATGATGGATTGCCTATTGAGAAATCGGGGCGCTTCCAGAAGTATGATAAAAAGGTCTCTGAATTTTTGAATCGCGATAATCGTATGCGTTATACGTTGCTGAAACCGGGTACCCGCTATTGGGGGAATAAATTCGGCCGAACTTCGTGGCAGTGGGATGAGACGGATCTTAAAACATCCAAAGTTTATGATCCAGCTTCCGGTACATGTTATGGCAACCAAAAATGGAGTGCTGAACGTGTGGTACCCGATACGCAAGAGGGATATGATTTCCCGCTTATCCGTTATGCGGAAGTCTTGTTGAATTATGCAGAAGCCATATATGAGAGAGATGATAAAATTGAAAATGAAGACTTGAATATTTCCTTGAATCTGGTTCGTCAACGTGTAAATACCAATATGCCGGCATTGACTAACGAGCTTACACAGGCACATGGGTTGGATATGAGAACGGAAATACGGAGGGAACGTACTGTCGAACTCTTTAATGAAGGATTTCGCATTGATGATTTGAAACGTTGGAAAACAGCAGAGAACGAGATGCCGCAGACTATGTTGGGAATTAAATGGAAGGGGACTGAATATGAGTCCTGGAATACAACCTTTAGTTTGAATGATGAAGGATGTGTTGTTGTAGAGACTGGGCGTCAGTGGGCGGATAAGAATTACTTGTACCCATTGCCTTCTGATCAGTTACAGTTAAATCCGACTTTGGGACAAAATCCGGGTTGGGGAGAATAATGGAATATGAATAATAAAAAAGAAAAAATATGAAACATATAGCTTTCTTATCAGTAAAATGGATGTCAGTAGGTCTTGGGATGCTAAGCTTATTACTGTCAGTAGCTTCATGTGGCGATAAGGAATATGGTGATGCTATGAATGAGGCGCAACTAATGAATGATATAGAGGTAAATGTAGGTTCATCACTACCTTTAGCTGTAGGAATGGATTTTGTTTTAGATTATAAGCCGGTTCCGGAGAATGTGACGAATCCGGAGATTACTTTAACATCATCGGACGAAAATGTGGTGTCTGTTTCGCAGGACGGCAGGGTTACGGCTAAGATGATCGGAAAAGCATATATTAATTTGTCTCAGAGTACCGCCTTTGAGACTCTCAAAACAATAGAAGTCCAAGTAATGCCGGTGGCTACAGCTATAGAGCTTGAAAACGTGGAACTGTTTGAAGGAACAAATAAGAAAGTGATTGTCAATGTGACTCCTTCAGACGGATATAATGTGTTTGATTGGAAAAGTGATAATGAAGAAGTTGCAACGGTAGCGGACGATGGTACGATAACGGGGAAAAAGCCTGGAACAGCTAATATTTCAGTTTCAAGTCAAGATGGTAGTCAATTGACTGCTACGGCTGTAGTAACAGTAAAAGAAGTGATTCCTATTGATAAAATCACATTAAGTGAACCGGGATATGATATGATGATAGGAGATAAGACTCTGATAAATTGTCTTTTGGAACCAATTGATGCATCGGTTGGATTATTAAGCTGGAGTACTACCAATGACAGAGTTGCCACAGTGGATGCTGATGGCTTGGTAACTGCTGTGGGTGCAGGTGAAGCCGAAATTATAGCTCAGGATCCATTGTCCGGACTATCAGCATCGATAGCTGTCAAAGTAGTTGGTGAAGGAGTAGTCTCATTGTCACTATCTTATGTTCGTAATCAGGATGAACTGAAAGCACTGGGATGGGGATTTGGACAAACGCCCGCTTCGGTCAATTTTGATGCTGAAGGTATGACTGTAAATATGTCTCTGCAATCGAACAGCAAATATAGGGCAGACTTAAAGATGGCTTCTAATGACCGTCCGGTTGTCTTGAATATAGGAACTTACCGCTATCTTGCCTTTAGAATGGATGTGCCGGGTAACGGAAGTCTTAAGTTGGATACGAACAAAGGTGATTATGGTAACAATCCGACCGGAGTTTTGGCTGAAGATTCGCAGGTTATATATTATGATTTGCAGGCTAAGCCCTATTTTCCAACGGATGCTCCATCGGATAAGTTGACGACTTTCCAGCTGAAGATAGCGGACGTTACTGTACAACCTTATTCTTATAAGGTATATTGGGTACGTACTTTCAAGACATTGGAAGATTTAAAAGTTTACGTAGAAAAAGAAAATAACAAATAAATCTGAAATATGAAAACGAAATATATAAGCTTATTCTTTAGCTTTGTGATAGCATTTGGTATGATGTCCTGCAGTAGTGAAATTCCCAATGGGGATACCAGTAAATTCAGTGATTTGAAAAGTCCTGAAGAAGATATGGTTAAGAAAGACTATTTGCCATTGAAGCATCCTTGTATGCTTCATACACAGGCCGATATTGATCGCGTAAAAAGTAATCTGACACGATCGCCCTGGAAAGATGCCTACGCTCAACTGGAAGCAAGCGATTATGCGCAAAGTTCTTATACAGAAAAAACGAGTGCTTTGCTTGATGGATATTTGAAACGAATGGATAAGAATAATTGGTCGGGTAAATATCCGGATTACTCTAATTACACATCGTGTATGTATGATGCTGCGGCTGCTTACCAACTGGCACTCCGCTATCAGTTGTCGGGAAATACCGTATTTGCAGATGCTGCTGTAAAACTGTTTAATGCATGGGCTACGAACTGCAAGGGTATATTGAGAATGGAAGGTTATACTAATAATATTCCAGACCCTAATTTATATTTGATACCTATTCAGGCACATCAGTGGGCAAATGCGGCGGAATTGCTCAGAGATTACAACGGATGGGATAGGAATGATTTTGAGAAGTTCAAGACTTGGATGAAAGATACGTTTTACAGTGTTTCCAATATGTTCCTTAAGAATCATAACGGCGGACAGGGCAATATGCATTACTGGCTAAACTGGGATCTGGCTCAGATGACATCTATTCTTTCCATTGGAATATTGTGTGATGATAATGTGCTGATTAATCAAGCTATCGTATATTTTAAGAATGAAGAAGGAAGATATAAAGAAGCTGGAAATATCAAAAATGCAGTTCCTTTTTTGCATCAGGATCCGGATTCTGATGAGATTTTGGGACAGTGTGAAGAGTCGGGACGTGACCAAGGGCATGCGACATTGTGTGTGTCATTGATGGGGGCATTCTGTCAGATGGCTTATAGTATCGGTGAGGACCTGTTTGCTTTTGATAATTATAGGGCAGTAGCAATGGCTGAGTATGTAGGCAAGTACAATCTGATCAAAGATGAAGCCTTCAATAAAGGAACATTAGTTGGTGATGATTTTGTATATGATTCCAATTCTTTCCCCTATACTTCCTATTCAAATCCGTCTTATACCAATACAACTATATCTACAGACCAGCGCGGAACGAAAAGACCGGCATGGGAACTGTTCTATGGATATTGCAAGGCAAAAGGTATATCTTCCATTTACAGCGGGAAGTGGGCAGAGCAAATGCGCCCCGACGGAGGTGGTGGAAACTATGGACCGAATAGCGGTGGATTTGATCAGTTAGGTTTCGGCACATTGATGTATTACCGGGAATGACGATACATTTTGGAATATTTTTGCGAGGGGATTAGGTATTTACCTGATCCCCTTCGTATATATAAGCAAATAGGTCAGTAATAAGATTGTTGAAAAGAGATAAAGGATTCAGTTTTTAAAAGATTGGTTTTAATATAAGGTAAAAAGAACCTGTTTTTAGGAATAACGATTAGTATGTTTGAATGAAATGATTAGTAAGGTAATATGCGTAAAAAGATTCTGTTTATAGCAGGAATGATGGCTTGCTGTACTTGGGCGGGTGCACAGGAAATATCCCAGACCTGGGTGGCTGATAAAGGCAATGGTACTTATCAGAACCCTGTGCTTTATGCCGACTATTCCGATCCGGACGTATGTGCGGCAGGAGATGATTTCTATATGACGGCTTCCAGTTTTAATTGCATACCGGGACTTCCTATACTTCATTCCCGTGATCTGGTAAACTGGTCGCTGGTGAATTATGCGTTGCCGGTACAGGAACCCAAAGAGTTTTTCGATAAAGCGCAGCATGGGAAAGGTGTATGGGCTCCTGCTATCCGCTTTCATAAGGGAGAGTTTTATATTTATTGGGGCGATCCGGATTATGGAATCTACATGATAAAGACCAGAGATCCGAAAGGATCATGGAGCAAACCCGTATTGGTGAAAGCTGGAAAAGGAATGATCGACCCGACGCCACTTTGGGACGAGGACGGGAAAGTATATCTGATACATGCTTATGCCGGCAGCCGCAGCGGAGTGAACAGCATTCTGGTTATTTGCGAACTGAATGCGGAAGGAACGGAAGTGATCTCCGATCCGGTAATGGTGTTCGATGGAAATGACGGGAAGAACCATACGGTAGAAGGACCGAAGCTCTATAAACGAAATGGTTACTATTATATTTTTGCTCCGGCAGGCGGAGTAGCTACCGGTTGGCAGCTAGTGCTTCGTTCAAAGAATATCTATGGTCCCTATGAATCAAAGATCGTGATGGCGCAGGGGAAGACCACCATCAACGGTCCGCATCAGGGGGGCTGGGTAGATACAAATACAGGAGAATCGTGGTTCGTCCACTTTCAGGATCAAGGGGCTTACGGACGTGTTATTCATCTCAATCCGATGAAATGGGTGAATGAATGGCCTGTGATCGGAGTAGATAAAGACAAAGACGGTTGCGGAGAACCTGTCACCACCTATAAAAAGCCGAATGTCGGAAAGATGTATCCGGTAACTACTCCTCCGGAAAGTGACGAGTTCGATACACGGCACTTGGGATTACAGTGGCAGTGGCATGCCAACAAACAGGATACCTACGGATTTACGACCGATCTGGGATATATCCGACTCTATGCAGGCAGCCTTTCCAAAGAGTTCGTGAACTTTTGGGAAGTGCCTAATCTGTTGCTGCAAAAGTTTCCCGCTGAAGAGTTTACGGCTACTACCAAGCTGACGTTTACCGCCAAGCAGGATGGAGAGCAAGCCGGAATGATAGTAATGGGATGGGATTATAGTTATTTGTCTGTCCGTAAAGCCGGCGACAAGTTTATCCTGCAACAAGTCGTATGCAAAGATGCGGAACAACAGCACCCCGAACAAGTGAAGGAACTGGCGAGTTTTCCGGTGGAATATCTGAAAATGCCGGGAGTGGCTGATAATGAGTGGAAGACCGTTTACTTACGGGTAAAGGTTGCCAAGGGAGCCGTTTGCACCTTTGCCTATAGTCTCGATGGAAAGAAGTATACAGCAGCGGGAGAACCTTTTACTGCCCGGCAGGGAAAGTGGATAGGAGCGAAAGTCGGTTTATTCTGCGTCACTCCTAATGACGGAAATCGCGGATGGGCGGATGTAGACTGGTTCCGGGTAACTAAATGATAAGAAAGAATAAGTGAGAATAAAAAATAAGAAACTAACACGAAGATATAGAACGAAAAAATGAAGAAGATTGTAGCAGGGTTGGTTGTAGTACTAGGCTTTTGTGCATGTGCCCATCGGACTTCCGGTACGTTGGATGTGAATAAAGCTCTGGATTATTGCGCGGAACAGACCCAACGTTCACTGGTAGAACTGAAAGGAGACTCGGGTATAGACTATACAATGATGCCACGTAATGTCATGGCAGACGAACATCATTGGAACTGTCGGAAAGCAACGAAGGAAGAATGGTGTGCCGGTTTCTGGCCGGGAGTGTTGTGGTATGATTATGAGTATACACAAGACAAGCATATACTGGAAGAAGCCGAAAAGTTTACGGCATCCTTAGAGTTCCTTTCCCGCATTCCGGCTTATGATCATGATCTGGGCTTTTTGGTTTTTTGCAGCTACGGCAACGGATATCGCCTGACCAAGAATCCCGCTTACAAACAAGTGATTCTGGACACAGCCGATTCATTGGCTACTTTGTTTAATCCGGTAGTCGGCACGATGCTGTCCTGGCCGCGGGAAGTAGAACCCCGCAACTGGCCCCACAATACCATCATGGACAATATGATCAATCTTGAGATGCTTTTCTGGGCAGCAAAGAACGGGGGGAATCCTTACTTATACGACATCGCTGTATCTCATGCCGACAAGACTATGAAGTGTCAGTTCCGTCCGGACTATACCTCATATCATGTAGCAGTATATGATACTATTACAGGTAACCTGATTAAAGGAGTGACTCATCAAGGATATGCGGACAGCACAATGTGGGCACGTGGACAAGCATGGGCTATTTATGGCTATACCGTAGTCTATCGTGAAACGAAAGATCCCAAATACCTTGACTTTGTGCAGAAAGTAGCCGATGTCTATCTGGAACGCTTGCCCGAAGACAAAGTACCTTATTGGGATTTCAGTGCTCCAGGCATACCCGATGTTCCGCGTGATGCTTCGGCGGCTGCCGTAGTTGCTTCCGCACTGCTCGAACTGTCTGCCTATCTCCCCAATGGGAAGGGCAAACACTACAAGGATGCCGCTATCGAAATGCTGACAAGCCTGAGTTCCGACAATTATCAGAGCGGTAAAAGTAATCCGGCTTTCCTGCTTCATAGCACAGGCCATTGGCCGGCTCATTCGGAGATAGATGCTTCTATTATCTATGCAGACTATTATTATATAGAGGCATTGCTTCGTCTGAAACGCCTGCAGGAGGGAGAAGGAGTATTGGGATAGAAATAAAAAGGGGGATGTGTCAGACTTCCCTTTTAACGAAATCATCCTCGCCACAGATAGCTGTAGCGAGGATGATTTTACTGGTTAGGGTTTAGGTTGTTATTTCTTTACCTTGATGATGTCATAATTCAGATCGCTGACAGCTTCCTGCAGGCTATCGTTTACCAGACGCAGGGTAGTGTCATTTACAATCACAAAATACATTGGAGCCTCACCATCATTCGGAGTTAACTTAACAGCTTTGGTAGGTTTTTTGTTCACTACTTTTTGGATAGTCTGTTGTTTTCCTTTAGAAGAGAAGGTTTTATTCTTACCCTGACCTTCTGCATCGAGGTAAGTCATATCCAGTGTATACGTGGTATCTACACCGTCAGTTGCAGCGTTCAGAGTCAATACGTAGTCGATACCCGGACCGTCGGCAGCAGGGAGTGTACCTTCATAAACTTCGGTCACTTCTGTGATCGGAGCCATTTCTATAGAAAGACTGTCTGCTTCTGCCTCTGCGGCTTTGTTGGCTTTTGACTGGCAAGATGCCAAAGCAGCTACGACTGCTGCTAACATAATTACTTTTTTCATCGTTAAGTGCTTTAAGTTAATATAAATATAGTGAGCTTACTGCTCGGGTTATTTTTTCTTTATTCTTCGTCCCGTTTGATGACTAGCAGTTTGTCTACCCGTCCACGGTCCATATCCACTACTTCGAATTGCAGGTTCTTGTAGGTGAAGATATCTCCGGCTTTCGGGATACCGCCCAGCAGGAACATTGCCAATCCTCCGAGGGTTGTGAAGTCTTCGTCCTCCAGGTCTTCATAAGATAAGATTCCCATCTCTTCCATAAAGTCCTTGATGTTCATCGAGGCTTCCACCAACATCGAACCATCCTGTCTTCTGACGATATCTTCCTCTTCCGTATCGTCTTCTTCAAGGATATCTCCGAAGATGCTTTCGGTAAGGTCGTGCAGGGTAATGATACCTTCTGTACTACCATACTCGTTAACAACAACTCCGAACTTGTTTTTGTTCTTCTTGAACAGCTCTAAAATTTTATTTGCATATAAACTTTCGGGGATAAACAGAGCCGGGCGGGCTATTTCGCGCAGATTGAACTCCTTTTTATTGCCTACCATCAGAATAATATCTTTGACGGATACCACACCGATAATCTCGTCTTTCCGCTCGTCCACCAACAGATATTTGCTGTAGTGTTCTTCTTCGATTGTCTTCATCACCTTGTCTTTTGTATCGTCGGGATGGAAGATGACAAGGTCTCTGCGGTGCGTCATCAGTTCATTGGCACGTTTGTCCGAGAAACGGAACACATCACGCAGCATTTCCGTCTCTTCCTTGTCGATCACTCCCTGTTCGGAGCTTTGGTGGAGAATCATTTTGATCTCTTCCTGTGTCATCGGGCGTTCTTCGTTTTTTACGCCGATGATTCTGTTCAGCAGGCGGGTGGAGATACTGAGCAGCCAGACGAACGGATAGGAGACTTTCGTCAATAAAATCATAATCGGGCTGAACAAGGTTGCGTATCGTTCCGGATTGCTGAGGGCAATGGACTTGGGAACCAGCTCTCCGATGATAAGAGAGAGATAGGTAATGATTACCACAGTGGTGATCATGGCCAGATTACGTGCATAGGCTTCCGCTCCCGGTATGAGGGAGAAGAGCGGAACAAGGTCGTCCGCGATAGCGACACCACCATAGGCACCGGATACGATACCGATCAGGGTGATACCGATTTGAATAGTGGACAAGAACTTTTCGGGTTCTTCCAGTTGTTTCAGTACTCCACGTGCAGATTTGTTGCCTTTTCCGGCGAGAGTTTCGAGACGTGCTTTGCTGGATGATACCAGCGCAATTTCGTACATGGCAAAGATGCCATTCAGTACAAGTAAGAGAAGTATGATAAGAAATTCCATAAATGGATTTAAATGATTATTGCCGTGAAATTACATGAAATCACGACATCATGCAAATATGTGCTGTATATTAATGATTTTTTAATAAACAATTGGTGCGGAATGGTGATGTATTCTTTGAAATGAGGGGGCTTAAGAACAAAAGAACATATTCCGAGGTTGCAAAGTAAATGCTCTCGGAATATGTTCTTTTGTAATTTCTGATCTTGAGTCTTTTTTATTGTTTGTATTTATCAGCCAGTTCTTTAGCACGGGCTACACGTTTGGCAGTGTCGGGGTGTGAAGAAAACATTCTCTGCATGTAGGAAGATGCGGGAGCCCCATTGGACAATTCGAGAAGCTTATTCAGTGATTTGTACATACCATAAGGGTCGATGTTGTTTTTTACGCAGAACTCTACGCCGTAGGCATCTGCTTCGTACTCTTGTTTCTGTGAGTATTGTGCGCCGGCAAGTGCTTCTGCCATTGCTCCCAGTTCAGAGTCAGTCAGTTTGGCGACCTGGCTGCTGGCTGCTCCTGCCGCATTCTTTACAGCCGAACGGAAATATGCATTCTTCATTGCGTCTTTAGAGTCGGTATGGATGACATGACCGATCTCATGACCGATTACTGCCATTACTTCTTCGTCAGTCATGACGTCCATCAGTCCGGCACAGATACGCACGCTGCCGTCACCACAGGCGAAAGCGTTAACGTCCACTACTTCATATACGCCAAAGTTAACTTTCATACCATCTACTTCTTTGATGTTTCCGGTCAGTCTTTCCAGGCGTTTTCCGTATTCGCTGTCCGGTTTGGTCAGTGGGTTATGCTTGTCCATCCATTCCATATACTCCTTGCTCATAGCAGCAATGTCGGCGTCAGATAGAGAGATTGCTTGTGCGGCATCTTTTCCTGCTTGAATAGCTTTGCCTAAATTGAATTTCTTGAATTGTGCTGAAGCGTTAAAACAACTCATGCCCAAAAATAACAGGGCTACTAATGCAATTTGTTTTTTCATCATAGTGAATTTTTAGTTTGTTATTATATAATATAGTGTTAGTATTCAAACGTGATTCCCAAAGTCGGCAGCAGTGTACCGCTTTCTTGCTTGAGGGACTTCATGACATACCGTTGTTCGGCTATCGGTGCGTCCGGATTCTTGATTACTCCGGTGCTCATTAATACATCTGCCTGTTTCAGCTTGCTGCCCGCGATATTCTGCAGATCGATGTAGAAACCCAGCATACAGCGCTTCAGATAGAATGTTTTGTCTATGCGGATATCTACCTGAGTGAAGGCCGGGAGTCGTTCTTCATTGTATCGGGTATAGTCGTAATACGGTTTTCCCTGTGCATTCCAGGCTGTTACCAGAGATGACTTGTCGGCATTATAAGGAGTATAGGGGGCACCGCCTATACAGCTGACTTTCATTCCGACGCTCCAGTGCCGGGGGAGATTGTAAGTTCCCCGCAAGTTGAAAATAAAGCGGTTGTCCCATGCGGAAGCGATGTATTCGCTTTCCTTATCAGTACGATATTCGCTTTTAAAGAGCGTGAAAGATGAGGCGAGATTCAGTTTCTTGGCGATCAGCCATTTAAGGAGAAGCTCTGCTCCGTAAGACCGTCCCTGTGCGGTGGAAGTAAGCAGCTCGTTGCCAATCACTCCGTAATCGTTTCCTTTGCAGGTCAACGGAATGCCGTCGGCTACGGAAAGAGGAATTTTGTCATAATCTTTATAGAATCCTTCGACGGATACTTCGAAGGTATCGCCCTTTCTCCAGTTCAGTCCTACGCTACCCTGGCTGACTTGCATATAGCGGAGCGCATACTTGTTGGCATAGAGTCCGTTATTGTTTTTAAAGCCGAGAGCGGTGTAGGGAGGCAGTTGATAATAGAGTCCTGCGTTTCCGCTCAGCGACCAGTGCTCCGTCAGTTGATAGGAGAGCGACAGGCGGGGAGAAAGCTGGTCGGACAGGTCTTTCATGGCTGCCGAGTAGTTGTTGGCATCGGCACGCAGTCCCAGAGAAGCCGTAAAACGCTCGTCTATGGAGGTGTAATTGACCGTTCCGAAAAGTCCCCAGCGCATAATGCCCAGATAGGTATGGTAGTCGAACGTCTGCGCATGGTCGGTATATACCTTCTGAAAGGTGGTGTTGCTATACTGGCTATAGTCCAGACTGGTTCCGACAGTGACTTTCCAGTTGCGGAAAGACGAACTGTTCTCAAGACGGAGCTGAGTATTTTGTTCTGTAGAGCGGAGGCGGAGCATCAGATGATCCGGATCGCTTTCGTCGTTCTGCTGATATTTGGTGTTCCGGTTGTTCAGATAACTGTGGCTGGCAACGACCGACTGCACGTGTGCCCCTGCATAGTGCCGGTATACGGCACCTAGAGTGAACGTCTCCTGCTGAATCTTAGGCAGGTAACTGAGGATGTATTCGTTGTCTTCATTGTTGGCTTTGGTGTTTAGTTTCATCTTATCAATGCCGCCCAGCCCTAGTACAGTCAATTCATTCCGGGCGTCAAACCTTGTTTTCAGCTTGAACTGCGCATCCGTAAAAGTCGGCAGAAAGGGCAGGCCGAGCATATCAAACAGAAATTGCAGGTAGGACTGACGGACGGAAACCAGATAGGAAGTCTTCTTGCCCAGATGTCCGTTGGAGGCAAGGGAGACTTCGGAAGCTCCGAGAGTAGCTTTTAGGGAATTGCGTTCCATGTCCCCGTCGCGCAATTTGAAGTCGAGCACGGAACTGAGCGCATTTCCTTTGTCTGTCGGGAAGGCTCCGGTATAGAAGTTCACTTCCCGTATCAGGTCGGCATTAAGGATACCTACCGGACCGCCCGATGCTCCCTGTGTACTGAAATGGTTGATATTAGGAATCTCTACTCCGTCCAGGTAAAAGCGGTTTTCGGAAGGCGATCCGCCTCGTACGATCAGGTCGTTACGGTATCCTATCGGTGAGAAGGTAACTCCCGGATAAGACTGTACGATGCGTGAGATGTCCCGGTTGGCTCCCGGACTCTTTTCTATTTCCTGCAGTCCGATGATGCGCAGGCTGACCGGACTTTCAATGTCCCGGCGGAAAGGGGAGGCGGTGACGGTCACTCCTTCCAGTTCCGTCTGATTCTCTTCCATCTCTATTTGTATATGTAGGTCTCTGGTCGAAAGTATGTATTCAGGGGTAGTGACGGTTTTGTATCCGATAGCGGACGCTTGCAGGCGGTAGATGCCGGGCGGAACTTGCCCGATCGAAAACTTCCCTTCGGCATTTGTCACTCCGCCTTTATTGAGTCCGACAATCATTACATTGATAAATTCCAACGGCTGACGGCTGGATTTATCAATGACTGTTCCCTTCACTTGATGGACAGGCTGTGCCAGAAGGAAGGATATGGTTATGTTGCAAAACAGCAGAAGCGACAGTAGTCTTTTCATGTTATTTGTAGTTTAGCGACTGCAAAGTTAATGGAAAATAGTTTCACATTTCAATTTTATGTTCTATTTTTGTGGGAATAATAAAATCTGGTTAAGTATGAAAACCGTAAAATTGATTACCTGTAATGACGCGATGAAGGCGCATATCCTTCAAGGAGCGCTGGAGAATGAGGGCATTGAATCTATTCTGCATAATGAGAACTTTTCTACTTTGTATAAAAGTTGCGTAAGCAGTATTGCGGGAGTGGATATTCTGGTGGCGGATGAAGATTATGAGAAAGCCGTTCAGGTGCTGAGGCAGAACCAAAGCTGGCCCGAAGAACTGACGCTCTGTCCTTATTGCGGTTCGTCCGATATTAAATTCGTATTGAGAAAAGGACACAAACTACGTGCCGTTGGTGCGGCTGTACTTTCCATGCTGGCAGCGGCGCCTCCGGGGGACAATCATTGGGAATATACTTGCCAGCAGTGTCATCAGACTTTTGAGACACCTGTCGCCGAATTTCAACCTTCGGGAGAAGACGAAGAATGATTGGATCTAAACATATTATAAACACAATGAAAAAGAAAAAACTTCTATTAATCGCTCTTTTGTTAGTTGGGGCAGCGTCTTCTTTTGCTGCCAAAGTAGATACGTTATTAGTGAAAAGTCCTTCCATGAACAAGGACATCAAGGTAGTAGTAGTCACTCCGGATGCGGCATTGGGAAAGAAAGCTACGGCGTGTCCTACTGTTTATCTCTTGCATGGTTTTGGCGGACATGCCAAGACGTGGATTGAGATTAAACCGAATCTGCCTCAGATCGCGGATGAGAAAGGAATCATATTTGTTTGCCCGGACGGAAGTACCAGCTGGTATTGGGACAGTCCGAAAGACCCGTCTTTCCGATATGAAACTTTTGTCTCATCGGAACTGGTGAAGTATATCGACGGACATTACAAGACAATCACCGACCGCAAGGGGCGTGCCATTACCGGTCTGAGTATGGGCGGACATGGTGGTCTGTGGACTGCTATCCGTCATAAAGATACCTTTGGCGCTTGTGGAAGTACAAGTGGAGGCGTAGACATTCGTCCGTTCCCGAAGAATTGGGACATGGCAAAACGCCTGGGGGATTATGAATCTAACAAGGAAATATGGGACACGCATACTGTAATCAATCAGATTGATAAGATTCAGAACGGGGATTTGGCAATTATCTTTGATTGTGGCGAGGCTGACTTCTTCATTCAGGTGAATAAGGATTTGCACAACCGCTTATTGGAAAAGAAGATCGATCATGATTTTATCACCCGTCCCGGAGGACATACCGGAGAATACTGGAATAACGCTATCGATTACCAGATTTTGTTCTTTGATAAATTCTTCAAGAAATAAAACCGGAAAAGCTTGACTTTTGCATCCGGATGTCGTATCTTTGGAGACATAATCATATAGTAGATTGAAATTAAACTACGATAGAAGGAGGAAGTGAAAACTTTCTCCTTTTTTTGTGTACTACTTGGTGAGGAACTGTTCAGATCGGTGCTGGGAGTGGTTCAGCTTGGTGCTTATTGAAATTTAGAAGGGATGTCGGGAAGAATTAGAAGGTATGTTAAGGCAAATTACATACTATGTTAAGTGTAATCAGATGCTTTGTTAGGTGAAAACGGAGGCTTTGTTTCGATAAACAGACTTTTATGTAGCGGAAAAGGCCAGTCGGAGTTAAGAATCTATAATTCTGCTCTTGACAAGAATCGGGTTATTCAATCGTAATTGAGATCGTGCGATTCAGATAAGATATACTTTTGCCATTACCATATTTAGTGCTGACCTTTAGACTGACAGGTTTCTTGTTTTTATCAAAGCTATAAGTATATTCGGTTCTTTCGGTGTATGTGTCACTGGTTTTCTCCGGATAAGAGGCGATAGTAAGGTGTTGTGTCGGTTTGCCAAGCATGCCGGCAAACAAGGCTTCACGATGGAAGGAAAGGGGATAAGTATCCGCCACCAGCATACAGGGAAGACGATAATAATTGATATCTTCTCCCGCTTCATAATTAGTCTGAAGCTTTCCGTAACCGGTGGATGATTCATAGGGCAGTGAAGGAGAGATGGTGGAAATTAAATCGCCCTTGTCATACTGTAGAGAAAGAGTGTGCGCGACAACTGCATCGCTGCTTCCTTCCCGGGGCATAATCTTTTCATTCACTTGTGTCAGATAGCCGTCCGTATATGAAAAGGTATATTGTCTCTTCTGGTCGAGAGAAGCATATTCGCATTGCGTGGCGTATCCTTCTTCGTTTAGGATGTATTTACGCTCAGTCCCTATTTCGTCTGTGAAAGTAACACTGCTTCTGTTGTTTCCGTATTGGATGGTAAGCGAATGGCTGATGATCTCTGTCAAGTCCGCTATCGAAATTTCTTGCGTGTAGGTATAACCGGTCAGCCAGGCATCTTCGTAGCGAAACTCTTCTTCTTTAGTAACGTCAGATACTCCGATTCCATCGGACTTGCAAAATTCGGAGAACAGCATCTTGCTTATTTCCGGGTCAGGAACTTCTGTGCCTGCTTTTTCTTCATCATCCGAACATTACTATCGCACACAACAGAAGTGCTATCTTTTTCATACTTGTTTATTTAATCCGTAACCCTCCGGCAAATCTTCTGCTGGCAGGACTGCTGACACTTTTTTCTATCTTAATACTCTTGGTACTTCGAGTTTCTTCTTCTTTGTCTTCGTCTTTCGGCGGATAGGTTCCCTCCAATGTCTGGATGGCTATGCTTAGCATTCTTTCTTTAGGATTGCCGAAAGGGAGGAACTGGCTGTAATCAGTAGTCCCGTTAATAGACGTTTCGCTTATTTTGAATTTATCGCTGGGAACAAGCACGAATGCGTCTTCGCCTGCATCATGGTCGGAGTTGTAAACGGTGCATACCACCGGATTGACAGACCAACGGTAGGTTTCGTTGATGAATTGCTCTGTAGCCACTGTTTGTCCCTTGCTTGCGCTACCCATGACAATAATGTTAGGAGCCTGCTTTTCTTTGTATAGGCTGGTCAGTAGCATTTCTGCTGCTCCGGCTGTTGTTCCGCTGGTGATTGCTACCAAAGTGTTTTGATTCAGATTGACACCGGTCTTCAGCACCTCCTGATCGAAATTGATGGTCGCGTCTTTGTCCAAGTTCTTGTCGTTATATTCCAGATAAGCCATCGGAGTGCCCATTCTTGCATTTGGCACAAGGATGGTGGCAAGTAACTGAACACAGTCCAGCGATCCTCCTTCGTTATAGCGAAGGTCAAGGATAGTGGCTTGTACGTTGGCTTCCTGAAATATCGTTGAGACTTTACGTAATTCATTATTATACTTCTCCGGATCGTCATTGGTTCCGGCGGTGAAGCTGTTGTACATCAGATAGCCGACTTTAGCACCATTGTCTAAAGTCAGAATTTCGTATTTATGTACCGGTTGGTCTTCTATAGACTGGGCGGCTCCCAAATCCAGCGTGACACCGTTCGGCACTACTTTATACACCATAACCGGTTCTTCCGGTACTTCTTCCCCTTCTTCGGGCTCTTCCTCGACTTCTTTCCATACCCCCATCGAAAGTTCTCTTGCTATTGTACCTTGCAGTAGTTGCGTTTCATACTTCTTGCTGATATAGGAAGTGTCTACTTTCATAATCCAGTCACCGCGTTGGAGTCCGGCTTTTTCGGCGGGTGATTCGGGGATAACATAAGTAATCAAGGCATTGTATGCCGTATCGTTATCCTGACTCTTGACGAGCGAGTAGTCGAATCCATAGGTTGGCAACGGAGCTTCCAGGACAGAATCTACAAAAGAGTAGCTGTCTTTGTCCCATTTTGCTTTGGATAAGAAGGTGGCAGGGTCCTGAAACAGGTTTACTTCATCGTAGCCAGGCATATATTGATACCACAGATAATTCTGTTGCATGATATCATACATCCATGTATCCAGTTCAGTCAGGTGGGCATATTCCGGCCAGCGGTCCACACCACACGAAAAGAAGCTGCTGACAGATACGACGATCAGGGCAGGTATAAGTAGTATTTTGCGTAAATTCGTCATCTTAAAAAGCTTTTCAGTGTGCAAATGTAGGAAATACTTTGCTTATCTACCACATTTATGGTATAAAAATGCCTTCAATATGTGATAGGCTGTTAGCAAATCCCCCCTTATCTTTGCAACATCGAAAATGATCAATAGGTATTCATATAAATAGAGAGAGAATAATTAGAATCCAAAGAGAGTGATATAGAGTAAATGATTTTTGGATGGACCGTAACCTGACTTTGATAAAGATTTAATGAAACAGATTTGCTGATGTGCTAATTTGTCGGTGATTAATACATTGGCATCTTAGCACAACTTTTGTTGTTTAACGAATAATTATGATGATGAATATAGCTGCATTATTGTCCGGAGGTGTCGATAGCTCTGTTGTCGTTCACCTTCTTTGTGAGCAAGGATACAAACCGACTCTTTTCTATATCAAAATAGGTATGGACGGGGCGGAGTATATGGATTGTTCAGCCGAAGAAGATATTGAAATGTCCACTGCCATTGCCCGTAAGTATGGTTTGTCCTTGGAAGTCGTGGATTTGCATAAGGAGTATTGGGAGAATGTGGCCGCCTACGCGATTGATAAAATAAAGAAAGGACTGACACCGAATCCGGATGTGATGTGTAACAAACTCATCAAGTTTGGCTGTTTCGAACAGCAGGTCGGAAAGAATTTCGATTTTACGGCGACAGGGCATTACGCCACCACCATCCGGCAGGACGGCAAGACGTGGCTTGGAACAGCCAAAGACCCTGTTAAAGACCAGACGGATTTCCTGGCCCAGATAGACTACCTGCAAGTTTCCAAACTGATGTTTCCTATCGGCGGACTGATGAAGCAGGAAGTACGCGAAATCGCAAGCAGGGCAGGATTGCCCAGTGCCCGAAGAAAGGACAGTCAGGGAATTTGCTTTTTGGGAAAGATTAACTATAATGATTTCGTTCGTCGTTTCCTGGGAGAGCGGGAAGGGGCGATTATAGAACTGGAAACCGGAAAGAAAGTGGGCACGCATCGCGGCTACTGGTTCCATACGATCGGACAACGGAAAGGACTTGGATTGAGTGGCGGTCCCTGGTTTGTGATCAAGAAGGATGTTGAGGAAAATATCATCTATGTCTCTCATGGATATGGAGTCGAAACGCAGTTTGGCAGTGAGTTCCGTATCAATGATTTCCACTTTATTACGGAGAATCCGTGGAAAGATGCCGGAAAGGAGATAGATATTACCTTCAAGATTCGTCACACTCCTGAATTTACGAAGGGAAAGCTGGTACAGGAAGAGGGCGGTCAGTTCCGTATCTTATCTTCTGAGAAGTTGCAGGGCATTGCTCCCGGTCAGTTCGGGGTGATTTATGATGAAGAAGCGGGGATATGTGTAGGAAGTGGTGAGATAACCCGATAGGCTGTTCCCTTTCAGAACTGAACCGGCTGTCAAATATAGTATTCCGCTAAATCCACAATCCCTGCACGCATCGCGTACTTGGTAGCTTCGTGCACATTGTTGACTCCCAGCTTCCGGAAGATATTCTTTCGGTGGCTGTTGATTGTATGAAAGCTGAGGTTCTTTTCTGCCGCTATTTCTTTTGTCGTCTTCCCCAGTGCAATTTCTTTGAGGATATTCTTTTCTGTCTGCGTCAGCAGATGATCATCCACCGTTGCAGGGGATGCGGCGGAAGAAGCCGTTCCCGAAAGCAGCAGATTGCTGACATGATTGCAGATATACCGTTGTTTGCGTGAAGCGCATTGCAGGGCGGACATGATTTCCTCTTTTGAGTTATCTTTCATCACTACTCCGAAAGCCATACTGCTGAATAATACCTGCCGGAGAAAATTGATACTTAACTCATCGGAGAACAGAATCCAGTCGGCCTCTTTAAACCGCTCCTGCAGGACGATCAGTTCGTCCGCTCCGGCAAAATCGAATAAGGTATAATCCAGAATAACCACTGCTTGCGGATACAGGCGCAGCTGCTGAATCAGTTCGGCCTTGTTGTCAGCTTCTAAAAGAACGGATACATCCTTTTGCCGGCTTAGCAGAAACATCATTCCTGCCTTGCTGATATCCTGATTATCTGCGATGATATATTCCCTCATAATGATCAATTAAAAAAACTCCGCTACAAATGTACGCATTTTGCGCGATTTGTAGCGGAGTTATTCTTATATTCTTCTGTTCGGATTACCAGGCACGTCCTTTGAAGATGTTTGACTGATCCAGTGGGACGATGTTACCGTTCAATGTCAGGTTGTTGTTATTGAAGTTCGGGCTGATAGATACCGAAGCATTGTTGTTACCGCTGCTCATATTAATAAATACCTGAGCTGAGATACCGATGCCCTGTACACTGAATGAACAGTTTACATTTCCTTTCTTATCGATATTCATCTTCATGTCCGAAGAGTTACCGTCTACAGTCACACCACCGATACCGTTAGGGCCGGGATAAGGAGTGTTGAACGCTGTCTGTACAGTGGCTCTGTTTCCGTTCATCAGGACGAAGTTAGTGTTGGAAGTCACGAAGGAACTCATACCGTTACGGAAGATCACCTGATTGGCTTCCAGAACAAACTGTTTGTTCTTCAAAGCCTGTACAGCCTGCTGGTAGGCTGCCATGTCCTGTACCTGTTCTTCTGCGCGAAGTTTTGCTCTTTCTGCGTCTCTTTCTGCTTTTCTGTCTGCGCGGCGGATGGCTGCGTTACTTTCCTGTGCATACATCATTGTGCTCGCACTTACTAAAACTAATGCTAATAATGCAATAAACTTTTTCATAACTTTTTTTTGTTTAGGTTTAATACGTTGTTCGTTTATTGCAAAAACAAAGTGTATGCCAGATTGTTCACGGGCGTTTTACAATTTTATATCCGATAGCTGCGACAGCGATACTCATTAAAGGACTGATAATGTTGAAAAAGCAATAGGGGAGGTACACCAGCGTAGGCACACTCAGGATGGTAGCCTGAGTCATTCCACAGGTATTCCATGGGATCAGTACGGATGTAACGGTTACTGAATCCTCGGTGGTCCGGCTGAGCAGGCAGCTTTCGTAACCTTTTTTAGCATAAATGTCGCGAAACATATTACCGGTCAGGATGATGCTGATGTACTGGTCGGCAGTTGCCAGATTGAGGAAAAGCCCCGAACAGACGGTAGCCGATACGACGCTGACCGTTTTCTTCATGAAACGTACGAAGAGCGATGTGATGCTTCCCAGCATACCGCTGGCTGTCATTGCCCCGCCGAAACACATGGCACATAATATCAGCCAGATGGTATTCATCATTCCCGACATACCACGGGTGGCAATTAAATCTGTCAAAACAGCATTGTCGGTCTGCAGGCTTGTCTTGCCGTAGATGGTCATCATCAGTCCTTTAAATAGGGAGTCGAAGTTGGAAACGGCAGCCCCCGAAATTTCCCGCAACAAATCCGGTTGGAAGATCAGAGCGAAAATGCCCGCCAATAGAGTGGACAGAAACAGGGTAATGATGGAAGGCACTTTCCGTGCAATCAATATGCCTGTTGCTATCGGTATAATCAGCAGCCACGGGGTGATATGGAACTTTTCATTCAGGGCAGCTGCCACTTCCGCGATGTGCTGGGTATTGCTGGCGTCATGAGACAGACCTGCTACCGTAAATATAATCAGTGTGATGATCAGTGAGGGCACCGTAGTAATCATCATGTAGCGGATATGACGGAAGAGGGGCGTGTCCGTGACGGATGCCGCCAATATGGTCGTCTCGGACAAGGGAGAAACCTTATCGCCGAAATAGGCACCGGAGATGATAGCTCCCGCAATCCAGCCTTCTTCAAATCCCTGTGCCTTTCCGATGCCCATGAGGGCAATACCGATAGTGGCGATCGTTGTCCATGAACTTCCGGTCATAACGGAGATCAATACGCAAATAATACAGGTGGATGTCAGGAAGAAACTGGGATGGATAATCTGCATCCCGTAATAAATCAAAGTGGGCACTACTCCGCTAATCATCCAGATACCGCTTAATGCGCCGATAATCAGTAAGATGATGATGGCTGTTGTCACTCCTGCCACGTTGTTCGTGATTGCCAGTTCGTAGTCTTTCCAAGGGATTTTGTAGAAAGCCATGCCGATAAGGATACAAATGGCGGTGGTAGTAAGCAGCGATACCTGACTTCCGCCATTGAGGGCATCACTGCCAAATACACGAATGGTGGCGAATAGTAATATCACTAATACGACAATGGGCAATAGTGATACGAGGGGAGATGGAGCTTTCTTCATTCTAAATATAACGCTTTATTATTTAATCTGGTGGTTTAGGTTTCTTTATTATGTAACTGCCGGACCTTCAATGATGTCGGATGCTTTATTGATTTCAGGCATCGATTCCGGTAAATGTCTTTAGAGCATATCCTATCAGGAAGCTGATACCAGCCACGCTGAAACTGAGTACAGCCATTTCTGTAAACCGCTTTCGGAAGCTTTCACCACGGGCTACGGAATAATAGTAGTTGAAAAGGGCAATGATGATAAGTGCCATGGTCAGCATCACTCCCAAAGCTACGATTACATTGCTGATCAGTATAAACGGAGTAACCAGTGACACTACCGTGATCAGATAGGCGATTCCTGTATATACAGCTGCTTTTACCGGATGTTTCTTATCATCCCCTTCCGATTTGGTAGAAAGATATTCGGAAGATGCCATTGACAGTGCAGCGGCTATCCCTGTGATACTGCCGGTCAGTGCTATCAGTTTACTGTCACTCAAGGCAAGTGTGAAACCTGCCAGTGCACCTGTAAATTCAACCAGCGCATCATTAAGTCCCAGTACGACCGATCCCATATATTCCAGCCGTTCTTCATTGATTAGTGAAATCAACTTTTGCTCGTGCACTTCTTCTTCATGTGCCAGCCGTTGTAGGTCCGGTATATGGGCATATTTATCATAATTATTATGGGCATTTTCCTCACTGGACTCCATTAATTTGATGGCGAATGTGATACCTAGTATGCGTGCCAGAAAGTAGAAACGGGCGATACGCTTATAGTCCGGACCGATTTCTTTTCCTGTATATTTCTTGAGGATAGCGTAATGCGACTTTTCTTCTGCTGCTATCAGTCGGAGCGTTTTGCGGTTATTCTCGTCTTTTTCGATAGATGCGAGCCGTTCATATAAGATGCTTTCTGTTATCTCGTTTCGTTGAAAGCGGGTGAATTCGGCAATATCCTGTTGGGTTGGAATCATTTCTTTATTTTTTTGGTCGCGCAAAGATACAATAAAAAGACAGAATTCTTTTTGCCTTGCCGGACAGCACAATAAAATTTATTATAAGTTTATATTTTATTGGAATATAGATGCTTTCCTGTTACACCGGATTCGTCTTGCGCCTCAGCCACCAGTAACGGATGAAGAGTACGCCGGTCAGGATCAGTGCGATGGACAGTCCTGTGTAGAAGACAGATATAAAACTTTCGGGCAACAGGTGGAAGCTGCGGATGGTGATGCCCATACAGATCATAAAGATCATGACGATCCAGCTTTTGACATCGAAGAAGGAGAAAGGGCAGTTCTTCTGTTCCTTTTTCCGTTCGATCCTTTGAGTATGCTTGTAATAGAGTCTTTTGAAGATTAATACGAAGAACAGCAGAAAGACGATGGTTGCTTCTCCTATCTTGAACATCCAGCCTTCGGAGTTATTAAGCCATGTAACGATGCCTATTCGCAAGATATTGGCACCGGCGATAATCCAGACGGTGCCTGCTGTGATAAGTAAGATTTCTTTGTTAACTCCGTATTTCATGTTTCCCTTTTTTTGTATTAAACGGTTTACTGCTCCGTTTTGTTGACTCACTTCTTCGACAAAGTTGTAATTAGTAAAGAAATGCAGGTCAGTGTAGCTCCAATTCCAATAACACCATGCCATCCGTACAATTGCCAGAATGTACCCGCAAGGAAGGTTCCCAGGGAACCGCCGACGAAGTAGGTCGTCATGAAAATTGTATTGATGCGGTTGGAGGCTCGGGGTGACAGTTCGAAGATACTGGTCTGATTACTGAGCTGGATGCACTGCATACCTATGTCGATGATGATAATTCCCAGAATGATACCAAGGTAGGTGTTTTCTCCGACGAAGAAGAGTAGCCATGAAAAGAGGATCAGTCCGCAACCGATGAAGTTGAAGCGGCGGACACCCACTCTCTTTACGTATTTCCCCACAAAGGAGGCGGTTAATGCTCCCGCCACACCGCATAATCCCAGCAAACCGATGATGTCGCTGTTGGCATGAAAGGGGGCTTGCCCCATCTTGAAGGCAAGGCAGGACCACATGGCAAGAAGGGAACCGAAGTTTAACGCCGCACGAATGGAATAAATGCGCAGCTGCGGAAACTCTTTCACCAAAGCCAGCAGGGATTTCATCAGGTCGCCGTACTTGCCCCGGAAGTTGGTCTGAATATCGGGAAGGACTTTGAGCACGACAATCGCGCAGACGAACATCATGGCTGCGGCGATGTAATACATTTCGCGCCATCCGAACAGTTCGCCGACGAATCCGCTGACCACCCGTGAAGCAAGGATTCCGGTCAGCAAGCCCGATAGGACGATCCCGACATTCCTGCCTTTGTTTTCCGGACGGGAGAACTGGGCGGCTATGGGAATGAATATCTGCGGAATCATGGAGCAGGCTCCCGTGAAGAACGAAGCAAGGAGTATCAGATGGATATTATCTGCCAAAGCAATCGTCAGCAGGGAGAATATCAGGACAAAGAAATTGACAAGGATAATCTTTTTCCGCTGATACAAATCACCTAAGGGAGTGATAAACAAGAGTCCCGCTGCATAGCCTATCTGTGTGACCATGGCAATCAGGTTGGTACGGAATTCTGATATGCCAAGTTCATGGCGTATCATATTTAGCAGCGGTTGGATATAATAGATGTTGGCTACCGAGACTCCTGCCACAATGGCGAGCGTCCACAGGATGGATGCCGGCAGACCTCCGTTTTCTTTCAATGACTGTTTCATGCCGCAAAGATAATGAATATCACTCAACAAAGAAAGTGGTGGAGATGGTATTTCCTTCACCGTCTACTGCCGTCAGCGAATGTTTGCCGGCGGCGGGTTGCAGGGAGATTTTGTGAAAGTCCTGTGTCTGGGCTTGGTAGGTCTCGTCAAGATGCCAGAAAATGGTAGCATTAGGATTGCTGTGCGCCAGTTCTACAGTCAGGAAACCTTTGCTGCCATCCAGTTGCTTGGGCAGTTTGATGCGTGCGTTCATCGGAGGATAGATAAATTGCATCGGCTGGAAAGTATCTTCTCCGCATCCGGCTTTGAAAGGAGGCAGCGGTTTATACTCCGGATGATGTTGTTTGTAATACCATTCCCATACGGGTGGCAGTGTGAACCAGCTTTTCTGAAGCGTAGGCTCCGTGTTGGCGCAATTTTCATAAATACGCTGGCTTTCATCGGCTGATAAAGTGACGAGGTGGTGATAGGGGCATGCCTCTGTCCGCAGTCCTGCCGGTAAAACAAGAAGCGTGTCCGTTTCATCACAGAACCGTCCTTTCAGATGTCCCGATTTCCGGCAGACCTCTGCTTCGACAAAGATGCCCGTAGGGCGTGTAAACCACGAAGAGGCGGGAAGCAGATTAAAAATATCGAATAGTACGGGACCCGCTGTCTGTGCACCCACCAGTCCGGGCTTTCCTTCTCCGGTGGCATTTCCTACCCATACGCCGACTGCATAGCGGGGCGTAACACCCACCGCCCAAGCATCCCGGAATCCGTAGCTTGTTCCGGTTTTCCATGCAATGGTCTGCATGGAAGGAATGGATTTCCAGTCAATCTCTTCGGGACGGTTGACTTCTTTCAAGGCATCGAATGTCTGCCATACGGCGCCTGGCTGAAAAGGATCGGTTGATTCTGTGATTCGGCTTGTCGGGAGCAACAGGCTGCAAGACCTTTGCGGCAGTTGCAACAAACTGCGTCCCATCATTGCATATGCGTTTGTTACATCCCATAAAGTGGCTTCCGCTCCTCCCAGAATAAGTGATAAACCATAGTGGGAAGAAGAACGGTTGATGGTTTTTAGCCCGATCTGTTGCAGGAAGCTATGAAACTTCGGGACTCCGTATCTTTGCAGCATCGTGACTGCGGGAATATTTAATGAACGCGCGAGAGCTTCCGAAGCGGGAACAGCTCCTTCGAACTGCATACTGAAATTCTGTGGCGTAAATCCGTTGATATTGACAGGTACGTCCAGCAGCAACATATCCGGCAGTAAACTTCCTTCCTGTAACATTGCGTAATATAAGAAAGGTTTGAGAATACTGCCCGTACTTCTCGGAGCCTGAATGACGTCTACTTGATTTCCTCCCTGCTTCCGGTCGAAATGGACGTTACCGCAGTATGCCACCACTTGATTGCTCGGAATGTCAATCACCAGAATGGCCAGATTGCGAATATCACTTCGCCCGAATTCGTTACTCCATCGTTCCGCCAGGTCTTCTACTTGGGTCTGGATACCCTTGTTGATGGTCGAACGGGAGTATTCGCCGTTTCGTTCCTGATAGAACCGGCTGACCAGGTACGGTGCGATATGTGGGAGCGCATGAGGCTCGTCGGGAAGTGGCTCGCTGATAGCCAGTTCGTAGGTAGAGGAATCGATGGTTTTCTTTTCGAGAAGCTGTTTCAGCAGGCGGTTTCGTTTGTCAAGCAACGTTTTCCGTCCTTTGGACAGATGAATCATGGCGGGCGCGTTGGGAAGAACGGCAAGCATGGCAGACTCCGCCCACGATAAGTCATCGGCAGAATGTCCGAAGTAGCGCCATGCGGCGGCATCCAGTCCCACTACATTTCCCCCGAAAGGGGCATGGGAGATATACATGGAAAGAATCTCCTCTTTGGAAGCGCGAAATTCCAGTCGGGTGGCCCAGATCATTTCAATCAGTTTCTCACGGAAGGTGCGCGATTCGTTTCGTGCCAGGCGGATGGTCTGCATGGTCAGCGTGCTGCCTCCGCTTACGATGCGTTTATTCTTCACATTCTGATAGAAAGCTCTTCCGATAGCGAACGGATTGACTCCCCAATGGTGGTAGAAATGTTTGTCTTCGAAAGTGATGAGGCATTCCTTGATCTTTTCCGGAGTCGTGTTTCGGGGAGGGAATCTCCATTGACCGTCGGAGGCGATGCGTGCACCCAGCAGTTCCTCGTTCCGGTCCGTCACTACTGTGGAGTAGGGGACATGAAACAGGTGGCGGGGAAGACAAAAGATATATCCTGTCACCAAAAAAGCAAGAATACAAAGTATTACTTTTTGGGTGACGGACAATCGTTTGAAGAAATTCAAGATTTTGCTTCCCATGCAATATGCTGTCTGTTAATTTTATCTGTTATTCAGTTCCCTTAGACAGATACTCTTATATATGATAAACTCAACGGGGTTAACTAAAAAGTCGACTCTATCTTTAATGGGGTGACTAAAAAGTCGACTCTATCTCAACTCTCCTCCTTCGGGAAGGAGGAGTACCCGTAGGGGGAGGTGGTAGGTGAATTATAACTCTCTATATTACAGTGAACTATGCATTCACCTACCACCCCGGCTTTGCCACCCATCCTTCCCGAAGGAGGGGAATTTGAGATACTGCCGACTTTTTAGTCAGCTCTATTGAATCATCTCTTGTCAGCGGCTGACAGTCGTTCTTCCCGCTTTGGTGCGTGCCTGTACCGCTGCGTCATACATAGCTTCGCACTGAATGGCCGGAAGAATGAAGTTACCTGCATAAGTTGCCTGCAACCTTACGGTAAATGTTTTCGATTCACCCCGTCGCAGGTCGAAATAAGTCAATACCCGGTCGTCACGAATATCTTTATAGGTGTACTTACTGGCTGAACTTTCCGAAGTATTCGCTTCATTAGAATTGGAAGAGGACGCTTCCGGAACAATCATCCGTTCATTATATATTTCCCATCCGGACGGTATGATATGTGTCAATGCCAGATTGCTGTAATCGGAAGTACCGCTGATATTGGATAGGGTGACTGCAGACATAAAGTCCGTTCCCTGTCTGATGTCTTCCACGGAAATCGGTGAACCTGCCATATCTGTGTATTTTACATCCAGCCGGATATTATCGGCAATAGCTGGCAGCGTATCATTCAGCAATTGGGTACGTGTAATCAGGTCTACGCTCAATGCTCCTTTGCCTTGATTCTTCACAGAGACTGTTCCCGATTTCGGAGAAGTAGCTATCTCCTTCTCAAATACGGCTTTAGCAGATTTCACAACGGGCTGTTGCTTGCCGTTCCAGCTCCATGTGAAATCCAGTGTACCGGATAATTGCTCCGCAAGTCGTCCCATTGCTATCAGGGCAAAGGCGGTAGACTGCGTGCTGAACCAGTTTTCCTGTGCCAGATTCTGTGATACCTTTTTTGCCTGTTGCAACGCATCCCGATCCCGTTTCATCAGAATGAGCGTTTCCAGAATCATTGCTTCATCCCGGTCGGACGAACCGTAAATCAGATTCATGGAAGAGTAAGGAATGACGGTCGTTTCTGCGTTGTATACTAATTCTCCGGCAGGTTTCATCTTACCGGTCAGCGCGTAGGCGGCTGCCAGTCTCCATTTGGCTTGGATGGAGAGTCCCGGCTGTTCCTTCATGCGGTTCATGGCTCCGTATTCCGGTGCACCGGCCAGTGCAAGGGTATAGAGGCGGAAGGCCTGCTGCAATTCCGATTGCCATATCTGCCAGTTGCTTGCTTCCTGCGGCATACGCCAGTTTTGGGCGGCGGCACGCTGGAAGCGTTTCCATTTGTTCAGTACGTTCGGATGAACGGCATACCCTTTTTCTTGTGCCAGTGTCAGGAACATACCCGTGTAAGAAGTGATCCATTCATCGGCGACGGCGTTGCCCGGCCAGTATACAAATCCGCCGTTGGGAAGCTGGCGGGCATATATCTGCCGGATAGCTTCCTGTACATTCGTCTTTATTTTCTCGGCCTCCTGTTCGTCCACCGCCTTGAACTGGGAGACGAATAAGAGAGGTAATGCTTTGGAAGTCAGTTGCTCTGTGCAATGATGCTGATAGTTGTATAAGAAGTCGAATCTACGGCTGATGTCTACCGACGGAATGCGGGAGACTTCCAGTTGCACCTGATTGTTAGCCGAAGAAGAACCTGCCAGTGTATATGACAGTTCGGCCTCCTGACCGGCTTCTATCCATTGGCTGTTGCGTAAGGTAACCACCGGATTTGGATTCCGGACTTCTATTTCGATCGTTTCTTTCGTTTGCTGTCCGTTGCCGCTTGCCGTCAGGTGGATAGTTGCCTTTCCGGTTTTGCTGCCTGTTTTCAGAGTGAAGTATGCCAGTTGGTCACCCGGCTGGTCAAAAGTGAGTGACTGCTGGCGATTGCCCGTGATCTGTACGCCTGCGCCGGATGCTTCCAGCGATACGGTCACGTTCTTCACTTGGTTCTCCATAGCGAATACATTTACCGGAACGGTAATTTCTTCTTGTGTACTCAATACACGGGGCAGAGTAGACAACAGCATGAGCGGTGTCCGCACAAATGCAGTCTTTTCCGCATTTCCGTAAGCGCCGTCCTGTCCGGCAACTACCATCGCACGTACAGAGCCCACATACATCGGAAGCTTCAACGTATGTGTCTGTTGCTTGCCTTTCGCAAGATAGAAAGGACCGATAAATTTGACCACCGGTTTGAAACGGTTGGCTTTGGCATCTGCCGGTTTCAGTGAGGCATCTCCACCCGTGCTGAACAATGAACTGTAACGTCCGCCGGAAGCACCCAGCACATCGTCGTACATATCCCATGTACGGATGCCGAGAGCCTCGCGTGCATAAAACTCGTTCCACGGGTCGGGCGTCTTGAAGTTAGTCAGATCGAGCAGACCGTCATCCACAATCGCCAGTGTATAAGTCATCGGTTTTCCGCTTTTCTCACTGACAGTCACGTTAAAGTCAGTTTCCGGACGCAGCACTTCCGGCATCTTGATCTGCGGTTGCAGAATCGTCTGACGGTTGGTCACAAATACCGGAGCAATGCCGTACATACGGATCGGCAGATCATTGACTGTCTGCGCATGAGGCTGCAACAGGCTGATATGCAGATAAACATTCGGAGCCATTTCCGGTGTAATCTTGAAGGTGAGTTTCGTATCTCCCTGATCGGACACTTCGAGCCATTGCTGCTGCAAGACGGTCGAACCGTTTTCGAGGGATACCAGTGCACGTCCTCCGGCGGCTGCGGGAATGATTGCCGTGGCTGTTTCTCCTATCTCATAAGAATCTTTGTCCAGTGAGAAAGCGAGCATCTTGATGCCGCTCGGGTCTGTCTTGTTCGAACGTCCGCGCCAGTCGGGCCAGTCGATGTAGACGGTTCCTCCGGTAGCGTGTCCGCTTTCACGGTCTTTCACGTACACCAGATAGCGTCCCCAATCCGGATAATTGATGCGGAACTTGAAGGAGGCTTTTCCTCCTGTGGTCTGCAGGTTACCACTGGCAACGGGAGTGATGGAACTGTTGTTGATGTAAGTTCCGAAAGACTCTTCACCGTTTTCCCACCACCAGCTCCAGCTGATCCGGTAGATTTTATATTCCAGATTGGAACGGTTCACCGGCTGTCCCTGATCGTTGACCGTCACGATATCAAACACATGATCTTTGTCTGTTTCGATATACTTTCCTTTCGGCTGGTTCAGATTGATGCCCACATACGATGTGAACGGAGAGAAGGGAACAGTCTGCGAGTAGATGCTTGCATCTCCTCCCGGTTCGAAGACACGAGTGGTGAACGTTGCATTCAGCATACCCGGAGCCCCCGTTGCTACCGGAAGCTGTATGTTGACGCCTGCTCTTCCTTCCGCATCCAGTACCCCGTTGAACACATCCGCCCGGACGGTCGTAAAGTCCGTTGCCGGATTGTTGAACAGGTATTGTCCGTAGTTCTTGAACTGCGTATTGACTTTCGATAAGGACATTTCGACCTTTGCTTTCAGTCGCGATGCGGTGGCTCCCGTCAGCCATGAAGAAGTAAGCGGGGCATATACGTCTTTGCTCGAAGCCTGAAGGATGGTTGGCAAAGCCAGCGTAATCTTCAGACGGTTCGGCTTGATGGTTTCGATGCGCAGACTCTTGTGGAAAGCGGTTCCTCCTACTTTCACGTAGGCATTCCATAATCCGGTGGGATCGTCGGCTTGCGTGGGCACGGCAAATGTATAGAATCCGTTTGTCCCCTGGGTAGAGATCATTTTGGTATAGAACTGTCCTCTTGGATTGTAAATCTCCAATGCTACCGGATGTTTGTCCGGAATACGTTTCTCACGGTCTTCCAGCATGAAAGAAATATGCAGTGTATCTCCCGGACGCCATACGCCTCTCTCGCCATAGATAAATCCTTTCAGACCTTTCTGAATGTCTTTTCCTCCCACATCGAACCGGCTGACCGACTGCTCCTCGCCATCGACCACGCGTACATACGCCTTTTGCTTGTCCGCTTCGGCCACCGCTATGAAAGGAACTCCCTTCGGAGTGATTTCTACCAGCCCTTCACCGTTCGTCTCTCCCTTTCCAATCGGCTGAAGCTGGAAGTTATAAATCGTCACTTGTGCTTTCGCTACCGGTTTCGTATCCAAAATGTTATTTACTGCAATCCACAATTTATTCAGTGAATTACGTTTCACAATCATTCCCAGATTGGAGGCAAGGATATTGCAGGCGGCTATCCGGTCGGAATTCATATAGTAGGACGGATGGCAGGGGTTATCCCGTTCTGTCCATCGGTACTGACTCCAGTCCATCGGTACGCTGCCATTATAATAATAGTATGTTTCCGGAGTGTCCCATACTGCTTCATCGTCTTCCGACAATGTCTCTCCGCTGACTTTGGTCAGGTTGTCGGAAGACTTGTTGTCCGCAAACTGCATTTCCTTGTTTTCACTTCCCCCGCAAGGATAAGCGGAGTATTCCTGACGGAACGAGAGGATGACACGGTAAATGGCTCCCGGCTCCTGATGAATCAATCCGGCAAGGTCTATCGAATAGTCTTCCCAGCGGTGCACATCTTTGGAAGAATCTTTCGCCAGCCACAATGTCTTCTTATAAACCAGTCGTCCCGAACGTCGCAATTCATTGGCTGAGGAGAGCGAGTTGTTCTGCATGAACATCAATACGTTGTTTTCGAAAATACGGATCACGCTCAAATCCACCGCATATAGATTGACGGCACGGAAGGGGATGATCAGACTTTTCGAATCGGGCAGGATAGCGGCGGAAGTAGCCATTTCTACCTGCGGTTTCAGGTTCAGTTCACTGAATGAGATGGAGTGGGAAGTGCCCAGCGGTTTGTCCTGGCTGTTTCTTATTCCTTCATGGATATTCAGCGTCAGTTTGTTCAGTTTGCCGGTTTCGAAGTAAACGAATACTTTATTTTCTTTGATCTGGAAAATAGAGGAAGAAACTTCCGGAACGTCGATGAGTCCTTTCAAATCCTGTGTGTTGGATACAGGGTCGGAGAATATGATTTCAATTCCGTTTTCCGGTTGGTCGATGCGTACGGCGGACAGGAAGCGGAAACTGTTCTTTGCCGGGATCAGAATACTTTCGTTTTGGGTACGGTCGATGCCTGCCGGATTGCCTTTGGCGGTAATTTCCAGTTGGTAATCTTCCGCCTCCCTTGTTATCTGACTGATGCTGAATGCGTATCGGGTCGGGTGATCTGTCTGGGTGATTTCAATCGGATAGCTTTTGTTCTTTTCGCTTCCGGCTGTGAGCATTTTCTCTACTTCCTCTTTTTTCACTACATCGCTGAAACGTATTTCACCCGTTACGGTCACTTGGTCGGGCTGGGTGGCTGTGACGGTTATCGGATCGGTATGAATACTAAAGTTTCGTTCCTGCACGCGGAAGGAGAAGTTGAATTCTTCCAGCTTTTTGTCTACATCGACGAAATCTCCCAGGTGGAAGGTTCCTTCGTAAAAGGCACCTGGTTTCAGTGCCCCTTCTTCGGGGACAAATTCAATGGTATTGTTGCTGACCCAATACGTTTTTCCTTTCAATGAAGGAGAGAAACTGAACGGATTGTCTTTCAGTTCCTGATTCAGGTCTACCATCGGCTGGTCCTGTGTCAGTTCTATGCGTATCGTTGAGTTTTGCGAAATCACTCCTCCCGTATAAGCATTGACGTATGGAGCGTATTCGGCAGAAGGAATAATGTCTTTCTGATTACTTTTACAGGACGAAAATCCCGCAATTACTGTCAAAAGAATCAAGAATAGTCCGGCAGCAGTGCTGCATCTGGTTTTAATTTGTCCCATAGCGATGAGGTTTTATGATTCAACAAACAAATATACAGTTTTTATGGAAGAATTCTCTTAAATCTGCTTACTTTTGTACATTCAAATCATGTATTTATGGGAAGAAAGCAAGAATATAAAGAGACGAATTTGGAGTTCTTAAAAGAATTGTCATCGCAGGAAGGTGTTTATGCCTTGCCTTGCGGCATCTATTATAAGGTTTTGGAGACCGGTACGGGGACTGTTTTTCCTAATGTGCGGAGTATTGTTACCGTTCATTATAAGGGGAGTCTGATTAACGGTCGGGTGTTCGATAATTCTTATGAACGTAATTGTCCGGAAGCTTTCCGCCTCTGCGATGTAATAGATGGTTGGCAACTGGCGCTCCAACGGATGCGTGCGGGAGATAAATGGATCATCTATATACCTTACACGATGGGATACGGAACCCGTGCATCCGGTCCGATTCCGGCTTTTTCGACATTGGTATTTGAGGTAGAGCTTTTGGGAGTTACATAACTAACGAAGAAAGATATGAAAGTGGAAATAAGAAGCAAAGTGGTGATATTGCTATGTATCGTTCTGGCAGTTTTTTCTTCCTGTATCACGGACGATGATGATGATAGGGGAGACTTTGCTCTTGTTGCCGGTGACGCCCTTCCTCAGTTTTCGGTAGAGATGAGTGATGGGGGAATGTTGAATACGCAGTCATTTAGCGGGAAGGTTGGAGTGATTGTCTTTTTTCATACGGATTGTCCGGATTGTCAGAAAGAACTTCCGGTTATTCAGAAAGTTTATGATACATATAAAGAGAATCCGGATGTATTATTGTCTTGTATCAGCCGTTCGGAATCGGGCTCTGAAGTACAAGCCTATTGGGAAAAACATTCGTTTACCTTGCCTTTTTCCGCTCAGAATGATGATGCTGTCTTTTCGCTTTTTGCTTCCCATACCATTCCCCGTATATTGATAACAGACAAGGAGGGGATTATTCGTGCTGTATATACAGATGATCCTTTGGCGACCTATCAAGAATTGGCAAAAGATATCGATGCTGTCCTAATCGATAAGTTGTCCGGGAATGAACGATAGCTCATTTGTTGCAAATCAACAGGTGGTTTAATCTGGCTTTTTCTATTATTTGTTTTCATTCTTATAGACTGGTGAAAAACTTGTTTGTATCATATATTTACGATATTCCCCGGGAGATTAACAATTTTTATGTCAGTAAATGCAGGGTGGAACGGCAGAAGACTGAAAAAATAAAAAAGATGATCTCTTGATTGATTATCAGGATTTTAATTGTTGTGCTATCCCTACAGAAAAGTAAATCTACTGACACTACTGACAACTGACACCTTAAGGCCTCTTTACAGAGAATACATCCAAGAGGAATGGATGAGTATGTAAATTAAAATGCCTTTAAATAACTCTTAATCACTGAAGTTCCGCAAATTCTTTATATTATTGACAAACAGTAGTATCTCAATTGGGAGTGACTAAAAAGTCGGTAGTATCTTAATTCTCCTCCCAGGAGGGAGGGGAATTAAGATAGTTTGGATAACGCAAAAGTAACTTGCGAAACTTGAATTAATCATAGTTTACTAATAACTTTGTCATCACTGGAAGAAAGAAGCCTATTCAACGCTGTTGAAATTGTATTCCTACCTTCGTCCGGTTATTCATATTTGTTGTAGTGTATATATTTACAAATGAATGAATGGAAAAGTACTGCCACTAAATGTTCCATACTGACAGAGTGTGCATGAAATTAATATTTTAGATGTTTATAATGTGTTGATAATTAGTAATGTATGCAAACGGAAAAAGAAATGTTATTACTAAAGAAACGCTAAAGTGGCAGTTGTCAGTGTCAGTAGGGAATAAAGGACTTTTTAATGGTGCAAATAGTATACATATGTGAGTGCGGAAGAACAGAAATACAAAGAGAAAAGAACGAAAAGTGAAAGGAAATGAGGCAGAGGAGTGTAACGATTGAAGTACTTGAAGAGGGAAAATGATGTACAAGAATGTAAGAAGTCAAGTACTGGAGTTGAGAGTTTGAAGTACTTGAGTTGGAAGTATGAAGTACGAGAAACTGCAAGATGAAGTACAAGAGTTGATGGGAGTAAGTACTAGAATCAATGGAATGAAAAATAGCAGACATGCCATTTCTTAGTATAACACACTATCAAAGTCTTGAAAAAAGCGTTTCAATACAATCATTAATACACTGATTTAAGTTATCTTTGCGGTTAAGAATAGATGATTGTCATTATGAAAAGATCAATAAAGCGTTTGCCCAAACGCACACAGGAAGAGTTGGCAGTGCTGCAAGAACTGATATTGCAGTACCTTGTGAATGTACGTATGATTATCCTCTATGGGAGTTATGCACGTGGAGAATATGTCATTTGGGATGAAACATACGACGAACGAGGTGGACTTACTTACTACCAAAGCGACCTTGATATTCTGGTGATATGTGATACGGGCGATGCTATTAAAGCGGAGAATCATGCGAACGCCTTTGTTGTTCCTAGGTATGATAAACGAATGGAAGGAAGGAGACATCCTGCACCACCTCAGATCATTGTTGAAAGCACGACAACTTTTAATCGGGCTATCCGAAGGAAACATTATTTCTTTTATGAGGCCTTAAGAGACGGCATTCTGTTATATGATGACGGCACGTTTCAGATTGGCAAACCGGAGAAGTTGCCGTATCGGGAAATAAAGCAATATGCGGAGGAAGAATATGCAGGATGTTTCGACATGGCAGAGGGATTATTAAGACATGGAAAATTGGCTCAAGTGGAAAAAGAATATAAATTAGGTTCATTCTTTTTACATCAAGCTTGCGAACGTTACTACAAGACGTATATGCTTGTCCATAGTGGCACTCGCCCTAAATCCCATAAATTGGAAGTGTTGGGCCCGATGGCTAAAAGCCGTTCACGAGGTTTTGCTAATGTATTTCCAGTTAATACTCCCGAAGATAGAGAAGCGTTCGATAAATTATGTCGGGCGTATATCGAAGCTCGGTACAACCGACTATTCACTGTCAGTGAAGAACAATACGAATACATGCTGGCACGAACGGAAGCATTGCGCGAGGTGACTATTCGGGAGTGTGCCGCACGCATTGCGTATTATGATAAGATGATAGAGAAGGAAGAGAATTCTCTGATTTGAAGCTTTGGAATTTTAGGGTGACGCACGATGAAAGTCACCCTACTCAATATACTATTACCGTTTCTTCCGAATCTTAAATGTAGCAAGATTACCTTTATGGTCGCTGGGCCAAATACAAGAAGGCGTCAGAATCTTATCTTTAGAATCATTTTCTGTTATTTTTCCCCGGACAACTGTTTCGGAGGGACCTACCAACTTACTATTCTTCATGGAAAGCATCGACTCCAATGGATAATAATAAATGAAATCAATCCGGTCACGTTCGTCTGCTTCAGGCGCCCAAGCCAACTTTTCCAGTTTAGCCTCTTCTGCGAGTTTGTTTCCGGCTGGGAATGTAAAACCGGGATATCGAACTGTATTGGGATATTTTTCGCGATATGTATCTTTGAATCCTGCTTTGCTCAACATCATTGAGCAGTCCCAATGAATGACAGCCCCATTATGATCCCACAAATCCTTTGTATCTGCCTGCCAGTCTAAATGAGAGGGCTCATTAAAATCTCCTCCCATGATTATCGGGCGGCCTTGTTGAATGTCAGATTGTACTTCCTGAATAAAAGCACGGATGGTTTCATCCCGGAAAGACTGTCTGTTTGCTTTCAAGACTTCTTCTTCATCCGTTATCGGCTTATCCATTTTCTTCCAGGTAGTACCATTATATCCACGTGGCATATAGCATTGATAATGCCGGTAGTCCAAATGACAAGAATAGAAAGATACGGGTTGGCCTTCGATTGTTGCAACCATTTTCACCATAGCACGACCTTCGTCACCAGGTACGATGCAGCATTTGGTCCAACTGTCCGGCTTGAATTTACTCAAAACACCGATTGCAAGATCAAACGTTTCACCATAGTAATGTTTTCCTCTCTTCTCCAGCTCTTCGATCACATGAGGGATAAACTGTTTTCCGTCTCTGATTTCGCACAGAAAAACGACATCCGCATCCATCTGATCCAGTACATCAATAATGCCTTGATCTCCGTTGGGTACTTTAGTACATCCATGCCACAGGTTTAATTGGAAAACGGTAAAAGTGTCTTTCGCTTTTGCATGGCAAACATTGACCAGACAAAACAAGCAAAGTAATAATAGTAAGTTCTTTTTCATTTCGTGTCCTTTATATTCTTTGGAATTTCAGTCATTGTGAAATTCATTGATATATTCCATACCATAGGTCATTAAGAATTCATGCAAAAGTAATACATTTTTTATTTATTCCAATCTATTTATGTGCTTTTTGAATTTTCTTCTTCGGCTAGTTCTTTTATTTCTTTATTCAGAAAGACTGATAATACAGTTCTTACTATAACTACACCTCCTAAAATAGCCAGTTCGTCTAAAGTCGGGTCTACTACGGTCTTTAGTATGTCTGATGCAATTAGAAATTCTAATCCCAATAAGAGGTAACTGCCGAAATCAGCTCTCAGCTGCCGGACATTATTGATGGTATAGGTTCCGTTGATCCGTTTGAATTCGTTACGGAGAAAAGCGATGAATCCTACGAATACTCCATAGGTTACAATCAATAAACTGATTACGCCAATGATGGTGGCCAGTATGTTTAAAAATGTCAGTAGCATCGTTTCATGATGTTTGGTTATATTGTAATAACAAGTTATCCTGTATAAAAGTTTTGTATTGTGATGTAGAAAACGGATAATTAGTTGTAATAGTCAAGACTTGTTCTGACATTTGACTACTATGGAGGAACAGTCGATGAAATACTTGCTGCCCCGTTTTACCTGATTATGTTATTTCATTATACATATTGGCAAATTCAATCTGCCTTGTACGCCTCTGGTATCTATTCTGCTTTCTTTGGGACCTGGAATCAGTGGGCTATAGTTTAAGATATGGCGTATTCTTTTTCGTTGTTCTAAAGTTATTTCATTATAAAAGCAATATGCATAGTCCATAATGTTGTGTGCTTCATATTCTCCTTTTTCACAGCTATATCGTTTAGCTAAATCTTTTAATTGATATTTATTCTGTTTATCCAAATTGTTAAGCCATTGTTCATACTCACTACGGTTATAACTGGGAGTATCTTTGCAATAATCCGTATCGGTACACATTGAAGTGGTCCCTCCTTCTGAGAATACATGACGTAATCCTAAATAGTGTCCGAGTTCGTGTGCTAATGTTATTGCAGCATCGTTTTGATTAATTCTTTCATCTGTACTTTGCTCATAAATATATGAACTATTGATCGATATACAATATGGGAAACTCAAATTCTCTAAAGTGATCCACGAAGCTGATACCTGTTGAGTCCCTTCTAAAAAAAAGTCCTTTAAACTATATGGAAATGTAGATATGCCTAAAATCTGCGAATCCGTAAAAGGATATACCATTATGTTAATGTATTCATTGGGTTCCCATAGTAAAGATGTATATTTTCCTGTATTATCTCTCATAAACTTTTCGCAATCAATAGGAAGCTCATTAAATGGCACTCTTTCTACTCCAGGTTCTGGTAATGTGGTTCCATTCTTATCTTTGGTTGCTAATACAAATTCGAGATTTATATCAATTCCACATTTTTCAGATTGATAGAAATGGTTAGTTCGCACTAATACATCTTTTAAATGGTCTTCTTTTATATATTGATTTATGTCATTTTCGTTTTGATAAAGAACATGGAAAATAACGGGTAATTGATAGTGTATTTTATCTAAATCTGGATTAACTTCTCCTTTTTGTTGTGAAATCTTGATTGTTTGGTTTATCCCTTGGGCGGATATGATTAGATTAGTTTGTCTGTTTGCATGTTTGGTGTTAGCTAGAATTTTTATAGTAAGTATATCGTTTCCTTCTCCTTGATATTTGTCTGGTATGCACCAATCAGCTGAATTTGCGATGATCCATTCAGAATTAGATGTGATAGCAACAGTTATTTTCCCTCCGTTATTGTCGATGTTGCGGAAGATGTTTTGTGAAATTTCAAGTTTTATATCATCGATTTTCTCCGAATGATCACAGCTTGTGGCTAGAAATAGTAATGTAAAGAGAATAGTGTTATATACAATTTTCATAGCTTTTATTTATAAAAGCCGTAATTTCTCATTTTCAAGAAAAGGGAAATTACGGCTTTGGGATATTTGTAACCTTTACTGAATTTCTACTTTTACTGTAAAGATTGGTGGGCTTTAATCACGAGTTCCGGTAAAAGTGGTCATACTTCCTGCATTATTAAGGAAACTTATAGTCATTGCTTTACCTGTAACAGTTATGTTGATACCAGATGAGCTTTCGCTTGAAAGAATGTATTGATTGCCTTCTTTAGTAACATTGTAATTTTCACTACCGTTATCTGTGTAGAAGTCAGCGGTAACTTTTACTACAGAAGAAGATACTTTGGTGACAGTGACTACATATGCATCAGCTGTAACATTAGTTCCAACTTTGAGTTTACCTGTATAAACTCCTGCTATGCTGGCACTGAAATCACCAGACGTTTCATCATCATCATCTCCACATGATACAAATGACAGGCTTGATATAAGCACAATCATCAACATACTTAAAATTCTAAATTGTTTCATCTTTTTTGTTTTTAATGTGTAATCTTTTTAGTCATATACTTTGGTTGTCTTAAAAAACTTTGCAAAGATACATGCTCTTTAAACATAAATATCCTTTTAATTGTTGCTGTTTTATATACAAGGTTGTAGAAGATATTTCTATGTTCTGTTGTTATATATATCAGAATATATTTGGAAGAAATTGTATTCTAATATAATGGATATACGTAACAACAGTTCTGTATCTAAGCTCTGTCTTCTAAATATATTATATACATTAGTTCGATCGCAATAGAGTCGTCTTGCGAACCATGTGACCGAGCGTTCTTGGCGATGGAGCTCTTTTTCAATAATTTGTCCGATGTGTGTCATACTGGATTATTTTCGAGAGTTTATTTTATGTAATTCTTTATTTTCTAAAATTCTCTCTTTATATCCTCTTCTCTTTTTAATAATTTATGGATATTATTATCTCATTGCAAAGATATGTTATAAGCTGGTTCATGGTAAGAATTTGTTGTAGAGAACTAAACAACGATAGTGTAGATTATTTGTAACAATCATCATCTTTTTTATAAAAATAGGAGAGTGCCTTATAAAAAATACTCTCCTGTATAATAATAAGTAACTTTTATTACTTAGCTAAGGCCTGAGCTACGTTTACAGCGCAAGCCACAGTGCAACTTACCATTGGGGGGTACCAATTCCCAAGAATCCTATCATTTCGGCTTCTTGTAAACTATAGCAATCTGTTATTAATCAATACTATAATAGTTATTCATAAATGATTTGAGTTGGCAAAAGATATTAACTCTTCGATTTGCCCTCTCTCATAGCTTTCTGCTGGTTCAAGCGTTCCTGCTGCTTCTTTTGATTATGATTTTATGTAAATGTAGCTTTCATTGTATATAAATCTATCATTCAACAATTCTAAATGATAGGTGAGATAAGGTATCTGAAACTGCCATCTACTTCAAATTACCACAAATAAAAAACTCCTGTAATCACATGGACTACAGGAGTTTATTTATATAATGTAACTTTAATTACTTAGCCAAAGCCTGAGCTACGTCTACAGCACAAGCCACTGTACATCCTACCATCGGGTTGTTACCAATTCCCAGGAATCCCATCATTTCTACGTGAGCAGGAACTGATGAAGAACCAGCGAACTGAGCGTCTGAGTGCATACGACCCATTGTATCTGTCATACCATAAGAAGCCGGACCAGCTGCCATGTTATCGGGGTGAAGAGTACGGCCTGTACCACCACCGGAAGCAACTGAGAAGTATGGCTTACCAGCCAATACACGTTCTTTCTTATAAGTACCGGCAACCGGGTGTTGGAAACGAGTCGGGTTAGTAGAGTTACCTGTGATAGATACGTCTACGCCTTCTTTCCACATGATAGCTACACCTTCGCGAACATCGTCAGCACCGTAGCATTTTACTTTTGCACGAGGACCGTCAGAGTAAGCGATTTCGCGAACTACTTTCAGCTCACCAGTGAAATAATCAAACTGAGTCTGAACATAAGTAAAACCATTGATACGAGAGATGATCTGAGCAGCGTCTTTTCCAAGACCGTTCAGGATGCAACGCAATGGCTCTTTACGTACTTTGTCTGCTTTTGCAGCGATTTTGATAGCACCTTCAGCAGCAGCGAAAGATTCGTGACCTGCAAGGAATGCGAAACATTTAGTTTCTTCGCGAAGCAACATAGCAGCCAGGTTACCATGACCGATACCAACCTTACGGTCGTCAGCTACAGAACCCGGGATACAGAATGCCTGCAAACCGATACCGATAGCTTCAGCAGCTTCAGCAGCGTTTGTGCAGTTCTTCTTAAGAGCAATTGCAGTACCTACCACATAAGCCCATTTTGCGTTTTCAAAACAGATAGGCTGAGTTTCTTCACACGTTTTATAAGGATCAAGTCCGGCAGCTTCGCAGATTGCGTTAGCTTCTTCGATGTCTTTGATGCCGTTAGCGTTCAAGGCTTCAATGATACCTTTGATACGACGGTCTTGGCTTTCGAATTTTACTTCTCTAATCATAGTTTCTTTCCTCCTTATATTATTCGTGACGTGGATCAATGTGTTTAACTGCTCCCTGTTCTGCTGTTACACGACCATAAGTACCTGTAACTTTCTTCAATGCTTCGTTAGCATCAGTTCCCTTCTTGATTTCATCCATGAATTTACCCATGTGAACGAATTCGTATCCACAGATTTCATCATTCTTATCCAAGAAGATATTTTTGATGTAACCTTCAGCCATTTCAAGGTAACGAGGACCTTTAGCCAGAGTACCATAAAGGGTACCTACCTGGCTGCGCAGACCTTTACCTAAGTCTTCCAGACCTGCACCGATAATCAAACCACCTTCAGAGAAAGCAGACTGAGTGCGTCCGTAAACGATTTGCAGGAAGAGTTCGCGCATAGCTGTGTTGATTGCGTCGCAAACAAGGTCAGTGTTCAGTGCTTCGAGGATTGTTTTACCCGGAAGGATTTCAGCAGCCATAGCAGCTGAGTGAGTCATACCGGAACATCCGATAGTCTCAACTAAAGCTTCCTGGATAACGCCTTCTTTAACATTCAGTGTCAGTTTACAAGCACCCTGCTGAGGAGCACACCAACCGATACCGTGTGTCAAACCTGAAATATCAACGATTTCTTTAGATTTTACCCATTTGCCTTCTTCGGGTATGGGAGCCGGTCCGTGGTTAGGACCCTTCTTTACAACACACATGTGTTCCACTTCGTGTGAATAAGTCATAATTAGCTCTTTTTTTTAGTGATATAATTAAAAATACGTAGTCACGATTCTCTAAATCGCCCACAAAGGTAGTCGATTTATTTGTTTCTGCAAATCGCCATATCTTACTTTTTTGTGAAAAGTGACAAATCCGTTTACGTTTTTTCTTCGTTTGCTAAGTCGGGATTGCATTTGTGAAAGATTGCTATGCGTCGAACTATCTATTCGTTGCTTTGTTGTTATCTGAAATATAAATTTTATGGAACTCAATCAGGTTGATATACATTATTTGATAGCGGCAATCTGCGTTATTTCATCTGCATTGGTATTTTATACTATCGGTGTATGGGGAGAAAGGCTGCAAAAGAAACTGAAGTTATGGCATATTATTTTCTTTCTTTTAGGATTGGTGTCCGATGCAGTCGGGACCAGCCTGATGGAGCATATTGCCGAATTAACGCATTTGCATGATGAAATCCACACGGTAACGGGGACGATTGCCATTCTTCTGATGTTTGTACATGCTTCATGGGCGATATGGACTTATGTGAAGGGATCTGCCGAGGCGAAAAGGCATTTTAATCGTTTTAGTATCGTCGTTTGGTGCATTTGGTTAATACCTTATTTAATAGGTATGGCCATAGGAATGCATTTACATGCATAAATAGTTATATGTTTTTGCATTAGATAGACTTAAAAGAGTTCCTTCTTTCAGCTAACTCCTGCAAAGAAAAAAATATTTTAGTCTCACGGTCTCACTGTTTTTGTGTAATCTACATATAATTAGTATATTACAGAATGAGAGATACTTCTCAAATAGGTATCTCTCATTATTTTCTCCCTAGAATCGCTTCATTTCAGTCTATCCCTCACTCTTTTTGGGGTATCTCTCATTCCATTTCTTTGCCTTTTACGTAAGTAGTTGCCAAATGGATCTCGCATCTTGGTTGCTGTTTACTTGTTGTTTATATATTATGTTACTTATCTCTATGGCATTTGATGCCTTTATTCGTGTGTTATTTTACCGACATGTCTTACCCTGGATTTGGTTGACTACTATAAGTATCAACTAAAATGAATAAAAGATGAAAAAGAGTGACATGACCTTTAGTCCTTATCAGCTTGAACTTCTTGGCGATTTCTATCGTTCGAA